>NZ_JAMYSB010000003.1:0-429125 GCF_040321695.1 Mesorhizobium sp. M0292
TCGCTCTTCGAGCTTCGCAGGACAAGCCCAACCCTCAGCGCGAAGCAGGATGGCGGAGAGGATGCCCTCCGAAGCCTTGGCGTAGAAGGGCCGGACCGTGTGGTGTGCTACGTGCCGCACAGCGTAAGCCCAGACAATCCCTTGCAAAATTCGATTGGCAGTCCTGCTTCGCTCTTCGAGCTTCGCAGGACAAGCCCACCTCAGCGCGAAGCAGGATGGCGGAGAGGATGCCCTTCGACGCCCGGCAAAGGAGAGCAGCTCATGTGGTAAGAGCAGCTCATGTGGTATGTGTATCTTCTGGAGAGTGCGGCTGCCGAACGCGAACGCTATATCGGCATAACGACGGACCTGAAACGACGGCTTGTCGAGCACAATGCGGGGAAATCCAGCCATACATCCAAGTTTCTGCCGTGGCGGATCGTCACCTATATGGCCTTTTCGAACCAGGGCAAGGCAGCTTCATTCGAGCGCTATCTCAAATCCGGTTCAGGGCATGCCTCCGCAAACAAGCGCCTGTGGTGATGGCCGCATCACCCGCAGCAAAGTTCCATTTTTCAATAGACCTCAACAATAACAACTGATTACAGCGAAAACGCCTGTCGCCGGCTTCACTGTCTTGTTCGATTCTGACTGGAGGTCAGAAAATGAACATTAAGAGCCTTCTCCTCGGCTCCGCTGCGGCCCTGATCGCAGTTTCCGGTGCGCGTGCCGCCGACGCCGTCGTCGTCGCCGAGCCGGAACCGGCTGAATACGTCAAGATTTGCGACGTCTACGGCGCCGGCTACTTCTACATTCCCGGCACCGAAACCTGCCTGCGCATCGGCGGCTATGTCCGCTACGACATCGGCGCCGGCGACGTCGGCTCGTTCGACGGTGCGAGGTCCTTCGACCATAAGGATGGCGACGAGCAGGATACCTTCTACAAGAACGCCCGCTTCACGCTGAAGACCTGGACCGGCCAGGAAACCGAACTCGGCACCTTGAAGACCTACACCGAGACCCGCTTCAACTTCGGCAATCGTAACGGCTATCCGTCGGCAGACGATCCGGCAACGGAAGCAGACGAGTTCAACTCCAACCCTGCCGGCAACAAGAACGTTTCGCTGAACTTCGCCTGGATCCAGCTCGGTGGTCTGCGCGTCGGTAAAGACGAATCGGCCTTCGACACGTTCATCGGCTACGCCGGCAACGTCCTTCAGGATACGCTCGTTCCCTACGGCGACTTCGACACCAACGTCGTCCAGTACTACTTCGATGCGGGCAACGGCTTCTCGGCCGTCATCTCTCTCGAAGAAGGCTCGGGCTTCGACACCATCGACAGCTACGTTCCGCATGTCGTCGGCGGCGTGAAGTACACGCAGGGCTGGGGCGCCATCACCGGCGTCGTCGCTTATGACAGCAACTATGAAGAAGTCGCCGGCAAGGTTCGGTTGGACATCACCCCGATGCAGAACCTGTCGCTGTTCATCATGGGCGGCTACGGCACCGACGACAATTTGACGGACTCGAGCTATGCGATCGACGCTGGCGGCCGCGGCTTCTACAAGCAGTGGGGCGGCAACTGGGCATTCTGGGGTGGCGGCACCTACACCATCAACGAGAAGACCTCGTTCAATGCCCAGGTCTCGTATGACGAATGGAAGAATCTCGGTGTTGCCGCCAACATCGCCTACGACGTTGTTCCCGGCTTCACGGTCACGGCCGAAGTCGACTACCTCAATGCAGGCAAGTTCGACGACGCCAATTTCTCCAACTTCACCAACGCCGACAAGAAGAGCAGCATCGGCGGTCTCCTCCGCTTCCAGCGCTCGTTCTAAGACGCTCAGCCTGGCTGAAAATCGAACCCGGCGGGCAACCGCCGGGTTTTCTTTTTGAAGCGCCCGTCGCCATTGGCTGCAGTGCTGGCCTTCAAAAGGGTTGCCGCCTACCGGCGGTCAGGTCGTAGAGCGTGGCCACCCGCGCCGATTTCATCACGGGCGTGATGGCCACTATTTCCAGCCGCGCCAGAACTTGCGCCGTCCTATTGGGCACGCTAGCAAGAAGGCCCATCTTCTCGTGAGCCTTTGCCATGCGCCAGCGCCCTGCCCTCACGCCGCTTGTCGGCGCGCTTCCCTCGACGGTGCCGTTTGTCGGACCGGAAGCGCAGGAGCGCGAGCGCGGACGTGCTTTTCGCGCCCGCATCGGCGCCAATGAAAGCAGCTTCGGGCCTTCGCCGCGCGTTATCGCCCGTATGGAGCGCGTCGCGCGTGACCAGTGGATGTATTGCGATCCCGACAATTACGAGCTGAAGCAGGCTGCGGCCGCCCATCTCGGCATCGGCGCCGAAAACGTCGTGGTCGGCGAAGGCATAGACGGGCTGCTTAGCCTGGTGGCGCGCATGTATGTCGCGCTTGGCGACGCGGTGGTCACCTCGCTCGGCGCCTATCCGACCTTCAACTTCCACGTTGCCGGCGTCGGCGGCCGGCTGGTCACGGTGCCTTACGAGAACGACAAGGAAAGCCTGGACGGCCTGCTCAAGGCAGTCATCAAGGAGAAGGCGCCGCTGGTCTATCTCTCCAATCCGGACAATCCGATGGGCAGCTGGTGGGAAGCAGGAAATATCACCCGCTTGGTCGAAGCGTTGCCGGAAACCACCATGCTGGTGCTCGACGAGGCCTATGGCGAATTGGGGCCGGCCTCGGCGCTGCCGCCGATCGATGTCGCGCGACCCAATGTCATCCGCATGCGCACCTTCTCCAAGGCATACGGGCTGGCCGGCATACGCTGCGGCTATGCGGTGGCGGAAGCCGAGGTGATCCGTGACTTCGAGAAGATCCGCAACCATTACGGAGTCAGCCGCATGGCGCAGATCGCCGGCGTCGAGGCGCTGGCCGACCAGGACTGGCTGCACAGCGTGGTGGCGCGAGTCGCTGCCGGCCGCACACGTATAGCCGGGATTGCGGAGACGAACGGGCTGAAGCCGCTGCCATCGGCGACCAATTTCGTCACCATCGACTGCGGCCAGGACGGCGCCTTCGCGCTGAAAGTGCTGCAAAACCTTTTGTCGCGCGACGTTTTCATCCGCAAGCCGATGGCGCCAAGGCTCGAACGTTGCATCCGGGTCAGCGTCGGCCTCGATCATGAACTCGACATCTTTGCCGAGGAACTGCCCGGCGCACTCGCCGCGGCGCGGGGAAACTAGCCCCGCCGATTGCCATCGCAACAGAGCCTGCCGAGGCCGCCAAGGCCAAAACAGAATCAGCCGCGACCCCGACTCCGTCGATCCAGCAGCAATCCGACACTCAAGCCTGTTGCTTTCGTCCGATTCCGCGCCAGTTTCTGTGCATGGGAGGCAACGATGGATGACCGGCAAAGGGCAGTGCAGGCGCGTGTGCATGGCAAGGTGCAAAGCGTCGGCTACCGGATGTGGGCGCGAGGCGAAGCGACAGGGCTTGGCCTCGTAGGTTGGGTACGCAATGAACGAGACGGCACCGTGACGGCCTGGATTGCCGGTGCCGATGCTGCGGTTTCCACAATGATCGATCAGCTCCGGCAAGGGCCAAGGGGAGCTTCGGTTTCGAAGGTCGAGACCAAGGAATTCGAACTCCTCGACGCGCCCATCGACTTTCGGATCATCGTCTAGACGGAACCACTTTATTGCCGCTTGAATTAATTGAACGTTCGTTTTATTATTGGTATCGGGAGACGTTCATGGCACGCACAACGGGATCCGACGGCGAAAAAACTGAAGCGGCCGTCCGGGAGGCTGCGGTCAGCCTGATCGCCCGCTTCGGCTACGAGGCAATGTCGATGCGGCAGCTTGCCGCCGAGGTCGGCGTTCAGGCCGCCGCGCTCTACCGCTATTTTCCGACCAAGGAAGACCTCCTGTTCACGCTGATGCGCGAGCATATGGAAGGGCTGATCGAAGCGTGGGACGCCGCACGCCCCGATGCCACCGATCCGGCAACGCGACTTGCCGCCTATGTCGAAAACCACATCGCTTTCCACATCGAGCGCCGCCACTCCACCCATGTCTCGAACATGGAATTGCGCAGCCTGTCGCATGAACGGCTGACGCAGATCCTGCGCATGCGCACCGCCTATGAGAAGGAGTTGCGCGCCATCCTGCGCGACGGCGCGGAGGCCGGCGCCTTCAGTGTCGATGACACCGGGCTCACTGCCATGGCCCTGATCCAGATGATGACCGGCGTCATCGTCTGGTTCCGGCCGGGCGAGCGGCTGTCGATGGCTGAAGTCACGGCGACATATCTTTCAATGACAATGCGCCTAGTTGGCGCGAACATAGACGATAGTTCCGGGAGGGAACGGCATGTACACGAACACACTCAGCTTCGGGCATGACGAGGACATCGAGGCGCTGCGCGATCTGGTGCGCCGCTTTGCCCAGGAGAAAATAGCGCCGATCGCCGCCGAGATCGACCGCAGCAACCAGTTCCCCGCGCATCTGTGGAAAGAACTCGGCGCGCTCGGCCTGCTTGGAATCACCGCCGATCCCGATTTCGGCGGTAGCGGCATGGGCTACCTCGCCCATGTCATTGCGGTGGAAGAGATTTCTCGCGCCTCGGGCTCGGTCGGCCTTTCCTACGGCGCCCATTCGAACCTCTGCGTCAACCAGATCAACCGCTGGGCGACACCTGCGCAGAAGGAGAAATTCCTGCCGGCACTTTGCTCGGGCGAAAAGGCCGGGGCGCTGGCCATGTCGGAATCGGGCGCCGGCTCGGACGTCGTCTCGCTCAAGCTGCGGGCTGAAAAGCGCAACGACCGCTATGTGCTCAACGGCTCAAAGATGTGGATCACCAACGGCCCCGACGCCGAAACGCTGGTCGTCTATGCCAAGACCGATCCGGAGCGGAAATCGCGCGGCATCACCGCCTTCATCGTCGAAAAGACGATGGCCGGCTTCTCGGCATCACCAAAGCTCGACAAGCTCGGCATGCGCGGCTCCAACACCGGCGAACTGGTGTTCGACAATGTCGAGGTGCCCTATGACAATATGCTGCATGAGGAGGGCCGCGGCGTCGAGGTCCTGATGTCGGGCCTCGACTACGAGCGCACCGTGCTCGCCGGCGGCCCGCTCGGGCTCATGGCGGCCTGTCTCGACGTGGCGATCCCCTATGTGCATGAGCGCAAGCAGTTCGGCCAGCCGATCGGCGAGTTCCAGCTCGTGCAGGGCAAACTTGCCGACATGTATTCGACGATGAACGCCGCGCGCGCTTACGTTTATGCTGTCGCGGCTGCCTGCGATCGCGGCCAGACGACACGCAAGGATGCCGCTGGCTGCGTGCTGTTTGCCGCCGAAAAAGCGACGCTGATGGCGCTCGACGCCATCCAGCTGCTTGGCGGCAACGGCTATACCAACGAGTACCCGACCGGCCGGCTGTTGCGCGACGCCAAGCTCTACGAGATCGGCGCCGGCACCAGCGAGATCCGCCGCTGGCTGATCGGGCGCGAGATCATGGCGGAAGGGGTTTAGTGCCTGCCAAGATGGCAGGCTGTTGTTTTGCGGGTATCGAGAGACAAGTAGGGCGATAGATGGTTACGTCATCGGGACATCCAGTCACAAGGCGGGGGATATTTGCGATGGCTTTGTTTTCCACAATCGCTGGCTTTCTCGGGCGCGCGAAGGCTCAGAAGCGTCGCTTTTCTAATATGGCGGAATTCAGAGAGCTCGTAATTGCCGAACTCAAACGGCAGCCAGGTGTCGATAGCGCTGTCGCTGACCCATCGGATCCTGCAAAAATCGGTGCAAAACTCGATGGCGCAGAAGTGACGGCAGACGTCACAAACGTGTTCGGGCACTTGAACTCATACCCCGACGAAGACGCCGATGCGGCCATACGCAGGCTAGTCCGAGGCCTCGCCGAAATACGACCTAGGGCGAGTGAAGAAAGTCTGATCGCGGTGATACGGACCCAGCAGTATGTCGAGCACCTCAGATCGATGGGTCTGGATTTATTGTGCGAACCGCTGGTTGGTGAAATTGCGGTCGTATACATGGCCGACCTTCCCGATTCAGTCTCACCTGTTGCTCCGAAGGACTTCCCCGGCCGGGCGCTTTCGGATTTGCGCGATGTCGCACTAGGCAATGTGAAGAAATGGCTGCCGAAAATTGTCTCCGACGGCCAGATTGGCACATTTTATCTCTATTACGTCGACGGCAATACGATGCTCTCCACGAGCCTTGTGCTGCTCGACGAGTTCTGGCTGTCGATCAAAGCACAGTTTCCCGGCGATGTTTTATTTGCGCTGCCGCGCCGGGATCAATTGTTCATCTTCGATGCGAGCAATCCGAAGGCCCAAAGCGTGGCCAGACAGATGATCGACGTCACGTTCGAGGATGGCTTCAATCTGCTATCCGATAAAATTTTCGAACGCCGCAACGGCAAACTCCTAGCGCAGGTGTAGAGATCGATATGGCCGTACTTCAAACCCAAATCTCGCCCTCCTCCGAAACCTTCCGCGCCAATGCCGAGCGCATGCGGGCGCTGGTTTCCGACATTGCGGAAAAGGCGGCCAGCATCGAGCGCGGCGGTTCGGATGAGGCGCGCGAGCGTCATGTTTCGCGCGGCAAGCTGTTGCCGCGCGAGCGGCTCGCACAATTGCTCGACACCGGCTCGCCCTTCCTCGAGATCGGCCAGTTCGCGGCATGGTCGATGTATGGCGAGGAGATTTCCTCGGCCGGCATGATTGCCGGCGTCGGCCGTGTCGAAGGCACCGAAGTGATGGTCGTGGTCAACGACGCCACGGTGAAGGGCGGCACCTATTATCCGCTGACCGTGAAGAAGCATTTGCGCGCGCAGGAGATCGCGCTGCAGAACAATCTGCCTTGCGTCTACCTCGTCGACAGCGGCGGCGCCAATCTGCCCAACCAGGACGAGGTGTTTCCCGACCGCGAGCATTTCGGCCGGATCTTCTACAACCAAGCCAACATGTCGGCAGCCGGCATTCCGCAGATCGCCTGCGTCATGGGCTCATGCACGGCAGGTGGCGCCTATGTGCCGGCAATGTCGGACGAGACGATCATGGTGCGCAACCAGGCGACCATTTTTCTCGGCGGCCCGCCGTTGGTGAAGGCCGCCACCGGCGAAGACGTCAGCGCCGAGGAGCTTGGCGGCGCCGACGTGCACACCAGGTTGTCCGGCGTCGCCGACCACTATGCGCTGGATGACGAACATGCGCTGGCCATCTGCCGGCGCATCGTGAAAAATCTCAACCGGCGCAAGACCGTAAGCCTGACCTTACAGAGCCCCACGCCGCCGCTTCACGACGCGCGGGAACTCTACGGCATCGTGCCGACCGATCTGCGCCAGCCCTATGATGTGCGCGAGGTGATTGCGCGGGTCGTCGACGGCTCCGAGTTCGACGAGTTCAAGCAGAATTACGGCACCACGCTGGTCACCGGCTTTGCCCATCTCCAGGGCATGCCGGTCGGCATCATCGCCAACAATGGCGTGCTGTTTTCGGAAAGCGCGCTGAAGGGCGCGCATTTCATCGAGCTATGCTGCCAGCGCAAGATCCCGCTGATATTCCTGCAAAACATCACCGGCTTCATGGTCGGGCGAAAATACGAGGCCGGCGGCATCGCCAAGGACGGCGCCAAGCTGGTGATGGCGGTCGCCACCGCGCGCGTGCCGAAGATGACGATGATCATCGGCGGCTCGTTCGGCGCCGGTAATTACGGCATGTGCGGGCGCGCCTATTCGCCACGCTTCCTGTGGATGTGGCCGAACGCCCGCATTTCGGTGATGGGCGGCGAACAGGCCGCAACCGTGCTGGCGGTGGTCAAGCGCGAGGGCATCGAGCGCAAGGGCGGCGAGTGGAGCGCAGACGAGGAAGCAAAATTCAAGAAGCCGATCCTGATGAAATACGAGCATGAGGGCCATCCGCTTTATTCCTCGGCAAGGCTGTGGGACGACGGCATCATCGATCCGGCGAAAACACGCGAGGTGCTGGCGCTCAGCCTGTCGGCCGCGCTCAACGCCGACATCGAAGAAACGAAGTTCGGCGTGTTCAGGATGTGAGATGAGCACGCTCGACCAACGCATCAGCATCCACACCGGCGATATCACAAGGCTTGCGGTCGATGCCATCGTCAATGCCGCCAATTCCTCGCTGCTTGGCGGCGGCGGTGTCGACGGCGCGATTCACCGCGCGGCCGGCCCGGAGCTCGAATTCAAATGCCGGATGCTCAATGGCTGCAAGGTCGGCGATGCAAAGCTCACCAAGGGCTACAGGCTGCCGGCGCGCTACATCATCCACACGGTCGGGCCAGTCTGGCAAGGTGGCAGCAGGGGCGAAGCCGGACTGCTCGCTTCCTGCTACCGCCGGTCGCTTGAAATCGCATTCGACCATAATTGCCGGACGGTGGCATTTCCGGCGATCTCGACCGGCATCTACGGCTATCCGAAAGACCAGGCGACCGGGATCGCCGTTGGCGCCGTAAGCGCCTTCCTGCAACTGAATGCAGTGCCTGATACAGTTACCTTCTGCTGCTTCGATGATCAGACGGCCGAACTATATCAGCGTGCCGTTGCCGCTCTTGGGGAGGGCTGAACTCATGGATCAAACGACTGCTATAGAGACGACTTCGATAGGGCGCTCCCTTGGTAAGGGAGAGGTCGGTAATGCACGAATGGTTGCCCTGACACGCTGGCGGGACAGCGCGCCCCTCTGTCCTGCCGGACATCTCCCCCACTTGGAGGGAGATCGGACGTCACGCCGGCTTTCGCCAATCGCCACCGTTGAAAGAAGGGCAGCAGCCTCAAAGCTGCCAATCTCCCCCCTCGTGGGGGAGATGTCCGGCAGGACAGAGGGGGGCGCGAAGGGATGCCGACGTCGACCAACGCAAAACCGGGAGGCTCCATGTTCGCCAAGATCCTGATCGCCAATCGCGGCGAGATCGCCTGCCGTGTGATCCGCACCGCGCGCAGGCTCGGTGTGCGCACCGTCGCCGTCTATTCCGACGCCGATGCCAAGGCCATGCATGTCGAAATGGCCGACGAGGCGGTGCATATCGGCGCTTCGCCCGTCGGCGAAAGCTATCTGCGCGGCGACAAGATTGTCGCGGCCGCGCTGGCGACAGGTGCCGAAGCGATCCATCCCGGTTACGGTTTCCTCTCGGAAAACCCTGATTTCGTCGACCAGGTGGTGGCGGCAGGGCTCACCTTCATCGGCCCGTCGGCCGCCTCGATCCGCGCCATGGGCTTGAAGGACGCGGCCAAGCGGCTGATGGAAAAGGCCGGCGTGCCGGTGGTGCCGGGCTACCATGGTGAGGCGCAGGAGATCGTGCTGCTGGCGTCCAAGGCGCGCGAGATCGGCTATCCCGTGCTGATCAAGGCGCGTGCCGGCGGCGGAGGCAAAGGTATGCGGCGGGTCGAACATGCCGACGATTTCTCCGAGGCGCTTTCGGGCGCACGGCGCGAAGCCAAGGCCGCGTTTGGCGACGACCGCGTGCTGGTCGAAAAATATGTCGACAAGCCGCGCCACATCGAGGTCCAGGTGTTCGGCGACAATTTTGGCAACGCCGTGCATCTCTTTGAGCGCGACTGCTCGGCGCAGCGCCGGCATCAGAAGGTGATCGAGGAAGCGCCGGCGCCCGGCATGACGCCGGCGCTGCGCAAGGCGATGACGGAAGCGGCGGTCAAGGCCGCCAAGGCAATCAGCTATTCCGGCGCCGGTACCATCGAATTCATCGTCGATGCCTCGCAAGGGCTGAAGGCCGACCGCTTCTGGTTCATGGAAATGAACACCCGCCTGCAGGTCGAACATCCCGTCACCGAAATGGTCACCGGCACCGATCTTGTCGAGTGGCAGTTGCGGGTGGCATCCGGCGAAAAGCTGCCCAAGACGCAGGGCGAGATCGCACTTTCGGGTCACGCCTTCGAGGCGCGCATCTATGCCGAGGACGCGGCAAAAGGGTTTTTGCCGGCGACCGGCACGCTGCATCACCTGAGATTTCCCGACAAAGCTCCCGAAGGCGCCACGATGCGCATCGAGACCGGCGTGCGGGCCGGCGATGCGATCTCGCCCTTCTACGATCCAATGATCGCCAAGCTGGTGGTCCACGCCAGGGACAGGCAGGCGGCGCTCGATGCGCTCGGCACAGCGTTGTCGCAGACCGAGATTGCCGGCTCGACCGTCAACACCGCCTTTCTCGCGGCACTTGCCGCGGACGCCGATTTTTCCGTCGGCGACGTCGATACCGGCCTGATCGGCAGGCATCAGGAAGCGCTGACCGCGGTCGCCCCGCCGCGCAGCGAGATCGTTGCCGCGGCGGCCCTTGCCGCGGCGGGCGCCGGTGCCTTGCCGCCGTCGAACGATCCGTGGTCGTCGCTTGCCGGCTATGCGCATTTCCACAGCATTGCGCGCCGCACGCGCCTGCGCCATGGCGAGGACGATATACTGGCGCGTGTTTCAGTGCGGCCGGACGGGCGCTTCGAGGTGGCGCTGGACGCGCCCTATGACAGCGTCAATTCGCATGATCTTCGCGCCGCCCCTCGCCTTGCCCGCTGGCCAGGCCACGTCACCGTATTCGAAGGCGCGGTCGGCTACAGTTTCCTCGTCCCGGATCCGCTGGCGCGCACCGACGAGGCGGCCGCCGCTTCCGGCAGCCTGCCCGCGCCGATGCCAGGCGTGGTCAAGCTGGTGCGCGCGGCAAAGGGCGAAAGGGTGATCAAGGGCCAGCCGCTACTGATCCTGGAAGCGATGAAGATGGAGCACACGATCGCGGCCAGCCATGACGGCGTGATCGCGGAAATCGCCACCGAGGGCGAGCAGGTCACCGACGGAACGGTGCTGGTGCGCTTCGTTGAAGAGGCTTCATAGCCGGCTGGAGGCTTGAATGAAAAATGGCCGGGACAAGCCCGGCCATTGCCATGAGCACGCGGCCGCTTACTGCGCGATCGGTGCGTATTTGCCGTCGTGCCACTGGTTGATGTCGTAGCTGGCGTTCTTCAGATCGCCCTTCTCGTCGAAGGTCACGTCGCCGACCACGGTGCTGAACGGCGTGCCGTTCTTCAGCGCTTCGGCTACCTTGACCGGATCGTCCGTTCCGGCGCGCTTGACGCCCTCTGCAAACGCCTGAACGACGGCGTAGGAGAACAGCGTAAAGCCTTCCGGCACGAAGCCGCCCGCCTTGATCTTGGCGATGGCCTCCTTGGCTTCCGGCTTGGCCTGCGGGTCCGACGGGAAGACGAACAGGGTGCCTTCACCGGCGGGGCCGGCGACCTGCCAGAATTCTGGCGAGGCGATCGAATCCGGCATGATCAGCTGGAACTTGACGCTCTGCTCGGCCGACTGACGCAGGATAAGCCCGGCTTCCGGGTGATAGCCGCCGAAATAGACAACGTCGGCCTTGAGGTCCTTCAGCTTGGTGACGAGAGCCGAATAATCCTTCTCGCCGGCATTGATGCCTTCATAGTCGATCTCCTTGAGGCCACCGGCATTCATCGTCGCCTTCACGGCATCGGCAACGCCCTGACCGTAGGCGCTCTTGTCATGCAGGATAACGACATTCTTGCCGGCATATTTCTTGGCGATCCACGGGCCAATGAAGGCGCCCTGCGCGTCGTCACGCGTATAGAGACGCATGATCGTCGGCCAGCCGGCCTTGGCGGCGGCATCGGTCAGCTCGGGATTTGAAGAGGCCGGGCTCATCATCAGCGCGCCGGCCTCGGCGTAGACGGCGGAAGCCGGGATGCTCGAACCTGAACAGGCATGGCCGTCAATAAACTTGACGCTGTTGGCAACGATCCGGTTGGCCACAGAAACCGCCTGCTTGGGATCGCACTGGTCGTCCTCGATGTCGAGCTTGATCATGGAGCCGTTGACACCGCCGGCGGCGTTGATCGCATCGGCGGCTGCCGTTGCGCCCTGCTTGAACTGATCGCCGATCGTGGCGAGCTGTCCGGTCATCGGGCCGACCACCGAAATGGTGATGTCATCGGCAAAGGCAACCGGCGCGCTCATCATCAGGCCAAATACGGCCGCGCTCAAAATACCCGTTTTTTTCATGGTGATAGAACTCCTCCCACACTCGCGCAGCCGCTCTGGCCGCGCTTCTTTCCGAAGGCGGGACAATTTCATCCTTCATTGGGCCTGTCTAGGCGCATCGGCGCCGCTCGATTGGGCCTCATCAACGCAAAAAGCCACGCCAGCCTGATCCGGCCGGTCGTGGCTTTTTGCTCGTAGCAGTCCCCATGCGCCCCCGCGCCACGAAAACCTGCCCGCCGTCCCCATTGTGCACGACTGGACCGTGCCGGCCTGCCGCGTTCTTGTTCTTTCATGGTCGGCCGTCTTGTCGCGGCCTTGTTGTCTACCGGTTCCGGCCGTCTATGCGGTCTTGATCCCGGAGCTTCCCTGTCTTTCGTATATCTGCTCGAGATCGCCGATCTCAGTGCATGGTCATCCATTCGCGGGCTTCGCGCAGCGCCTTGGCGATCTCGGCCTTGGACATCGCGGCCGACAGTTCCGAGCGCAGTTCGGCGGCGCGGACCGAGCCCTTGATGGCGGCGATGTTGAACCATTTGTGGGCGGCAACGACATCGGTCTCGCAATCGCGGCCGGTCGCATACATCATGCCCAGTTCGAAAAGAATGTCGGCCTGGGCAGTTGCCCCCATGGCGCCGAAGCCGGCTTCAAGCATTTCAAAACGTGCCATTTTAGTCCCCTGTCTGGCTCCCGAGAGCGGGCCTCTTCTGTCCCCCGGTGTTCCCTGGGGAGCCGCTCTTTCGATGCTTCCGAGAATGAGGCCGAGCCTTGAATCCGTCGTTAAATGGCGTGCTTAATTTGGAGAAAACAAAGCTAAAACAAGAGGTAAACGCGGAAATTCGTTAAGGATACAAAGTCAGCAATCCCGCCGTTTCTCGACCGATTTGACGAAAATTTGCAAGGCGCCGATCAACACTCTGCTAACCACGCGAACCAAAGCCAACGCCTCGATCGTTTCATTTCCACGGGCTGCACTCTCCCGACCCTGCATGAAAATTGCGAAACCTTCCGTCGCGGTACGCTTTTGTTTTGCCAGGAGCTGGATTAGCTTACGTTTGCGTAAGGGGCAGAGAGGCGGCTGCCCCATCTAACCAGGGAGGACAGATATGTTTCGCAAAGTGAGCTTGGCCCTGGCGGCCGCCGTGATGATGGCTGGTGCGGCTTGGGCCGATCCGATCGAAGGCAATTGGAAGACACAAGCCGGCGACACAGCAGTTATCGGCGGCAGCGGTTCATTCTCCATCACCCTGAAGACCGGCAAATATGCCGGGAAGACCATCGGTTCGCTCAAGGCGGCCGGGGCCAACAAATATGCCGGCAACATCACCGATCCGGCAAACGACAAGACCTATTCGGGCAAGGCAACACTGTCGGGCACCTCGCTCAAAATGAGCGGCTGCGTGCTCGGCGGGCTGATCTGCAAGAGCCAGACCTGGCACAAGCTCTGATCTTGCTGCTTTGAGTTGACCAACGGGGCCTTCACAGGCCCCGTTTTCTTTTGCAGGACGGTCCGCGCCATAGCGACGACCGTGCCGTTTGCGGCGGCGCAAACCCAAACCGACGCTCTCTCTAAGACCTCGTCAATCACTTTGAACCGCAGATGAACGTCGGCATCAGCGCCGGTTCAGTCGCATCAGGGCATTTTGATGGCGTGTTCAAGGAGACACTACGCAAATGCTCGCTCGCCGCTTCACCATCGTCTGCCTGTTGATGAGCCTGTTCGGGATGCTCTTCGCCATCCTCGTGGCCGAAGCCGGCCGCCCGGCCCGTTCCTGGGATGCAGCCAGTTCCTGCCAATTCGATTGCATGAACCATTTTCGCCCCTGAGACGACAAAGACATAGATCCAAACAGAAAAGCAAAAGCCATGAACCGCATCGCCATCAACGCCCTCCAGACCCTTCGGCTCCTGCCGCGGGCGGCGCTCGTCCTGGTCGTGCTGTCGGCGCCGGTCCTGGTCATGCCGATGATGCGGGCCAATGCCGACACGACGATCGACGCGCCGGCGACGAAGAAGCATGGCGTCGGCTTTGTCTTGCTGGTCAGTCTGCAGCGCGGGTAAGGTGTGCCGGTATTAAGGTGATGCCGGCCTGCAAGTGGCGGCCTTTGGTGCTCACATACTTCGAGTACGCTCCGCTCCGGTTCTCGAAGCCAACCAGTTTGGTCGCTTCGCGCCCGTCTTCGACTCCGGCTCAGCCTTACCTGAATCTCAGCACACCTTGGGCGTGGACGAATAAATCGACCACTTGGCGGCCATCCTCCCCTCCCAAGTGCGGCCTCAAGTCTCTATATTGAGCCATGGAAAAGCGAATCTACCCACAAGCTATCGAATCGGTCGTCATGCCTGAGCCTTTCGGCAAGCAGAGCTTCGACGACGCCAAAAAGGCCGTGGCCGCCTTGCAGGTGCTCTACGACCGCAACACCAAGTTTCTGCGCGACTCCTTTGCCACGCTTGCCGCCGGCGGCGACGAAAGCAAGCGCTACCGCGCCTTCTACCCGGAGATCGGCGTCACCACCAATTCGTTCACCCAGATCGACTCGCGCCAGGCTTACGGCCACATGCCGACCCCCGGGCATTTCTCGACCACCATCACCCAGCCGGTGCTGTTCGAACGCTATCTCGTAGAGCAGCTTCGCCTGATCATGCGCAATCACGGCGTGCCGGTAACGGTTTCGGAATCGACCACGCCGATCCCGCTGCATTTCGCGTTCCTTGAAGGAACCCATGTCGATGGCGCCGCCGCCGACCGCATCAAACGGCCGATCCGCGACCTGTTCGACGTGCCGGATCTTGACGGCACCGACGACCAGATCGCCAACGGCACCTTCGAGGTCGCGTTCGGCGAACCAAGGCCGCTGGCGCCGTTCACGGCGCAGCGCATCGACTATTCGCTGCACCGCATGACGCACTACACGGCGACCAGCCCGCAGCATTTCCAGAACTTCGTGCTGTTCACCAACTACCAGTTCTACATCGACGAGTTCGTCGCCCGCGCGCGGGCCCAGATGGCTGAAGGCGGCCACGGCTATACCGAATTCGTCGAACCGGGCAATGTCATCACCAAGGCAGGGCAAAACGCACCCAGCGAAGGCGTGGCGGCGCCGCGCCTGCCTCAGATGCCAGCCTATCATCTGAAGAAGCCGAACCATGGCGGCATCACCATGGTGAACATCGGCGTCGGCCCGTCCAACGCCAAGACGATCACCGACCATGTCGCGGTGCTGCGGCCACATGCATGGCTGATGCTCGGCCATTGCGCCGGCCTGCGCAACACTCAGGCGCTGGGCGACTATGTGCTGGCGCATGCCTATGTCCGGGAAGACCATGTGCTGGACGATGACCTGCCGGTGTGGGTGCCGATACCGCCGCTGGCCGAGATCCAGGTGGCGCTGCAGGAGGCGGTCGCCGAAGTCACCGGACTTTCCGGCTACGATCTCAAGCGCATCATGCGCACCGGCACCGTGGCCACCATCGACAACCGCAACTGGGAACTGCGCGACCAGCGCGGACCGGTGCAGCGGCTGTCGCAGTCGCGCGCCATCGCGCTCGATATGGAATCGGCCACGATCGCCGCCAATGGCTTCCGCTTCCGCGTGCCCTACGGCACGCTGCTTTGCGTCTCCGACAAGCCGCTGCATGGCGAGTTGAAGCTGCCCGGCATGGCGACCGAATTCTACAAGCGGCAAGTGGCGCAGCATCTGACCATCGGCATCAAGGCGATGGAGAAGCTGGCGGAAATGCCGATGGAACGGTTGCATTCGCGCAAGCTGAGAAGCTTTTCGGAGACGGCCTTTCAGTAGACCGGCTTGCCGTAAATGTTTGCCGCGAGGCGTTTCGTCATCTTGATTGGGCCGCATTTCAGCCGATAAAGGCCTGATACCTCGGCAATGTATTACCCGGTCTATGGGCAAAACCCGGTCTGATGGCACGCGTGCGAAAGATGATGGCTTCAATGGCGTTCCTGGCAATGCTCGGCCTCTCGGCCGCGCTTGTAGCCGGGTTCTTTGGCGCACTGCATCCGGCCTTCGATTCCTTTGCCCATTTCCGCATCCATTTTGCCGTGCTGATGGGGCTGATTGCGCTGCCGCTGCTCGCCACCTCGTTTCGCCTGCAGGCGGGCGTGGGCCTGCTGCTGGCCGTGGCCGCCTTCGCCAGCACGTTGAGCACCTTGCCGCGCCTGTGGCCGGTGCAGGCCGCCAATGACGCCGCGCCCGGCAACGAACCGGTCTACCGGCTGCTGCAGATGAACCTGCGTTTCAACAATCCGACGCCCAAGAAGGTTCTTTCGCTGATCGCCAGGACCAACCCAGACGTGATCACGCTCGATGAAGTATCGGCCATGTGGGCGACCGAACTCGGCTATATCCAGAACGCCTATCCCTATCGCATCCTGTGCGCCCATCCCGACGGCGTGTGGGGCGTGGCGCTTTTGTCCCGGCGACCTTTTGCGGCCGGCACCGAGCCGCATTGCGAACCGCGCGGCGCGATGGCGGCCGCCACCGTCGATTTCGGCGGCACTCCGGTCGATGTCGCGGCGATCCATTTGAGCTGGCCGTGGCCGAAGGAACAATACTGGCAGATCGGCGAGTTGACCGAGACGCTCACCTCGCTCGGCGAGACGGCGATCATGGCCGGCGACTGCAATGCCGTGCCGTGGAGCGCCGCGGTACGGCGCGTTGCCTCGCTCGGCGGACTGACCGTGATGCCGTCGGCCGGACCGACCTGGATCCACCGGACCCTGCCCGATTTCCTGCGGCGCTATGTGGGCCTGCCGATCGACCAGGTGTTTTCGAAGGGCGGGGTGACCATCCTGTCGTCGACGCAGATGGAAGAGACCGGCTCCGACCATCTGCCGGTGATGGTGGAATTTTCATTGATGCGCGACGAGACCAAGCCGGCCGACGAGGATTCTACCGCGACTGTGTCGCTGATCCAGCCCAGCATGGGCGGCTAGATCGTACGCCACGGGGCTTACGGTTTCACAAGCCTACCAAGGCCTCGATGATGCGCTCGACATGGCCGCCTTCACTGTGCTCGCGCGCGTCGAACGCGATCTGTTTTGCCTCATAGAGCTTGGAAGTGGCTTGCAAGCGCCGCGTGGCTTCGACGCGCGTTTTGTTGCATTGCGGATCGTTGGCAAATTTCAGGCCGCGAACCGACCGCTCGGCAGCCTGCATCATCTGCCCGGCGATACGGCCATGGGTTCCTTCATGAGCGAGAACGCCTGTGAAAAACCGGTTCCAGCGTTTGCGCAGCGCCGGCGTGACGGCCGAGGCGACGCGCGGGTAGGTGTAGGCGATGTTGAGCGTTCCATTGGCCTGGCGCAGGCGGCAGACGCCGTTGACCTGACCCAGGTCCAGGCTCCAGTCGGCGGTGTAGCTTGTCTGCGCGATGGCGTGGGTCATGAAACCGTGCTTGGGGCCTCTGCGGTTCATGGCGATAACCAGACCGGCACCTGTCGTGCCGGTGATGTCATAGGTTCGCGTCTTAACGACGGTTTTCACCCCGGCCGACGCCGTCCCGACGACGCCGCAGGCCGCGCTTATGGCGGCGACGCAAAACAAGACCAACACGCGCATGCCATTTTCCCCATGGACGCGGCAATGAGACCACAAGCAGACGACGGTTTCAACAATCTTTGGCGCCGAGCGCCTTACATGCCTTGGTAAACCCGGCCATCGCCGCCATTTTTTGCTAGTCGAGACGGCCCCGGTCGGTGAGGCTCACATGCCCTGATAGACCGGGCCTTCGCCGCCTTGTGGCGGCACCCAGTTGATGTTCTGGTTGGGATCCTTGATGTCGCAGGTCTTGCAGTGCACGCAGTTCTGCGCGTTGATGACGAAGCGCACATCCTTGGCAGACGGATCGGCGGCGGCGTTGCCGTCCTTGTCGACCCATTCGTAAACACCGGCCGGGCAATAGCGGGTCGAAGGCCCGGCAAAGACATCATGCTCGGAACGCTTCTGCAACTCCATGTCGCCGACGATGAGATGCACCGGCTCGTTTTCCTCGTGATTGGTGTTGGACAGGAACACCGAGGACAGGCGGTCGAAGGTCAGCACGCCGTCCGCTTTGGGATAGGCGATCTTCTTGTGCTTGGCCGCGGGCTCAAGCGTGGCGTAATCGGCCTTGCCATGTTTCAGCGTGCCGAAGGGCGAGAAGCCGAACAGCGTGTTCAGCCACATGTCGAGACCACCGAGGCCGACGCCGATAATGGTGCCGAAGCGCGACCAGAGCGGCTTGACGTTGCGGACCTTCTTCAAATCCTTGCCGATATCGGTCGCGCGCCAGGCGTCCTCATAAGACGACAGCTCGTCATTGGCGCGGCCGGAGCCGATCGCTTGCGCGACATGCTCGGCCGCCAGCATGCCGGACAGCACCGCATTGTGCGAACCCTTGATGCGCGGCACGTTGACGAAGCCCGCCGCACACCCCATCAGCGCGCCGCCGGGGAAGGAGAGTTTCGGCACCGACTGCCAGCCGCCTTCGGTAATGGCCCGCGCGCCATAGCCGATGCGCTTGGCGCCCTCGAAGGTGCGCGATATCGCCGGATGCGTCTTGAACCGTTGGAATTCCTCGAAGGGCGACAGCCAGGGGTTCTTGTAGTTGAGATGCAGGACGAAGCCGACCGCGACCTGGTTATCCTCGAGGTGGTAGAGGAAGGAGCCGCCGCCTGTCTTCAGGTCGAGCGGCCAGCCGAAGGAGTGCTGCACCAGGCCCGGCCGGTGGTTCTCGGGCTTGACCTGCCACAGCTCCTTGAGGCCGAGGCCGTACTTGCCGGGCTCACGCCCGTCGGACAGTTTGTATTTTGCGATCAGCTGCTTGGACAGCGAACCGCGCGCGCCCTCGCCGATCAGCACGTATTTGCCCATCAGCGCCATGCCCGGCGCAAAGCCCGGGCCATGTGTGCCGTCTTTTTCGACGCCCATGTCGCCGGTGATGACGCCCGTGACCGCGCCGGCATCGTTGTAGACGAGGCTGGCGGCAGCAAAGCCCGGATAGATTTCGACGCCCAGCGCTTCAGCCTTGGTTGCCAGCCAGCGGCAGACATTGCCGAGCGAGACGATGTAGTTGCCGTGATTGTTCATCAGCGGCGGCATCAGGATATTGGGCAGACGGAACGAGCCGGCGGGGCCGAGCACCAGGAAATCGTCGGCCGTAACCGGCGTCTTGAAGGGGTGGCCATCTTCCTCGCGCCAGCCCGGCAACAGGCGGTCGATGCCTATGGGATCGACGACGGCGCCTGACAGAATATGGGCGCCAACCTCGCCGCCCTTTTCCAACACCACGACGGAAAGCTCGGGATTGACCTGCTTGAGACGGATCGCTGCGGCAAGGCCCGCCGGACCGGCCCCGACGATGACCACGTCGAATTCCATGCTCTCGCGTTCGATCTCGCTCATCAACCCCTCCGCACTGGCCAACCGTTTCCGGCATTTTGCTGGCTCCTGCGCTGCATAGCGCATCAATCCGCGACAGGAAACCGGCGCTGACGTGACAATGCCGATTTCGACAAAAAGTCGCGGATGACAACTCTGCCGCAAGCGTTTTGCGCGCGACCGCGCTCAGCGTCCCATATTTTAATTGTTCGACGGCTCTCTTATCGGCCATACTTATTTCCATGCGCACGCCGTCCGGCTATTCATTGACGCGCTTCCCCCTTCCGCCCGGCCGGACCTGCCGAGCGATCCTTCTCGCCCTTTCAATGCTTACGCCGGTTCGCGCTCAGGCCGAGCCGGTGAAGGTGTGGGCGACCGGCGCCTATTCCTTTTCCGACGAGCTTGGCGGTTTCCACATCACCGGCGCCTCGGGCACCGGCACCAAGGAAGATCCGTTGGTCATCTCCGAGGAGCTGAATTCGTCGACGCCGGTGACGCTCACCATCCGCACCACCAAACCGATCCAGCCGTTCAGCACCAACGGCGAATTCGCCAGCGGCATCCTGTACATGCGTATCGAGGTGCTCAACAACAGCGGCCAGGCCTGGGTTGAATTCCAGTTCGAGCTGCAGGAGATACTCAACCAGCCGAGCGTGTTCGGCGACGGCCTGTCCTTCGACCAGCGCAACAAGACGCCCGACAACATCCTGTCGAGCGCGTACGCCGATTTCGACCGCGATTTCGAACCCTATGACCGGCTCTTGTTCAAGAGTGGACAGATCGACCCGCTGAAGAGGGGACGCTTCGAGTTTCTGATCACCGACTACACGCCGCGCTGGACGTTCTATCTGGTGCAGGATCCGCGGATACCGACGGGGTAAGCGGCAGACGCCGTGAAAATCGCCACGAAATGCCCTTCGTGATTGGCGAAAGCCGACGAGCGCGTAATCTCCCTCCTTGAGGGGGAGATTACTAACCGCCCAACCTTGCAAATCACCTCTCGGCGGACGAATGTGCCCGGCATGACTGCCGCCTCCCCCAACAACCGATCCGACCTGGCCGAGTTGCTCGCCTTCTACGCCTCTGCCGGTGTCGACGAAGCGTTGGAGGACGCGCCGGTGAACCGGTTTGCCGGGGCAGCACCGGAGCGCCCCGAGCGCACAACGGCGCCTGCCGCGCCGCCTCGCGAAAACAAGTTTCCGGAACAAGCCGCCGCCAGCCCCGGGCTGGACGCAAGCCGGGTGCCGGACGCGCCGGCGCGTTCCGTTCCGGCCATGGCGACGGTGCCCGACGAGGCACAGGCGGCCCTGGCCCGGCAAATGGCGGCAAGTGCCTCGACGCTCGACGAACTGCGCCAGCACATGGCGTCGTTCGATGGCTGCAACCTCAAATTCACCGCCAAGAACCTGGTCTTTGCCGACGGCAACCCGGAAGGTTTGGTGATGTTGGTCGGCGAGGCGCCCGGCCGCGACGAGGATATTGAGGGCCTGCCCTTCGTCGGCCGCTCCGGCCGGCTGCTCGACCGCATGCTGGGGGCGATCGGGCTTGACCGGACTTCGGTCTATATCGCCAACGTCATTCCCTGGCGGCCGCCCGGCAACCGCACGCCGACGCCGCACGAGACCGAAATCTGCCGCCCCTTCATCGAGCGGCAGATCGAGCTGGTCAATCCGAAGGTGCTGGTCAATCTCGGCGGCCCTTCGGCCAAAACCCTGCTCAACACGACCGAAAGCATTCTGCGCCTGCGCGGCAATTGGCAGGTGCACACGACGGTGTCGGGCACTGCCATTCCGGCCATGCCGACGTTGCACCCGGCCTATCTCTTGCGGACGCCGGCGCACAAGAAACTGGCGTGGCGGGATTTTCTCGAGGTGAAAGCGAAGTTGCGAGAGGTGGGCTAGCTAGCTGATCTCCCCCTTGAGGGCCCTTGGAGGGGGAGATGTCGCCGAAGGCGACTGTGGGGTCGTTGCGCGTGGAGCGCCAACGTCCATTTCCGTAAGAAGGTCGCATCCCGTCGAACCCCTTCTGGCCTGCCGGCCATCTCCCCCTCAAAGGGGGAGAAGATTTCGCCTCGGCCTCCGCTATAACCTCCGACGTAATTGAAATCCCTCTCCCGCCGCCTTAATCCTGCCCGATGACAACAGCCCAAACCTCCGCCGGCAGCCTGATCCGCGAATGGCGCACGCGCCGGCGCATGAGCCAGCTTGATCTCGCAATGGAGGCTGAGATTTCCCAGCGTCATCTCTCCTTCGTCGAAAGCGGCCGCGCCGCGCCCTCGCGCGAGATGGTGCTGCATCTGGCCGAGCAGCTTGAGATTCCGCTGCGGCAGCGTAATCAGCTGTTGCTGGCTGCCGGCTTTGCCCCGAGCTTCAGCGAGCGGCCACTCACAGATACGACGCTGGCGCCGGCGCTTGCCGCGGTCGAGAGCGTGCTCAAAGGGCATGAGCCGTTCCCCGCCCTCGCCGTCGACCGGCACTGGAACCTGATTTCCGCCAATGCCGCCATCGGCCCGTTTCTGGCCGATGTTGCCGAGCCGTCGCTGCTCCAGCCGCCGGTCAATGTGCTGCGCCTCAGCCTGCACCCGAACGGCATCGCACCGCGCATCGTCAATCTCGCGGAATGGCGGGCGCATCTGCTGGAGCGGCTGAAACACCAGAACGATGCCGCCGGCGATCCCGTCCTGGTCGAGCTGGAGCGCGAATTGCGAACCTATCCGTCCGGGCTCAAGGGTGCGCGGCCGGTGCCGGTCGAGCCCAACGGCATCGTCCATCCGCTGCGGCTGGCGCATGGCGACCAGGTGCTGTCCTTCATCAGCACCATCACCGTCTTCGGCACGCCGCTTGACGTGACGCTGTCGGAACTGGCGATCGAGTCTTTCTTCCCGGCCGACGAGCAGACGCGAGCGGTGCTGGTGCGGCTGGCGAAGGAACGTGCGGAAGCTAACTGAGCCAACCCCGCGGACCTCCTCACCCCTGTGGTGGCGCTGCCTTGCGCGTTCGGGTGCGTTCCAGGCCGAGTTGGCGCTCGCGCCAGATGATGAACATGCCGGCGGCAACGACGATCACACCGCCGACGAGCGTGTTGATGGTGGCGATATCGCCAAAGGCGAAATAGCCGACGACCACGCCGAGGATCATCGAGGTGTATTCGAACGGCGCCACCACCGAAGCTTCGGCACGGCGGTACGCCGCCGTCATCAAAATCTGCGCCAGCCCGCCACAGAACCCTGCTGCGACCAGCAGACCGGCCTGCAGCGGCGTCAGCGCCTGCCAGCCGAAGGGCAGCGTAAGCAGCGCCATGACACTCGCCGTCGCCGAGAACCACAACACGATGGTCGCTGTTCGTTCAGTCTGGACAAGATTGCGCACGAGCAGGATGGCATTGGCGGAGATTGCTGCAGAAACAAGAGCAGCGATGACGCCCAGCACCTCCTGGTCGCCGAGCGCGACGCCCGACGTGAGCAGCGTCAGCTCCGGCCAGGAGATGATCAGCACGCCGACCAGACCGACCGCAACCGCGCTCCAGCGATAGACGCGAATGGCTTCGCCGAGGAATAGCGAGGAGAACACCACCACCAGCAAAGGCTGGGCATAGTTCAGCGTGATCGCCTCAGGCAGCGGCAGCCGGGTCAGCGCAAAGAAGCCGAGCCCCATGGCGCAAACGCCGACGACACCGCGCGCAATGTGGTTCAGCGGGCGTTTGGTGGCGAACGCCGTACCGAGTTTTCTCTTGAAGGCCAGGAAGGCGATGATCGGGAAGATGGCGAAGAAGGAGCGGAAGAAGACGATCTGGCCGGCCGGCAAAGTGCCGGCGGCCTTGATGCAGGTTTGCATGCCGACAAAGACCGCCACCGACATGACCTTGAGCATGATCCCGGTGAGAACATTAGAGCGCCGCGCGTCGTCTTCGACGCGCAAAGGACGCTCTGACACTTTAAATCTGCGCATCGTGCTTTCCAAAAATCGACATCGATTATTGGGCCGATGCGCGCCGGGATGATCGGACAGTTTCCCGCCCGCTTCGTCTCCAGGCCCGGCTTTCACTGTTTTGTTGCTTCCCGGATCTCCGCTGAGATGCGCGTCGAACGACGCGGTACACAGGCGCCCATGCCGAACTTCGATCTGACGACGGTCATCAAGGCCTCACGATGATGGCGGAAGGGGAACGCCCCGAAATAGGCATTGGCGCAGTTTTGTCGAGTGACCGTTTCGTGTAAAGAGCGCGCAACTTTAGATTAATGGGCCAGGACACGTCAGCGGCTCCGACAGCGACAGGGAAACCCAAGGGAATGCGAACCGATACCGGCCAGGTCTTCAAGCTCGAAGACTACCGCCCCAACGACTTTTCCATCCCGCAAACCGGCCTCACCTTCCGCCTTTCGCCAGACGCAACGCGTGTCACCGGAGTGCTGACGATCGAACGCCGCGATGGCGCCGCCGCCTCGACGTCGCTGGTGCTGGACGGCGACGGGCTGGTGCTCAAGCGCATTGCCATCGACGGTCGCGAGCTTGCCCCGGCCGAGTATCTCGCCACGCCGGACCAGCTGACCATTTTGAGGCCGCCGGCCCGTTTCCAGCTGCTGCTCGAGACCGAGATCGCGCCGGCCAGCAATGAGGCGCTGATGGGCCTCTACCGCTCCAGCAATGTCTATTGCACGCAATGCGAGGCCGAGGGCTTTCGCCGCATCACCTATTTCCTCGACCGCCCCGACATCCTGTCGGTCTATACCGTGCGTATCGAGGCGAGGCTGGACGAAGCGCCGCTGTTGCTTTCCAACGGCAATCCGGTCGAAAGCGGCGCGCTTGCCGACGGCTGGCACTTTGCAGTCTGGGACGACCCCTTCCCCAAGCCGTCCTATCTGTTTGCGCTCGTGGCCGGCAATCTCGGCAAGGTTGCGGACAGTTTCGTCACCATGTCCGGGCGCGAGGTCGAACTCGGCATCTTTGTCGAGCCAGGCAAGGAGGGGCTTGCCGGCTACGCCATGGATGCGCTGAAGCGCTCGATGCAATGGGACGAGCAGGCCTTCGGCCGCGAATACGACCTCGACGTCTTCAACATCGTCGCCGTTTCCGACTTCAACATGGGGGCCATGGAGAACAAGGGCCTCAATATCTTCAACGACAAGTATGTGCTGGCCGACCGGGAAACCGCCACCGATGCCGATTTCGCCAATATCGAGGCGATCATCGCGCATGAGTATTTCCACAACTGGACCGGCAACAGGATCACCTGCCGCGACTGGTTCCAGCTCTGCCTCAAGGAAGGGCTGACGGTCTTTCGCGACCATGAATTCTCCGCCGACCATCGCTCGCGCGCGGTCAAGCGCATCGCCGAAGTGCGCACGCTGAGGGCACACCAGTTCCCCGAGGACCAGGGACCGCTGGCGCATCCGGTGCGGCCGCGCCGCTACCGCGAGATCAACAATTTCTACACGGCGACCGTCTACGAAAAAGGCTCGGAAGTCGTGCGCATGATCCGCACTATCCTCGGGGCCGAGGCTTTCCGCGCCGGCATGGATCTCTATTTCGAGCGCCATGACGGCGAGGCCGCGACGATCGAGGACTTCCTGAAGGTGTTCGAGGACGTCTCCGGGCGCGACCTGTCGCAGTTCGCGCTCTGGTATCACCAGGCGGGCACGCCGAACCTGACCGTCAGTTCGACGCACAATCCGGCGACGCGCGAGTTTACGCTCGAGATCGAGCAGTCGGTGCCGCCGACGCCGTCGGAAAGCCGCAAGCGGCTGATGCACATCCCGCTCGCCTTCGGGCTGGTCGGCGCCGGCGGCGAACCGGTTGCCTATGGCGGCGTCGAGGGCGCCGCCGTCGAGGACGGTGTCATCCATATTCGCAAGCGCCGTCACATGGTGCGCTTCTCAGGCGTTGCCGAGCGGCCGGCGGTGTCGCTCAACCGCGGCTTTTCGGCACCGATCACGCTTTCGGTCGAGCAGAAGGCCGACGACCAGTTCTTTCTCGCCGGCCATGACAGCGATGCCTTTGCGCGCTGGCAGGCGTTCAACACGCTTTTGACCGATGCGCTGATAGCGGCCTTCCGCCAGATCCTCGGCGGCGCAAAGCCGGCCTTCACCGCCAGGCTGACCGGACTTGCCGGCAAGATCGCCGGCGACGAGACGCTGGAACCCGCTTACCGGGCACTGGCGCTTTCGCTTCCGGGCGAGGCCGACATTGCTCGCGACATCGGCAGGAATATCGACCCCGACGCCATCTTCGCCGCCCGCGAGGCGCTGGCGCTGGCAATCGCGCGCGCCAATCAGCAAACGTTCACCGACCTATACGGCCGCCTCGCCGACGACGGGCCGTTCAGCCCCGACGCGGCAAGTGCGGGACGCCGCGCGCTGCGCAACATCCTGCTCGACTACCTCTCGCTGCTGCCGAAAGGGGCTGCGCTCGCCGCCCGGCATTTCGAGGTCGCGACGAACATGACCGACCGCGCCGCAGCGCTGACCGTCCTTGCGCACCGCCATGACGGTTCGCCGGAGGCGATCAAGGCGCTGGCCGATTTCGAGGCCCGTTATGGCGCCGATCCGCTGGTCATGGACAAATGGTTCCAGATCCAGGCCAGCGTGCCGGGACCCCGGACAGTCGACACGGTACGCGAGCTGACTGGTCACGCAGCTTTCTCGATGGCCAATCCGAACCGGGTGCGCTCGCTGGTCGGCACATTCGCCAGCGCCAACCAGACCGGCTTCCACCGCGCCGATGGCGAAGGCTACCGGTTTTTTACCCAGACCGTACTCGAGGTTGAAAAACGCAATCCGCAAGTGGCGGCCAGGCTGGCGACAGCGCTGCGCTCGTGGCGCTCGCTGGAGCCGGGCAGGCAAGCCAAGGCCAGGGAAGCGCTGCTGGCCATCGCCGGTGCCGAGAACCTGTCGGCGGATTTGCGGGACATTGTGGAGCGAACGCTGGCCTGATCCCTCCCCTTGAGGGGACGGTGGACAGCCGCCGAAGGCGGATGGACGGGTGGGGTCGTTGCGGCAGTGCGCGACCTCGACCAACTTCGACCGTGATTGAGAGAGTCGAGCGCTTCGCCGAGGACCCCACCCGGCCCTTCGGGCCACCCTCCCCTCAAGGGGAGGGATTTCAGCGTTATTTCAATCAATTTTTAATGTTTTTCGGCCGCGCCTCTGGACAAGGCGAATCACCTTTGATTCTTTACAGACGATTCGGATGTGCGGTGTTGCCGGATCGTCAAGCGTACGGAAATTCGGGGAGTGCCATTTATGGCCAAGGCGGACGCGTGGGGCGCGCCCGAAGGGACGGCTTTTGAGCGGCGCAAGGCGCGAGGCGACGGCCTCGCCGGCAATACGCGGCTCATCGCTGAACCAGCCTACCGGCGGCTCCTGGCTGCCGAACCCCTTCTGCGCCGTTCGATACCGGCTCTCATCATCATCTTCCTGATCGTCATCGCCGCACTGCGCGTGCTGTCGCTGATGAACGAGCGCGACGAGGCCGAGCGCGACGGCAAGGCGGTGCTAGGTCTCGCCGCCGGCCAGATGGCGAACGCAATCTCGGCCGACCCGACCGCGGCATCCAGCGGTGCAATTGATCTTCTGGAAAGCACGAGCCGCCAGGGCGCCATGGGCAGAAGCCATGTGCTTGTGATCACCGACAGCGCCTTCAAGATCATTGCCGTGTCGCCGCTGTCGACCGGCTGGCAAGGGCGATCGCTGGACAGCCTGGTGCTGGACGGCCAGCCGCTGTTCATGTTCGGCGACCGCGCCGGGGTCATGGATGTCAGCATCGGCGGCCAGGACTGGTACGCGGCGGTGAGCCTGACCCGGGACCGCAAGAACGCCGCCGCCGTGCTGGTGCCGCAGGAAGCGGTGTTCGACAACTGGCGCAAGACCGTCTCGCTCAACGTCACGCTGTTTGTGCTGACAGCCGGCGTGCTGATCATCATCCTCTACGCCTATTTCGGCCAGGCATCGCGCGCCCAGACAGCCGACCGCATCTATCTCGAAGCCCATCAGCGCATCGACATGGCGCTGGTTCGCGGTCGCTGCGGCCTGTGGGACTGGGACATGGTGCGCGGCAAGATGTACTGGTCGCGCTCGATGTACGACATGCTGGGCTACGAGCCCTGCAACTCGATGCTGTCGTTCGGCGAGGTCGACGACATCATCCACCCCGAGGACGGCGACCTGTTCGAGCTGGCCAACAAAATCGTCGAGCGCGAGATCGACCATATCGACCAGGTGTTCCGGATGCGTCACGCCGACGGCCAGTGGGTGTGGATGCGCGCCAGGGCCCAGGTGATCGACCCGGAAGCGCCTGAGATCCAGCTGATCGGCATTGCCGTCGACGTCACCGAGCAGCGGCATCTGGCGCTGCGCTCGGAGGCGGCCGACCTGCGCCTGCGGACCGCGATCGAAAACATCAACGAATCCTTCGTGCTGTGGGATGCCGCCCAGCGCCTGATCATGTGCAATTCCAAATACCAGAAGGACAACGGCCTGTCGGACCGCGACGTCATGCCGGGCGCTGCGCGCGCCGTGCTTGAAGAGCGCATGCTGGCCTTCGCCTCTGAACGGCGGCTGGCCAACACCAACGGGCCGCAAGGGGGCGCAACCTTCGAGCGGCAGCTCTCCGACGGCCGCTGGCTGCAGGTCAACGAACTGAGGACCCGGGACGGCGGCACGGTCTCCGTCGGCTCCGACATCACCCAGATCAAGCTGCACCAGGAAAAGCTGGTCGACAGCGAGCGCCGGCTGATGGCGACCATCCACGACCTCAGCCTCGCCCGCCGGGCCGAGGAAGAGCGCGCCAAGGAACTGGTCGAGCTCAACCGCGAATATATGAAGGAAACCGAGCGCGCCGAGGCCGCCAATCGGGCCAAATCCGAATTCCTAGCCAACATGTCGCACGAGCTGCGCACGCCGCTCAACGCCATCATCGGGTTCTCCGAACTGATGGAACAAGGCCTGTTCGGGCCGCTCGGTTCGCCGCGCTACGAGGAATATGCCAACGACATCAACGGCAGCGGCAAATATCTGCTCGGCGTCATCAACGACATACTCGATATGTCGAAGATCGAAGCCGGCCAATTCTCGGTGGACCGCGAGGAAATCGATCTCTGCCCGCTGATCCGCGAGACGGTGCGGGTGATCTCGCTGCAGGCGGCGGAGAAATCGATCACGGTCGAAACCCGCATCGCCGATACGATGACGCTGTTCGCCGACCGCCGGGCGATCAAGCAGATCGCCATCAATCTGCTGTCGAATGCGGTGAAGTTCACCGGTCAGGGCGGCCATATCTCGGTGCGCGCCCGCAACACGTCAGGCGCGCTGGTGCTGACCATCGAGGACAATGGCTGCGGCATTCCGAAGGAGGCACTGAGCAAGCTTGGCCGCCCCTTCGAACAGGTGCAGAACCAGTTTTCGAAGAACCACGCCGGCTCCGGCCTCGGCCTTGCCATCTCGCGCTCGCTGGCCGAGCTGCAGGGCGGCGCGCTGAAAATCCGCTCGACCGAAGGCGTCGGCACGATCGTGTCGGTGCGCATTCCGGTGAAGAAGCCGGCGCTGGCGGTGAAGGCGGCGGCCTGACGGCCCGCCAATGCGAGCGGTGCTCTCCGCCGCGTTCAAGGACTGAGTAGCCCCGGTCATGTAAGGGCTCCGGCGGCTTTCGCCGCCGGAGACATATCGCCATTTCACTCCATGCTGTCGTCGCCGCCGTCCCATTGGTGGTGGCGGCCCATGCGGCCTTTCTTTGGCAGTTCGTTGCGCTCGATCTTGCCGTCATTGTTGCGGTCGAGCATGGCGAACACCTTCTTCTCGCGCCCGGTGATGTCGTCCGTGGTCAGCGTGCCGTCGCCCTTGCTGTCGTAGCGGGCAACTATGCGCTTGGCCATTTCCTCGAACCGCGCCTTCTCCAGCGCGTCAGCGAGCTGGGCGACTGTCAGCTTGCCGCCATTATCGGCGACCAGCTTCTTCAGCCGCGCGTTCATGGCGTCGGAAAACTGGTCGAAGCTGATGGTGCCGTTGGAATCCTTCATCGCCTTGTCGAGGCGCATCATCGCGCCCTCGCGCATTCTGGCGCTGGCATTGTTCTCGGCATAGGCGGTGGTGCCAACGGCGCCGGCAAGCGCGACAAAGGCAAGGGCAAGTCCGGTTGTCTTTCTCATGGGTATCTCCTGTTGCATCGTCACCCCCGATGCGATCCGAAACAGCCGCCAACGCTTCACGCCCTCACGACCGTTTCGTACGAAGCAAAAGGTTGAAATCCTTTCTGACCTTTTGCGACGTTTCCTTGAGATGTGCTTCCAGCACACCGAAATCCGGCAGGTCAGTCACCGCCAGAAGCAGATCCGACAATCCCGGCGGAACGTCATCGCGTTCGAATGCACCGGTGAGGCAAAGCCGCGTCATCTGGGTCAGCGCCAGATAGAGTTGGTAGGCTTCGCAAAGCTGCTGCCTGACGTCAGCCTCGGCGAAATCCGGCGACAGATGCGCCAGGATTTCGCCGGTCGCGGTCACCCTGCGGCCGGCTTCGACCTGCCCGGTTATAACCGCCACCTGCGCGATGAATTCGAGGTCGATGAGGCCGCCGGAGATGAGCTTGATGTCCCAGAGATCGCGCGGCGATTTTTCCTTCTCGATCAGCGCGCGCATCTCGGATGCCTCCGCCCTCACCTTGGCGGCGTCGCGCGGCAAGGCCAGAAGTGCCGCCACCTCGGCCTCGACCTCGGCGCAAAGGGCCGCGTCGCCGCCGATGGCGCGCCCCCGGGCCAGGGCCATGTGCTCCCAGGTCCAGGCCTCCTGGCGCTGGTATTTCTTGAAGGCATCGATGTGGGTGGCCACCGGCCCCTTGTTGCCGGATGGCCGCAAGCGCAGGTCGAGCTCGTAGAGAACGCCTTCGGCGGTCGGCGCCGAGACAGCCGCGATCAGCCGCTGCGTCATCCTGGTATAGTAGTGCGATGGTGCGAGCGGCTTGTCGCCGTCGGACTCGTCGGCATTCGCGTCGTGGTCGTAGAGCAGAATGAGGTCGACATCGGAGCCGGCGGTGAGCTCGCGGCTGCCGAGTTTGCCCATGCCGAGCAGCGACACGGTGCCGCCGGCGATACCGCCGTGGCGCAGCGCGAATTCGGTGGTCACCGCCTGCAATGCGGCGTCGATGGTGAGGTCGGCGAGATCGGAAAAGGCGCGGCCGGCGCGCGCCGGGTCGATCGAGCCGGCGAGCAGCCTGACACCGATCAGGAATTTCTGCTCGGAGGCAAAGATGCGCAGCCGGTCAAGCACATCCTCGTAGGGCCTGTCGCCATCGATGAAAGCGGCCAACCGCGCTGAGAGATAGGCGCGGTTGGGCAGTTCGGTGAGCAGCGCCGGGTCGAGCAGACCGTCGAAGACATGCGGGCGCCTTGTGATGATTGCCGCCAGCCGAGGCGCGGCGCCCATGATCGTCGCCATAAGCTTCAGCAGAGCGGGATTCGACTGCAGCAGCGAAAACAGCTGGATGCCGGCGGGCAGGCCGGCGAGGAGTTCATCGAAGCGAACCAGCGCCTCGTCGGCCCGGCGCGTCTGGCCGAAGGCTTTGAGCAGCGCCGGCGTCAGTTCGGTCAGCCGCTCGCGCGCTTCCGCCGACTGGGTGGCGCGATAGCGGCCGAAATGCCAGCCCCGAATCACGCGGCAGATGTCGCTTGGCCGCTGGAAGCCAAGGCCGTGCAAGGTCTGCAGCGTGTCGGGATCGTCGACATCGCCGGTGAAGACCAGATTGCCGACGCCGGCCGACAATTCAGGCGCGGTCTCGAACAGCGCGGCGTAATGGCGCTCGACCTCATGCAAAGCCGCGCGAAAGGTTTCGGCAAATCTGGCGGCATCGGCAAAGCCCAGCATATGGGCGATGCGTTCCAGCCCTTCATCATCGTCGGGCAGAATATGCGTCTGCTCGTCGGCGACCATCTGGATGGCGTGTTCGACGCGGCGCAGAAACCAATATTGCTGCGTGAGCGCGTCGCGTGCATCGGCGGTGATCCAGTTGCGCGCCGCCAGCGCACCCAGCATCGGCACCGTCTCGCGGCCGCGCAGCTCCGGAAAACGGCCGCCGGCGATCAGTTGCTGGGTCTGGACGAAGAACTCGATTTCGCGAATGCCGCCGCGGCCGAGCTTGACGTTGTGTCCTTTGACCGCGATCTCGCCATGACCCTTGTGGGCATGGATCTGGCGCTTGATCGAATGAACGTCGGCGATCGCCGCATAGTCCATGTATTTGCGCCAGACATAGGGCTGCAATTCCCGCAGGAACGCATCCCCGGCATCGAGATCGCCGGCCACGGGACGCGCCTTGATCATGGCGGCGCGCTCCCAGTTCTGGCCGCGCGCCTCATAGTAGCGAAGTGCTGCCTCGACCGGGATCGCCAGCGGCGTCGAGCCTGGATCGGGACGAAGCCTCAAATCGGTGCGGAAGACATAGCCGTGCCCGGTGCGGTCCTGCAGGATGCGGACCAGCCTGCGGGTCAGGCGCGCAAACAGCTCTGTGGCGTCGAGCGGATCGACGATCGCCGGCGCATCCGGATCGAAGAAGACGACGAGGTCGATGTCGGAGGAGAAATTCAGTTCATGCGCGCCAAGCTTGCCCATGCCGAGCACGATCCAGCCGGATTGCCGTGACGGATTTTCGGGATCGGGCAATTTGAGCTTGCCTTGGCTGTGCGCCTCGCGCAGCAGGAAGTCGACCGCCGCGCAGGTGCAGGCATCGGCGAGATTGCTGAGGCGCCTTACCGTCAGCGCGGCATCGGCCTCGCCGGAGAGGTCTGCAAGTGCGATCAGGAAGTGAGCTTCACCCTTCCACTGCCTGAGTTCCATCATCAGGCTGGATTCGGAAACGGTCTCGGAAAAGGCGGCCTTGCCGATCGCTTCGGCGATGGCGAGCAGCCGAGCCTCGACACTGCCATCGAACAGCGCGTCGAGGATTTGCGGCCGGCGGCGCGCAACATCGCGGAGGAAGGGCGAGAGATCGAAGACGGCAGCGAGAAACTCCTGTGCGGTGCCCTTGCCTCCTAGGAATTTCGCCAGCCGCGGCAGGTTCTCGTCCTTGGCATCGCCAGCGATCTCCGACAGTTCACGCCGGGCGCGGGCCTCATCCAGCGGCGCGAGCTGCGCCGCCAGTTGCAGGCGCCATTCGGTCTCGATCCGTTTCGCAGCCATCCTCACCGCCATCAATGGTCCTCCCGCGCCGGGAAGCTCATGATAACGGACAATCCGGGATTGGCAGGCAGAAGTTCAAGCCGGCCATTGTGAAAAGTCGTGATCGCCTTGGCGAGGCTGAGGCCAAGACCGGATCCCGGCTGCGAGCGGCTCTTTTCCAGCCGCACGAAGCGCTCGGTCGCCCTGGCGCGGTCGGCATCGTCGGGGATGCCATGGCCATTGTCGGAAACGGAAAGGCGGATTTCGTGACCGACGCGCTGCAGGGCTACGCGCACGGCAGGCTTTTCCGTCGCATCGGTCGAGTATTTGATGGCGTTGTCGACGATGTTCGACAGTGCCTGGCCGATCAGCTCGCGGTTGCCATCGACGGAAAAATTCCCGTCCGCGGCAGTTTCAAGCACCACGCCAGCCTCCTCCGCCACCGGCTCATAAAGCTCGACAACGTCATGCACCGCGGCGGCGAGATCGACCTTGCTGGTGCTCTCCGAGGAATAGCCGGCCTCCAGCCTGGAGATCATCAGGATGGCGTTGAAGGTTTTTATCAGCTGGTCGGATTCGGCGATGGTGCCTTCCAGCGCCTGCCGGTAGTCGGTGGTCTTGTGCTTGCCCGAAAGTGTCGCCTCAGCGCGGTTGCGCAGTCTGGTCAGCGGCGTCTTCAAATCATGGGCGATGTTGTCGGAGACCTGCTTCAGCCCTTCGTTGAGCGTCGCTATCCTGGCCAGCATGGTGTTGAGGTTTTCCGACAGGCGGTCGAACTCATCGCCGGCGCCGGTCACCGGCAGCCGTCCCGTGAGATCGCCGCCCATGATGCGGCGGCTTGCCTCCGAGACGCTGTCGATGCGCTTCAGCGCGGCGCGGCCGACAAGGAACCAGATCAGCAGCCCGCCCAGGCCCATCATGCCCAGCGCCAGCATCAGGGCGCGGCGGACGACGGCGCGGAAGCGCTCGGGCTCGCCGAGATCGCGGCCGACCAGCATGATCATCTGGTTGGGCAGCCGCAGCACCAGCGCGATGGCGTTGTGGCCCTTCTCGCCCTCGGGCTGAATTTCGGTCTCGCCGGGCTGCGCGCCATTCGGGTCAGAAGCCTGGTTGCGCTGCCGTTCGAGCTCACCTTCGCCGAAACGGCGATAGGAGAAGGGTTCGGTCGTCCAGCCATCGGTCTCGAGCACCCCCGGTGCCAGGCTCTGCACGTTGCCGGTGAGGATCTGGCCGTTGACATCGGCAATGAGATAGAGGTTGGCGCCGGGCTGGCGCGAGCGCTGCTCGACGACGCGCACCAGCCGCGGCAGGCCGCCGCTCTGATAGGCACGAGCGAGGCCGAGCACCTCGTCATTGATGGTCTGCTGGGTCTGGCCGGTCAGCATGCGGGCCGACAACGACGTCATGTAGAAGACCAGCAACACGGCACATAGCGCGAAAAGCAGGAAATAAAGCGCTGAAAGCCGCGCCGCCGTAGTCCTCATGATGGCCGGCAGGGAAAGGGCCATCGAGTTCTAGCTCATGATGAGATTTGGCTGAAATCTCACCATGACCTACCCCTTTGTTGGAGCATGATCTTCTCCAAAAACCGGTACCTACTTTTTGGGATCATGCTCTAGCCGCTCTTCAGCATATAGCCGGCGCCGCGAACCGTATGCAGGATCGGCTTGTCGAAACCCTTCTCGATCTTGCCACGCAGGCGCGAGACGTGAACGTCGATGACGTTGGTCTGCGGATCGAAATGATAGTCCCAGACATTTTCGAGCAGCATGGTGCGCGTCACCACCTGGCCGGCATGGCGCATCAGATATTCGAGCAGGCGGAATTCGCGCGGCTGCAGCGTGATCTCGCGCGCCGCGCGCTTGACCGAATGGGACAGCCGGTCAAGCTCGAGATCGCCGACCCTGTAGACGGTTTCGGCCTCCCTGGCGCTGGCGCGGCGGTTCAGCACCTCGACGCGGGCGAGCAATTCGGAAAAGGCATAGGGCTTGGTCAGATAGTCGTCCCCGCCGGCGCGCAGACCGGTGACGCGGTCATCGACTTCGCCCAGCGCCGACAGGATCAGCACCGGCGTGGTGTTGCCGCGCGAGCGCAGGCCGGCAATGACGGAGAGCCCGTCGCGGCGTGGCATCATGCGGTCGACGACCATCACGTCATAGTCGCCGGCATCGGCCAGCGCAAAGCCGGTTTCGCCGTCGCCGGCTACATGGGCGGTGTGCCCAGCCTCGGCAAAGGCCTTCTGCATATAGTCGGCCGCCTCGCGATCGTCTTCTATGACGAGAATCTTCATAGAGCCGTTATACGCGATTTCGCCGGAAGATTGAGAGGCCGCCATAAGCGCAAAAGCTTTCGTTCAAGCATGTCGTTTTGCCAAACCGCCGTGCACTTTGGGCGACATGCTTCGATGTTAGAGCGGCAGCGGGCGATGGGGGCCCGCTGCCGCCGGGGGCAGAACACGATGACTGACTAACGCGTTCGGCCCCTTGCTTCCCGTGCGGCGGCTCGGGGGTGTTGAAACCGCCGCACTGGAAACTGTGTGATGTCAGCCTTTGGCGACTGGCAGCGCGACGAAGCGGTTTGAATCGTCGCGGGTGATCTGCATCAGCACCGCCTTGCGGCCGGACTTGACCGCATCGGCCATCGCCTTGGCGACGTCTTCGGTGCCGTTCACCTCCGTCGAATTGACCGAGGTGATGACATCGCCGGGCTGGATGCCGCGGTCGGCGGCATCGCTGTCGGGATCGACATCGGTCACCACCAGGCCCTTGCCGTTTTCCGACTTGGTGACGGTGAGGCCGAGATCGGCCAGCGCGGCGGGCTTTGCCGGTGCCGCGGGCTGCTGCGGGTCGGCCGAGGCCTGCTTGTCAGTGGATGGCAACGTGCCGAGATCGACCTTGATGGTCTGGCTCTTGCCGTCGCGCCACACCGTGACGTCGACCGACTTGCCGGGTGGGTACGCGCCGATCAGACGAGCCAGTTCCTTCGGCGATGCGACGTCCTTGCCTTCGACCTGGGTGATCACGTCACCGGCGGTGATGCCGGCCTTCTTGCCGGGGCCACCGTCCTGGGCGCCCGAAACCAGAGCCCCGTTCTGCGACTTCAGGCCCAGCGATTCGGCGATGTCCGATGTAACCGGCTGGATTTCGACGCCGAGCCAGCCACGCTGCACCGAGCCGCTCTTCATCAGATCCTGCACCACCTGCTTGGCGGTGGAGGCCGGAATGTCGAAGGCGATGCCGACGCTTCCGCCCGACGGCGAGAAGATCGCGGTGTTGATGCCGACGACCTGGCCGTTGAGGTTGAAGGTCGGGCCGCCCGAATTGCCGCGGTTGACCGAGGCGTCGATCTGGATGAAGTCGTCGTAGGGACCGGCGCCGATATCACGGCCACGGGCCGAGACGATGCCGGCGGTGACGGTGCCGCCGAGGCCGAACGGATTGCCGACGGCCACCACCCAGTCGCCGACGCGAACCTTGGAATCGTCGGCGAAATCGACATAGGTGAACTTGCCGACGCCATCGACCTTGAGCACCGCCAGATCGGTGCGCGGATCGGTGCCGATCAGCTTGGCGTCAAGCTCCTTGCCGTCATTCATTACCACTGTGAAGGCGGAGCCTTCCTCGACGACATGGTTGTTGGTGACGAGATAACCGTCATCGGAGATGAAGAAGCCCGAACCCTGGGCTACCGGACGCGGCTGGTCGTTGTTATGGTCGCGGTGGCTGAAGCGACGATTGCCGCCGCCCTGGCCGTTCTGATCGCCAAAGCCCCGGAATTGCTTGAAGAACTGGCGCAGCTGCGGATTGTCGGGCAGGTTGTTCATGCCGTCCGGATCGTCGGACTGGTCGGAGCCGTCATCGGCGGCAGGCTCGATCTTGGCCTTGACCTTGACGCTGACCACGGCCGGCGAAACGCGCTCGACGACGTCGGCAAAGCCCGGTACCTGCGGCGCTTCGACCCGCACGGCATCGGCCAGAACGGGAGCTGTACCAGTGGCAACGGCGCCGAAACCGATGCCGCCGGCAATGGCCAGCGAAGCGGCGGCGGCCAACAGGCGCTTGCGGGTCCGGGAATATGGGTTGGGGGCGATAGTCATGGGTCTCATATCCTCTTTTCACTGGATGCGGCTCAGGCAGAGCATCCTCGGACAAGAGAAATAGAGAGGCGCACATTACCGCGCCATTTCCGAAGCATGAAAGTTTTGTAATGTTGGGCGGACGCACAAATCGCTTGGTTGCGCTCGCCTGCTGCGCTATGGTGTACACAACTCAGCACAAGGCTTTCACAATGACAGCAAGCACCACCATGACCATTCGAGTCTCGTCCGAGACCAAGCTGAAGCTGGAGCAGATCGCTACCGATACCAGGCGTAGTAAATCATTCCTCGCCGCCGAGGCGGTCTCAGCCTATGTCGATCGCGAGCTGGATATCATCGAAGGCATAAAACGTGGCATGGCCGACGCAGAGGCTGGCCGCGTCGTGCCCCACGACGACGCCATGGCGGAGGTCGACGCGGTGATCGAAGCAGCGAAAGCCAGGCGCGCAGGCAAGGCGTGAAGCGGTTCGTCACCTGGTCGCGAGAGGCGCTGGACGATCTCACGCAGCAAGTTGCCTTTATCGCTCAGGACAATCCTGCCGCCGCCCGACGCCTCGCGGACCGTATCCGTGAAATGGGCCGGGGCCTTGGTGATATGGCGACGGGCCGACCTGGCCGGGTAACAGGCACTTATGAGAAGCCCATCGGCCGCCTGCCCTACATCATTGCCTATGAATTGCGCCTGATCGCCGGCCGTCAGAGCATTGTTATCCTGCGCGCCATCCACACGTCGCGGGACTGGCCTTTGGAGGAATGGCCGAGCTAGTCGCTCAGCATCTTGTCCAGCGCCGCCTGTTCCTCGGCGCTCAGCGCCTTGGTTGCCAACGAGCGGCGGGAGCGTGTGGTCAGCACAATGAAAATGCCGCCGACTAGAAGCAGAAGCACCGGCGTGCCCCAAAGCAAGGCGTTGCGCGGGCTGAAGCGCGGCTTCAACAGCACGAACTCGCCGTAGCGCGACACGATATAGTCCATCACCTGCTGGTCGGTATCGCCGGCAACCAGGCGCTGGCGCACCAGGATGCGCAGGTCGCGGGCGAGGTCTGCATCGGATTCGTCGATGGACTGGTTCTGGCAGACCATGCAGCGCAGGCCTTCCGACAGTAGCCGCGCCCTCGCCTCGAGCGCCGGATCGGTGAGAACCTCGTCCGGTTTCACCGCTTGCGCCGCGCCGGCAAACAGCAGCGCCAGAAGCAGGGTGAGCGAGGCCAACGAGAACCTGGTGCTCACGGCGCGCCTGCCGACGGCATGGAGGCTGCCTGCTTGCGGCGGCGCGAGGGTGCGCCAACCCGCAGGCGCCGGTCGAGCAGCGACATTGCGGCTCCCGCCATCATCACCAGAGCTCCGCCCCAGATCAGCGTCACCAGCGGCTTCCACCACAGGCGCACCACGACCGACCCATCGGTGCCCTCATCGCCCAGCGACAGATAGAGTTGGCTGAAGCCGATCGTCTCGATGCCGGATTCGGTCGTCGTCGTCTGCCGCACCGGAAAGAAGCGCTTGGCCGAGGTGATCTCGGCTGAAACGCCGCCACCGGCGCCGATCACGGAAAAGCGGCCGCGCTGCTCGCTGTAATTCGGACCCTGCGCCGGGAAGAGGCCGTCGAAACGCAGCGTGTGGCCGGAGAGTTCGACGCTCTCGCCGGCATGCATCGACAGTATCCTTTCGGTGCCGAAGCACAGCGTGCCGACAATGCCGAGCGTCGTCAGCCCGAGGCCGAGATGGGCAAGTGCAGTGCCGAACACCGAACGCGGCAGGCCGGCGAAACGGCGCAGCATGATGGCGGGCGACACATTGCCAAAGCCGGACTTGACGGCGAGGTCGGTAAGCGCGCCGCAGACCAGCCAGCAGGCGAGGCCGACACCAAGGGCGGCGAACACCGACGCGCCGTCGATGAACAGCCCCGTGACCAGCATCGCCAGGAGAGCGGCGCCGAAAGCCGCCATCAGGCGCTGGGCGACGGCATAGAGGTCACCGCGCTTCCAGGCTAGCAGCGGCCCGAACGGAACCACGACCAGCAGCGGCACCATCAGCGGGCCGAATGTCAGGTTGAAGAAGGGGGCGCCGACCGAGATCTTGCCGGCCGAAAGCGCTTCGACCGCGAGCGGATAAAGTGTGCCGACCAGCACGGTTGCGGTGGCCGTGGTCAGGAACAGATTGTTGAGGACAAGCGCGCCTTCGCGCGAGATCGGGTGGAACAGGCCGCCGGCCGTCAGCCGCGAGGCGCGCAGCGCAAACAGGGCCAGCGAGCCGCCGATGAACAGCGTCAAAATGCACAGGATGAAGATGCCGCGGGTCGGATCGGTGGCGAAAGCATGCACCGAGGTCAGCACACCGGAGCGCACCAGGAAGGTGCCGAGCAGCGACAGCGAGAAGGTGAGGATGGCTAGCAGCAGCGTCCAGATCTTGAGCGCCGAGCGCTTTTCCATGACGATTGCCGAATGCAGAAGAGCCGTGCCGGCCAGCCATGGCATAAAGGAGGCGTTTTCAACCGGATCCCAGAACCAGAAGCCGCCCCAGCCGAGCTCGTAATAGGCCCAGTAGGAGCCCATCGCGATGCCGCCGGTGAGGAACATCCAGGCGACCAGCGTCCACGGCCGCACCCAGCGCGCCCAGGAGGCATCGATGCGGCCTTCGATGAGGGCGGCGACCGAGAAGGAAAAGCAGATAGAGAACCCGACATAGCCGAGATAGAGCAGCGGCGGATGGATGGCGAGGCCAAGATCCTGCAGGACCGGGTTGAGATCGCGGCCCTCGATCGGCGCCGGATTGAGCCGGGTGAACGGATTGGATGTCGCCAGGATGAACAGGAAGAAGGTGGCGCCGATAGCCCCCTGCACGGCCAGCACATTGGCGCGCAGCGTCGCCGGAAGGTTGGAGCCGAAGACAGCGACCAGCGCACCGAAGAAGGTCAGGATCAGCACCCAGAGCAGCATCGAGCCTTCGTGATTGCCCCAGGTTCCGGTGATCTTGTAGATCAGCGGCTGCAGCGAATGCGAGTTTTCCCACACGCTCGCCACCGAGAAATCGGAACTTGCATAGGCGCCGGCGAGTGCTGCGAACGATAGCGCCGTGAGCGCGAAGCCTGTGACCGTGACGGGACCGCCGACAGCCATCAGCCTCTGGTTGCCGGTACGGGCGCCGATCAGCGGCACCAGCGTCTGCACCAGCGACAGCACAAAGGCGAGGACGAGCGCGAAGTGTCCGGTCTCAACCATTACTGGCTCTTGCTCTCTTGCCACACGCCCTTGGCCTTCAGCCCGTCAGCGACTTCCTTGGGCATGTAGCGCTCGTCATGCTTGGCCAGCACGCTGTCGGCGACGAAAACGCCGTCGGCGCCAAAGCTGCCTTCGGTGATGACGCCCTGCTCCTCGCGGAACAGATCGGGCAGGATGCCGGTATAGCTGACCTTGACCGATTTGTGCGCGTCGGTGACCGAGAACGCAACCGTCGCGCCCTGCCCGCGCACGACCGTGCCCTTTTCGACGAGGCCGCCGAGCCTGATGCGCTGTCCCGGCTGCAAGCTGGCGGTGGTCAGATCGGCGGGCATATAGAAATAGGAGGCCTTCTGGCCCAACGCATAGAAGGTCAGCCCGGTGGCGGCGCCGAGGAAGGCAAGACCTCCGACAATCACCGACAATCGCTTCTGCTTGCGCGTCATGTCCTACTCCGTCGCCGTCAGGCCGAGCGAGGCGGCAAAGGCGGTGAATTTCTTCGCTTCCTCACTGTCGGCGCCAAACACGGCAATACCGCGATGCAGCGCGTCGCGCGCCTGGTCGGCCTTGCCCAGCACAACATAGGAACGAATGAGCCGCATCCATCCTTCCGTGTCGCGCGGATTTTGCCGCAATTTTTCGTCGAGGCCGGCGACCATGGTTTCGATCATGGCCTGCCTGTCCTGCGGCGCCATCGACGAGGCGGCGTCGACGGCCGCGGCATCGGGGCCTTTCGCCGGCTCTCCTGAGGCGACGCTGCGGTTGGCAGCCTCGGCTAACGCCTGTTGGACAGCTCCGCGCCATGGTGAATCCTGCGGCAGGGAATCGAGCATTTTCTGCCACGCCGCGGTTGCCTCGGGTATGCGGCCTTCCTGGGCCAGCGCCATCGCCAAATAGAACGAGGCTTTCGCGTTTGCCGGGTCGAGTTTTAGCGCCTGTCCGAAAGCGGATTGCGCATCGGCCGAAACGATGCCGCCGGCCGCATTGGCAATCGCTTCGCCGAGGCCGGCCTCGCGGGCGGCCGTGTCGCCATCGAGGCGGATGGCATTGCGATAGGCGGTCACGGCATCGGGAAAGCGCTGCAGGCGCAGATAGATCGGGGCGAGCACGTCCCAGCCGCGTCCATCGCCAGGGTTGGCGGCAAGATGGGCCTCGGCGCGCGCCACCAACTCGTCGACCGAACTATCGGCCGGATTCTTGGCCAGCCGTTCGGCAAGCGGCTGCGACGGCAGATCCGGCGAGCCGAGCTGGCTGTACAGGCCCCAGCTGAGCAGCGGGACCACCAGCACCGCTGATGTTGCCATCAACCTGGCCGCCCTCGACGGCTGCCGCGCGCCAGGTGCATCGGCTTGACCGACATTGGCTTGACCAACATCTCCCAGGCGAAGGATGCGGCGGGCGATCTCAGTGCGCGCCTCCTCGGCTTCGGCCGGCTGAATCAGGCCGCGCGCGGCGTCACGCTCAAGCTCGGCCAATTGGTCGCGATAGACTTCGAGATCATGGTCGCTGCTGGTCGGAGCGCCCTTGCCGCCGCTGGTCAGCGGCAGCAGCACCGCCAGGCTTGCGCCCAGCGTGAGGAGTGCGGCTATGACCCAGAACAGCATGGTTCTTTCAATAGAGCGAGAGCCCTGCTCTCACAACATGAGGGTGCTGCGACGCTTTGACGGATTCCGACCCCGGCCCAATGTTCAGGTCAGCGGCGTCCAGCTGCCGTCGGCGTTGCGGCATGCGGTGCCCCGCGCGGTCTGGCCGGCCGTGCCGGTAAACACCGTATGGGTGTACTGGCGGCAATCCTGCGAGCCGACGCGGTAGGGCTGGGCCGCGACGACTTCGCCGGAATGAGCCGAACTGTCGCTCTTCCACGTCACCTTCTGGCCGCTCCCCGTATATTCGAGCGCCTTGTATTCCGCCTCGAGCGCCTTGCGCTTCTCGGTGCTGTTCAGGCCGCTGCCGATCGATCCGCCGACGAGCCCGCCGGCCATGGCCGAGATGATCGTCGTCGCGACTTTGGCCCCTGAAGGAGGCGACGCGGGCGGGTTGGTGATGGAGATATCCGGGCCACTGCCCTTGCCCAACGTTCCGCAGCCGGAAAGAGCGAGCAGTGCGGAAACGAGCGCAACGCGAATCTTCATGCCAACAACCGGTTTTCTTGAACGGGATGCGCTGGGGGCCGCGTCATCGGGGCGTCAGGACGTCATACTATTGATATTTGTCGGAAATTTGGCCGTTCTTAACGGCTTTTGCGCAATCGAGGGGCCGCCATAACACAGGCATTCGGCCGTGTCGATTGGCCCTGGGCAGTACATCATTGCAAGCTCCGCAAGCGCACAACCGCCTTCAGCCCGCCCATCGTGGAGCGTTCCAGCGCCAGCGCCCCGCCATACTCGTTGACGAGGTCGGCAACGATGGCAAGTCCGAGCCCGGTTCCCGGCTTTGTCTCGTCGAGGCGCCGGCCGCGTTTCAAGACATCGCGGGCCTTGTCCTCGGGGATGCCGGGACCGTCATCCTCGATCGATAGCTCGAACAGGCCGGCTGCGGCCGGCGTGACGGATACGGCAACAGTGCTCCTTGCCCATTTCATCGCATTGTCGAGGAGGTTGCCGACCAGTTCCTCCAAATCCTCGCGCTCGCCAGCAAAGACGATGTCGGCCGCCGGCAGCGTAAGCGACAGGCTGACATCAGGCTTGAGTTTTTGCAGCACGCGCACCATGCGCTGCACCAGCGGGGTCACCGGCGTGCGGTAGACGACGCTGTCGCGCTGCGCGGCGACCCGAGCCCGCTGCAGATAATGGTCGACCTGCTTCTGCATCGAGGCGGCCTGGTCGGCGATGAGCTGGCCCTTGGCGCCGCCGAGCGCCCGGCCCTCGTTGATCAAAACTGCGAGCGGCGTCTTCAGCGAATGGGCGAGGTTGCCGACCTGCGTGCGTGAACGCTCGACGATGCGCTTGTTGTTTTCGATCAGCGCATTGGTCTCGTTGGCGAGCGGCTCGATCTCGGCGGGAAACTGGCCGTCGAGCCGTTGCGCCGTGCCTTCGCGCACCTGGGCAAGCGCGTTGCGAACCCGGCGCAAGGGCTGCAGGCCGAGCAGGATGGCGATCGCATTGATGGCGATCATGCCGACGCCGAACAGGCTGAGATAGGTCAACAGGCGGCCCTGGAAGGTGGCGATCTCGTGCTCGAGCTCGGTCTTGTTGCCCATTACGCGGAAGCGCGCGGCGCGGTTCTTGGCATCGAGGACGAATTCGCTTTCGAACACTTGCAGTTCCTCGTCACCGATGCCGTCGGTGGAATAGCTGCGCTGGAAACTGGAATTGAAAGGCACCTCGGCAACGGTCGGCGACGGGATCGTCGTGGTCATCGAGGACGAATGAAGGTTGCCGTGCACGCCTTCGGAAGCCGGCTCCACCGACCAGTACCAGCCCGAATTCGGCTCCGAGAAGCGCAGGTCGCCAAGGTCGGGAGCACCGGTGAGCTGGCCGGATTCGGAAACGCCGACCGAGCCGATCAGATTGAACAGATGCGCCGACAGCAGGCTGTCGAAGCCGCGCTCGCTGGCCTGGCGGTAGAGCGTGGTGATCAGAGTGAAGATGACGATCAGGGTGAGGATCGCCCAGATCGTGGAAAATCCGATGACGCGGAAGGCCAGCGAGCGCGGCCAGAGCCGCGCCGAAAAAGGCTTCCTTGCTGGTATGGGGAGCGGTTCCGCCTTACGCCTCCGGCTCACGCATGCGATAGCCCATGCCGCGCACGGTTTCGATCATGTCGATGCCCATCTTCTTGCGCAGCCGGCCGACAAAGACCTCTATGGTGTTGGAATCGCGGTCGAAATCCTGGTCGTAGAGATGCTCGACCAGCTCGGTGCGCGACACCACCTCGCCCATATGGTGCATCAGATACGCCAGCAGGCGGAACTCATGCGAGGTCAGCTTCAGCGGCACGCCGTTGACATCGGCCTTGGAGGCCTTGGTGTCGAGGCGCAGCGGCCCGCAAGTGAGCTCGGACGAGGCATGGCCGGCGGCGCGGCGGATCAGCGCCCTCACCCTGGCCAGCACCTCCTCGATGTGGAACGGCTTGGTGACATAGTCGTCGGCGCCGGCATCGATGCCCGACACCTTGTCGCTCCAGCGGTCGCGCGCTGTCAGGATCAGCACCGGCATCTTGCGGCCGTTGCGGCGCCAGCGCTCGACGACGCTGATGCCGTCCATCTGCGGCAGGCCTATGTCGAGCACGACGGCATCGTAGGGCTCGGTGTCGCCGAGGAAATGCCCCTCCTCGCCGTCATAGGAGCGGTCGACGACATAGCCGGCATCGACCAGCGCGTCGGCCAGTTGCCGGTTGAGATCCTTGTCATCTTCGACGACGAGTACGCGCATGATCGGTCAGGCCTGTTGATGGGTCAGCTATAGGCCGATTCCGGTGGTCTGGGAAACGACCCTGCAAGGGGGAAGATTGGATCAGTTCGCCGGGACGACGATCTCGGAGCGGCGCGGACGCTGGCCGTCCTTGCCCGGCACAAGCACGACGATGACGCAGACCTCCTGGCCGCCACGCGTCGTCTGCGAAGCCTTGGCCAGCGTGCCGCCATTCTGCTCGGCAACCTGCTGGCCGATCGCGTAGCAATCCGCCGCGGCTGCCGGCGTCGCTTGCGACGCCAACAGGCCGGCCGCTGTGAGCGCCAGTATCGCGGTTCTGACATGAGAGCGAAGCGTTTTCATGGTCGGCGTTGTAACGCAACTGTGCTGAACGTGAAATGAACGGTGAACGGGTGAAAATCCATCCCCGCAATACCCCCTGCGCGCGCAACGAATGAATGCGATCCTACCGCCCAGTCCCTCAGACCGGGCAATGGATTCATAACCGGAAAACCGGCTGCGCGGCTATGGTGTTTGCGCGCAGGTTCTCAATTCGCAGCCAGATTGGGAACAGGTCAAGGCGAGACCATTCTGGGGCCGCCGTAAATAGCGCGGGAAAACGTCAAATCATCGGAGTGCGCCATGACGGATAAACACCTTGCCGACCTTTACCGGGGCTATATCGCTTGCCTGAATGCCCAGGACTGGGCGAAACTTGGAGACTTTGTCGGCGACGAGGTGCAGCACAATGGCGAAATGCTGGGCCTGTCGGGTTATCGCCGTATGCTCGAAGGCGATTTCGAGGCGATTCCCGACCTCCGCTTCAACATCGAACTGCTGGTCTGCCAGCCGCCGCGCGTGGCGGCGCGCCTGCATTTCGACTGTCATCCCAAGGGCGTGCTGTTCGGCCTGCCGGTGAACGGCAAGCGCGTGTCGTTCGCTGAGAATGTTTTCTACGAATTCGGAGAGGGTCGCATCCGCGAGGTGTGGTCAGTCATCGACAAGGCCGAGATCCAGGCGCAGATCTAGGTTGCTTCAATCACTTTGTTCGGTGAGAGCGCGTATCCGCAGCACCCCGTGGTAGAGCGCCAGGTCCTCGTCGTAGCGGGCCTCGGCGAACTCCAGCGACAGGCGGGTCTGGTCGCGCGAGCCGGTGGCGAAAGCGGCGCCGTCAAGGCGCGCCCGGATGCTGTCCATAATCAGACGCGTCTCGGCCTCGCCTTGCGCCTTCGACCAGACATGCAGCGTGATGAGCTGGTCGTCATCATTGTCGGCGCCGGTGTCCAGATCGAATGCGCTGGTCCTGCCATAGGTCACATAAGGGAAGGCGGCACTGTCGGCCGCCTGCTCGCGCAACCCGGCGCCGCCGAGCAGCGCCGTCAGCGGGGCATCGCTCTTCAATCTCATGAACAAGGCTTGCAGCAAATCGCCGGGCGCCGTCATCGTCGTCTCCGTTCGCCTGTCACGCTTTGAACAACCTCAGTTTCGCGCGCAACCTAACCGCGTTGCACGGATTTCGCCAGATGACGATCCGCCTGATGGAAGGCGGCGAATCGGGCGGCATGGCCCTTTCACGGACCGGGTTCTATTTGGCATGCGGGGAGTTTCAAGAAGGGTGTTATGAGGAGCCCTGTTTTCTCCGGCAATTCGAGGTCATTTCATGCGAACGCCACCGCTGCTGCCGGCTTTTGGAAAGCTTGGCGTCAAGCCCCCGGTCGCGATTGCGGCAGCACCCGCCCTGTCGAAGAGCACCGTGGCCCTGCGCATGCGCGAGATACTTTCAATGCATGGCGGCCTGGCCTTGAAGCTGTCGGTGGTGGCCTGGACAATCCTGATCCTGGCGGCGGCATTTTTCATGTCAAGGGCCTGATGCCGATATGACAAACCGCTACGCGTTGCGCATGTACGAGCCCGAGAGCTGGACTATCTTCGACATCTTCACCGGCCAGCCTGTCGAGCTTAAGCAACAGGTAATGGTGGCCATGAATTTGCGCGATGCGGAAGCGATGGCCGACCGCCTGAACAGCCGGGACGTCAAGCGGCGGGCAAAAGCCGACCGCAAGTCCTGACGCACGCTGATCTCAGCCGCTCTGATGCAAGACGAACGCGCGCTAGCCGAAATCCGCGGCTGTGAGCACATAAATGCTCTTGCGGGTGCGGGCGTAGGCCTTGCTGGCAATGTCATGGATGGAGCTGGACGCGGTGTCGAAGGCCGCCAGATAGGTGGCTTCCGCGGTCGCCGTCCCTGATGGCGCCTTCGAGAGGGCATCGGCGGCGACAGAGAAGGAAATCTGGAACATGCCGTCATGGCCGACAAAGCGGATGCGCTTGCCGGCCTCGTCATAGAAGCGGCTTGGATTGGGGAATGTCAGGCTCATGACGTGCCCCCCTTCGGCGCGGCGGCGGCTTTCTTGACGGTAGCCCGCTTCTTCTTCGGTGTCGGGTTCAAGGCTTCCGCGACGCGGTCGGCCTCTTCCTTGGCCAGGCGCAATTCCCTGAGCCTTGCCGTCTTGATCTCCCTGGCCCTCGCTTCGGACATGTAGTCGGAGGTTGCCTTGTTGCGCTCGGCCGTCTTCTTCTGCTTGTCCATGAAGCGGGCTTCAGCTTTTTCCATGATGCTCTGATTGCCTTCGGCCATCGCCTAAATCTCCTTCGTGCCTGAAATTGTGAAATCGAACTTACGATATAAATAGTCACTTTTGCCTCGAAATTCAATTTTTTGAAATATCTAGGCGCCTCGCGACGTTTCGAACCCTGCATACATCATAATACTTTTTAATATTTAATTTTGGCCACGAACAATTTTTGGCACTCCTATCTATCGAGTGCCAACACGCCTATAAGAACGGCGCGGTCGCCTATGCCGGCCCCAGAAAGAAGTTCTCATGAAGTTTCGGCCACTCCACGACCGCGTCGTCATCCGGCGCGCCGAAGGCGATGTCAAATCCAAGGGCGGCATCATCATTCCCGACAATGCCAAGGAAAAGCCGCAGGAAGGCGAAGTCATCGCCGTTGGGCCGGGCGCACGCGACGAAAACGGCGCGCTTGTTCCGCTCGACGTCAAGGCCGGCGACTTCATCCTGTTCGGCAAATGGTCGGGCACCGAGGTCAAGATCGACGGCGAGGACCTGCTGATCATGAAGGAAGCCGACATTATGGGCGTCATCGACAAGAGCGAGACGGCCGCTATCGGCAAGAGCGGGACGGTCGTCACCGAGAAGAGCGTCAAAGCCAAGAAGGCTGCCTGACCGGCCTGGCTTTGCCAGGCTCCGGCGAGCCGCTTGCTTCACCACACCAACGGGATTAAAAAAAATGTCTGCCAAGGAAATTAAATTCGCCACCGACGCGCGCGACCGCATGCTGCGCGGCGTCGAGATCCTCACCAATGCGGTGAAGGTCACGCTCGGCCCCAAGGGCCGCAACGTCATCATCGACAAGGCCTATGGCGCGCCGCGCATCACCAAGGACGGTGTGACGGTGGCCAAGGAAATCGAGCTTGCTGACAAGTTCGAGAACATGGGCGCGCAGATGGTGCGCGAAGTGGCTTCGAAGACCAACGACCTCGCCGGTGACGGCACCACCACCGCCACGGTGCTGGCCGCATCGATCCTGCGCGAAGGCGCCAAGCTGGTTGCCGCGGGCATGAACCCGATGGACCTCAAGCGTGGCATCGACCAGGCTGTCGCCGCCGTGGTCAAGGACATCAAGGCGAAGGCCAAGAAGGTCAAGTCGTCGGCCGAGATCGCGCAGGTCGGCACCATCGCCGCCAATGGCGATGCCAGCGTCGGCGCCATGATCGCCAAGGCGATGGACAAGGTCGGCAATGACGGCGTCATCACCGTCGAGGAGGCCAAGACCGCCGACACCGAACTCGACGTCGTCGAAGGCATGCAGTTCGACCGCGGCTATCTCTCACCCTATTTCGTCACCAATGCCGACAAGATGCGCGTCGAACTGGAAGAGCCTTACGTGCTCATCCACGAGAAGAAGCTCGGCAATCTGCAGGCGATGCTGCCGATCCTCGAAGCAGTGGTGCAGAGCGGCAGGCCGTTGCTGATCATCTCGGAAGACGTCGAAGGCGAAGCACTGGCGACGCTGGTCGTCAACAAGCTGCGCGGCGGCCTCAAGGTCGCGGCCGTCAAGGCGCCGGGCTTCGGCGATCGCCGCAAGGCGATGCTGGAAGACATCGCCGTGCTGACATCGGGCCAGATGATTTCCGAGGATCTCGGCATCAAGCTCGAAAACGTCACCATCGAGATGCTTGGCCGCGCCAAGCGCGTACTGATCGAGAAGGACACCACCACGATCATCGACGGCGCCGGCACCAAGGCGACCATCCAGGCGCGCATCGCGCAGATCAAGGGCCAGATCGAGGAGACCACGTCCGATTACGATAAGGAGAAGCTGCAGGAGCGGCTGGCCAAGCTCGCCGGCGGCGTCGCCGTGATCCGCGTCGGCGGCGTCACCGAGTCTGAAGTGAAGGAAAAGAAGGACCGCATCGACGACGCGCTGAATGCGACGCGCGCGGCGGTGGAAGAAGGCATCGTGCCCGGCGGTGGCGTGGCGCTTCTGCGCGCCAGATCGGCGCTGGCCGGGCTGACTGGCGCCAATGACGATGTGACGGCAGGCATTTCGATCGTGCTCAGGGCACTCGAAGCGCCGATCCGCCAGATCGCCGAGAATTCCGGTGTCGAAGGCTCGATCGTCGTCGGCAGGCTGTCCGACAGCAAGGACCACAATCAGGGCTTTGATGCCCAGAACGAGGTCTATGTCGACATGATCAAGGCGGGCATCGTCGATCCGGCGAAAGTGGTGCGCACCGCACTGCAGGATGCCGGCTCGATTGCAGCGCTTCTGATCACCGCCGAAGCGATGATCACCGACGTTCCGGCCAAGGATGCGGCGCCTGCGGGCGGCGGTGGCGGCATGGGCGGCTACTGACCATCGCCCGAAAATTGCCCGCCTGGGAATCTGGGCGGGCATAAATCAGAACAGGCTGCCGGGGACATTTCCCCGGCGAGCCAGGAATTTCCGTCAGTCAGTCAAGACCAGTCAGCAACGACAGGGAGATCGACAGATGATCACATTTGCCCCGAAGCCAAACGCTGTATCCGCGACCAAGCCGGCGGAGGAGAGCCGCTTCGATCGCATCCGCCGGATCGCCGCCGACAAGCACACGCAGGCCGATGCCGGGCCGATTGGCCGCGAGCCGTCGAAGACCGGCGACAAGCGGCCGATGTGACGGCTGCCAACCTCACGACATCGGCAACGCTCCGCCCTCTTCGGTGCGGCGGGCAATGAACTCGTCGAGCACATCGGATGTGGCAACGGCCGACGCCGGCGGCTGGAACTCGGCCAGCGTCCGCTTCCAGATGCCGGTGGCGCGCTCGGTGGCCGACTTCGAACCGGACTGCGTCCAGCTGCCGAAATTCGACCAGTCGGCGACCAGCGGCTCGTAGAAGGCGGTGCGGTAGCGCGTCATGGTGTGGCCGGCGGAGAAGAAATGCCCGCCCGGCTGGACTTCGGCGATCGCCTCGAAGCCGATAGAATCCTCGTCGCCGGGGGTCCTAGCGCAGAGTTCGGCAACCGTCTGCAATGCCTCGACATCGGTGATCAGCTTCTCGTAGGAGACGCTGAGGCCACCCTCCAGCCAGCCCGCGGCATGGATGCAGACGGTGGCGCCGGCAAGCACCGAGCCCCACAGCGCGAACTGCGTCTCGTGCGCCGCCTGCACATCGGAAATGTTGGCCGCACTGCCGCCGCCGGACCGCCAAGGCAGGCCGGTGAAGCGGGCCAGCTGACCGGCGCCCAGCGTCGCCTTGACGTGCTCGGGCGTGCCGAAGGCCGGTGCGCCGGACTTCATGTCGACATTGGAGGAGAAGGATCCGTAAACCACCGGTGCGCCCGGCCGCACCATCTGCGCCAGCGCGAGACCAGCCAGCGCCTCGGCATGCTGCAGCGTCAATGCGCCGGCGACGGTGATCGGCGCCATGGCGCCGGCCAGGCAGAAGGGCGTGATGATGGACACCTGGCCGGCCTTGGCGAAGTCGATGATGCCCTGCGCCATCGGGATATCGAGCTGGCGCGGCGAATTGGTGTTGATGACGGTATAGCAATGGACGCCGGCAAGGAACTCGTCCTGCGAGAGGCCGCGCGCCAACCGGATCATCTCGAACCCGTCCTCGACCTGCGGCGTGCCACGGGCGAAGACGAAGGGAAACTTGTCCGACAGGGTCAGCTGCGCACGGTTGACGGCATAGTGGCGCAAATGGTTGTCGACATCCTGCGGCTCGATCCAGGGGCCGAGCATATGCAGCACATCGAAATTCTGAACAAGCTTGGTCAGTTCTTCGAAAGCGGCGAGCGTGCCCGGACGCCGTCCGCGTTCGAGATCGGTGACGTTGGGCGCCCCGGCCCCGGCGAGGAACGTCATCGAGCCGAGCTCCAGCATGAGATCGCGGCTACGGTTGCCCGCCAGCGCCCGGATGGATTTCGGCGCCGAGGCCAGTGCGGCGGTGACGATATCGCGGCCGATGCGCACCATCTGGCTGTCCTCATCGACCAGCGCACCGGCTTTGGCGTAGATCGCCCGTGCCTCCGGCGGCAGCACCTTGATGCCGAGCTCTTCCAGCACGCGCAACGCCGTGCCGTGGATGGCCGCGACCTGGTCGTCCGAAAACACCGGCTGCGGCAGGAACGGGTTTTTGAGCGAGCGATAGTTCGGGTGGCGGCTTGACCCGCTGCCGGCCACGCCGGTGTGCCCGCGCCGGCGCTCGCGCCTGGTCTCCCTTATGATGTCATCGACCATGGCCAAAACTCCTCATTGCCGCATCGCCTGCCCTCGGGCCGTATGGCGAGCCGGAATAATTCGCGCCGGCCGCTCGACGCCGCCGACAATGTGCACCCAAAGCGCGGTCCCCTCCCCGGCGAATTCGTCGTCCAGCAACGCCAGCGCGACGCTTTTGCCTATTGTGTAGCCATAGCCGCCTGAGGTGACGAATCCGACCCGCCGGCCCTTGTGCCAGTCTGGCTCGAAGCCACTGGCGTCGGCATCGACGGAGCAGAACTCCAGCGTCACGATGCGGGCGGCGCTCAACAAACCGTGCGGTGTGGCCTGGCTGCCCTTGTGAGCCGGGCTGAAATGGAAGAATAGTCTTCGCCGGGTATGCCCGCCCTGAAATTGCCCGCTTGCGGTTCTCAGGTGGGTTGGGTGAGTTTCGGGAATGGCCAGTCCTTTAGAACGACGTCCAAGACGAAGAGGTCCGATCGCCGCCGCACTGCTGGCGGTGGACGCGTGGATCGATTCCTCGCTCTACGAAATCGGCTTCAAGGCCGGCCAGTTCTGGGAATCGGCAACCATTTTTTCGCGGCGCTTCCGAGTCACCGGCTGGCGACGCGGCATCATCGAGGTGCTGAGCGAAGGTTTTACGATGGGCGCCGGCGGCGTCGTCGTGCTGCTCGCACTCGCGATGCCGGCCTTCCAGATCACCACCGGCGACTGGCGCAGTCAGGGCGATTTCGCCGTCACCTTCCTCGACCGCTACGGCAACGAGATTGGCCAGCGCGGCATCATCCAGCGCGATTCCGTGCCTGTCGACGAGATGCCGGACCATGTCATCAAAGCGGTGCTGGCGACCGAGGACCGGCGCTTCTTCGAGCACTACGGCATCGACGTGCTCGGCCTGTCGCGCGCCATCTTCGAGAATGTGCGGGCCAATTCCGTCGTCCAGGGCGGCTCCAGCATCACCCAGCAGCTGGCCAAGAACCTGTTCCTGTCGAATGAGCGTACCTTCCAGCGCAAGATCAAGGAAGCCTTCCTGTCGCTGTGGCTGGAGGCCAATCTGTCGAAGAAGGAGATCCTGCAGCTCTATCTCGACCGCGCCTATATGGGCGGCGGCACGTTCGGCATCGAGGCGGCGGCGGATTTCTATTTCGGCAAGAGCGTCAAGGATCTGAACCTCGCCGAGGCGGCGATGCTGGCCGGCCTGTTCAAGGCGCCGACCAAATACGCCCCGCACATCAACCTGCCCGCCGCCCGTGCTCGCGCCAATGTGGTGCTGTCGAACCTCGTCGATTCCGGTTTCATGACCGAAGGCCAGGTGCTGCAGGCAAGGCTGCATCCGGCCGAGATCGTCGACCGCGGCGAGCAGAAGAGCCCGGACTATTACCTCGACTGGGCCTTCGATGAGGTCAAGAAGATCGCCAAGCCCGGCCAGCATTCGCTGGTCGCCCACACCACTTTCGACGCCAACATCCAGAAAGCGGCGGAGGAATCCGTCGAATTCCATCTCCGCCAGTTCGGCAAGGAATACAACGTCACCGAGGGCGCCGTTGTAGTGATCGAGACCAATGGCGCGGTGCGGGCCATTGTCGGCGGCCGCGACTATGGCGCAAGCCAGTTCAACCGCGCCACCAAGGCGCTGCGCCAGACCGGCTCCTCGTTCAAACCTTACGTCTACGCCACCGCCATGGAGCACGGGTTCACCCCGGACTCCGTCGTCTCAGGCGGGCCGATCAGCTGGGGCGGCTGGTCACCGCACAATTACAATGGCGGCTCGGCCGGCAATGTGACGCTGATCACGGCGATCGCCAAATCGATCAACACCGTGCCGGTACGGCTGGCCAAGGACTATCTCGGCATCGGCCCGATCAAGGCGATGGCCGAATCATTCGGCGTGGAATCGCCGCTGGAGTCGCACAAGACCATGGTGCTCGGCACATCGGGCATGACGGTCATGGACCAGGCGACGGGCTACAGCGTGTTCGCGCAGAACGGCTTCGCCGGCTCGAGGCACGGCATCACCCAGCTCGTCACCCGCACCGGCGACGTCGTCTACGACTTTGCCAAGGATGCGCCGGCGCCGCATCGCGTTTTGTCGGAACAGGCGCTGAAATACATGAACACCATGCTGGCTGCCGTGCCGGCGATCGGCACCGCGCGGCGCGCGCAGCTGCCCAACATCGTCGTCGCCGGCAAGACGGGGACGACGCAATCCTATCGCGACGCCTGGTTCGTCGGCTTCACCGGCAATTACACGGCTGCCGTCTGGCTCGGCAATGACGACTTCACCCCGACCCGCAACATGACCGGAGGCACGCTGCCGGCGATGGTGTGGCAGCGGCTGATGGTCTACGCGCACCAGAATATCGACCTGAAGCCGATCCCCGGCCTCGACAAGCCCTTCGTCGACGAAGAGATCGCGGCCAAAGCCGAGGAAGCGGAGAAGAAAAACGCCGATCAGGCAGCCGCCGATGCCGCGGCCGAGCGCCCGGCGGTGCTGTCCAGCCGCACGACACAGACGCTGCGCGAGATGACCAAGGTGTTCCAGGCCGCGCCCGTGCTCGGCTCGCCGCAGACACCGGAGACCCTGTCGGCGCTTTGATTCCACAGCGCTGCTTGCTCTGCGGCCTGCCCCGCTATATCCCCGAACGATAATTCACTCGTCCCGGTTCTTCATGCTCAAGACCGCCTTTTTCACGCTGCTTTCGCTTGCCATAGCCATCGGCCTCGGCGGCGGCAGCGTCTGGTATGCGCTGCAGGCGCAGAGCGGCGTCGGCGCGATCAGCATCGGCCAATGGACCGCCTTTCCCGAGATCGGCACGCAAGATGCCGACCCCTATTCCAAGGCGCGCGTGGCGCGTGAGGGCGTGCTGGCGCTCGGCAAGGCGGAAGGCTTGTCCTTCATCGCCGAACGCGATGCGGCCGGCGATGAGCTTCAGCGGCAATGCGACTACAGGATCGAAGGCAGTTTCCCGACCGCCCGGTTCTGGACGCTCTATGCCGCGGATCAATCGCTCGGCGTGGTCGACACCGGCAAGCCGAGGCTGGCGGCGCTGCAATCCTACCAGGTGCTGCGTCAGCCCGACAATTCGGTGATCATCGCCGTCGGCAACCGTCCGGCCCCCGGCAACTGGCTTCTGACCGAAGGTTTTGGCCGGATGTATTTCGTGCTCACCTTCTACGACACGCCGATTGCCTCAAGCACCGGCCTTTCCGACGTGTCGCTGCCCCGGATCGTCAAGGCTGGCTGCAATGCGTAGGCTGCTGCACGCCATCCTGCTCGGCCTGGTCGGCGCCGGCATCATCCACATCGTGGTGCTTTTGCTGGTGCCGGAATTTACCGAGCGCGATGCCTGGTCACGGCTGGCGATGGCGTCCGACCTCTACAAGATGACCAGGCTGGATGCCGAGGCGGGCGGCGCGCCGGTGGTGAAGTCGGTGGATCCGCTGTTTTACGCCGCCGCCTGCCGCTTCGACCTTGCCGAAGGCATGGTGCGGATCAAGGCGCCGGGCAGCGTGCCGTTCTGGTCGGTGTCGGTCTATGACCGCAACGGCCACAATTTCTATTCATTCAACGACCGCACGGCGACCGGCAGCAAGCTGGACACCGTGGTGCTGACGCCGGCACAGATGATCGACGTGCGCAGGGAGCTTCCCGAAGACCTGCAAGGGGCGATCTTCGTCGAGGCGCCGATCGAGGAAGGCATCTTCGTCATCCGCGCCTTCGTGCCTGACGACAGCTGGAAGCCAGTTGTGTCGCAGTTCCTGGACCAGAGCTCCTGCGAACTGCAGGACTACTGACCTCACCCCGACGACCAGCAAATTCAGTGGTGCGGAACAGGCGTCCGTGGTGTGCCCGGCTGGTCCGCCGGTCGCGCCTGGCCCGCCAATGGCGGATGCTCGTAGCGGACGCCGGGAAAAATGATCACCGCCGCCGGCGTACCGGTGTCCTGAACTGCTCGATTGACTGGTGCCGATCGCGGCACGAAAGACAGTACCATGCCCATGGTTCGCGTATTCCTCTCGGTTGCCCCGGAGCACAACGCAACGCCTCCAAATGTGATTAAGGCCGGCAGAGGGTTAACGGAGCGCTAACGGATCGCGGCTAATTTGATGTTTGTTCCAGGCCTAGCGCGAAACCGACACAGTTGCGGTTGAGCATGGTCCGGGTTGTGTCGAGTGTCAGGCGTATCTTCCGTGTCAGCTTCGGATTTCAGGCAAATCGCCATACGGACGGAATCGGGAAAAGCCGAAAGGCTGTTTCGCGCCGCCGTGTCGGCGTTCTGCTCGCTGACCCGCCCGTCGCGCCGCGAGATCGCCCAGCTCGAGGATCTGACGCTGCCGCTGTTCGACAGCGTGCCGGTCGAATCGCGCCGCTATGTCGCCGCTGCCCTGTCCGAATGCGAATATGCGCCGGCCGCCCTGGTGCGGCGGCTTTGCGAGGAGCCGGTCGATGTCTGCGCGCCCTTGCTCGTCCGTTCGCGGGCGCTGGGCGACATCGACCTGATCGCGTTGATCGGCCGCCACGGCCTGCCGCATGCGCGCGCCATTGCCCGCCGCAAGGATTTGAACCCGACCATCGCGCAGTTGATCAAGGCGCTGGAAAAGCCGACCCTGGTGCGCGTGCGGCAGCCCGAGCCGATCGCCGACGTGGCGGGCGCCGACGCCGAAGCCGCTGCCGCCGCTCCCAGCGCACCAAAACTGCCCGGCAGCGCCGCCGAAACCGCCAGGCGCCGCCTGCGCTCGATGATGCTCGCCGAGGGCGAGGCGACATCGGTCAATCCCTTCGCCGGCTTAGCAACTTACAGCAAGCTGCGCGAGACGGCGCTGACCGGCAACGCCGCCTTCTTCCAGACCGCGCTTGCCGACGCGCTCGATATCGACTTCTCGACGGCGCGGTCGCTGACCAAGCATTCGAGCTATGTCTCGCTGCTCGCCGCGCTGCGGGCGCTCAACCTCAGTGAGGACAGGGCATTCCTGATCGTGGTCGCGGTTTACCCCCGGGAGTTTCCGCACCCGCAGGCGATCCGCATCTTCCTCGACCGCTACCGGCTGCTGCACCACGAGGCGGCGCTCGACAAGGTGCGCGGCTGGAAGGCCGAAACATTGTCGCGAGCGGTGCGCGGCAACACCCCTGTCGCCGCGAATGGCGACCAAGCGCCGGACGTCGACAAAGCCAGCTTAGGGGCCAGCCTCAAGGCGTCTTGACGGAGAGAAGCTCCTCGACGGAAACCGTTCCGGCCTCGATCTCGACCACCCAGATGTCGGGATCGAATTTTTTCTCCCGCTCAAGCCTGGCGTCAAGCGCGGCGGCATCGTCGCCGGCGCCGAGCAGCGTGAAAAAGCGATCATCCGGTTTGTCCGAATCGTAGCTCGTCTGCGGCGCCGGGCCGAACAGGCAGACGTCGCCCAGCCTGCCGCGGGAGAGCACGAAGACAGCGCCGGCCTCGGTCGCGCCGCGCTTGACGACGGCCGCAAAGCCGCCGGCGCCGAAAACACGGCGCAGCAGGGCCGACACCCAAAACTCGGTGGTTACGCGCATGGCGAGGCTCCGGAGGACATGCGCGGCGTCTTAGCCGGATTTTCGGCTATCCGCGAGCGGTCGTCTTGACCACTCAATTGGTCAGGCCGATCTCGCGCATCTTGACGTAGACGACCTCGTCGGGCTCGCCCGTTTCCGGCAGGCCGAACAGCGACTGGAATTCCTTGATCGCCGCCTTGGTGCGGGCGCCGACGACGCCGTCGAGCTGCATGTCGTCATTGCCGAATGCCTTCAGGCCGGCCTGGATCTTGACGATGCGGGCATCGGGCGCCTGGGCGGATACCGGCGCGGAAACCGGGATGGGCGCAGGCGCGGCCTCGGGCGCGGCAACTCGAGCGGCGGCCATATCCACGGGCCTCGGCACAGGATGCGGGATGCCAGCCGTTGTCTGCTTGGCGCCGAGCTGGTCGAGCAGGACGGCGTCGATCTCACCGGAGGCCGGCAGGCCAACTTTCTGCTGGTATGCCTGGATCGCCTTTTGGGTATTCGGCCCGGAAATGCCGTCGACCGTTCCCGTGTAGAAATCGAGATCCTTCAGGATGCCCTGGACCTGCTCGACGGTCGGGTCGCTTTTGACCGGTGCCGGGCCGGGCCGCAGGATGTTGATGGTGGTTTCGGGTTCGTCCGCGCCGGGGTGCGGAAAACCCTCGATGCTGCGGGTGGCGAAGAAGGCGCCGGCATGCGGAAACGGCTGGTACCACAGCGCGTTGGCGGAAACGTAGAACAGCGTCACCAGGAAGGCGGTCGACCCGCCGACCAGGACCGGATTGCGCGAGATCGCGCCGCCGAGCGCAATCGCGCCGGCCTCGAACGCGCCGCTGCGGCGCTTGACCGCCTTAGGCTGTTTTGCGGAGCGAGCCATTCCTGTCCCCTTTCGCGTCGCCTTTCGTCCTGGTCGCGGGCATCGGCAGCACGCCGTTCCTGTCGGTCGCGCTCCTCTTCGGCCCGTTCACCGGCAGGCTGATCGTGACCGTCGTCCCCTCGCCCGGCATGCTTTCGATCGACATCGTGCCGTCGTGCAGCGCCACCAGGCCCTTGACCAGCGACAGGCCGAGCCCGGTGCCCTCGAAGCGGCGCGTATAGTCGTTCTGGATCTGCATGAACGGCTTGCCGAGATTGACAAAATCTTCCTCGGCGATGCCGATGCCGGTGTCCCTGACCCAGAAATGCAGCCGCGAGCCGATCCGCTTGGCGCCGACGACGACATTGCCGCCATCGGGCGTGAACTTGACCGCATTGGAGACGAGGTTGATCAGGATCTGCTGCACGGCACGACGGTCGGCATTGATCTCGCCGGCATCCGGCGCAATCTGCGCCTGGAGACCGATGTTCTTGGCATTGGCCTGTAGCTGCATCATCGACTGGCACATCTCGACCGCTTCGATAAAGCGGAACGGTTCGGGCTCGGTCGCGTAGGCGCCGGCCTCGATCCTCGAGACATCAAGGATGGAGGTGACGACGGCAAGCAGATGCTGGCCCGACTCCTTCACCAGGCTGACATACTCCTTCTGGCGCGGGTCCTTGAAGCCGCCGAACATCTCATGCAGCAGCATGTCGGAAAAACCGATGATGGCGTTGAGCGGCGTCCGAAGCTCGTGGCTGACGACCGCCAGGAAGCGGCCCTTCGCCACCTCGGCCGACGCTGCGGCCTCATTGGCGGCAGCAAGCTCGTCGCGCAATCGGGCAGCCTCGTCGTTCTCGCGCAGCAGCAGGGTGAAGGTCTCCTGCTGCCCTTCGGCGCGCATCAGTTCGAGCTGGAATGGCCGGTAATTGTCGGCCGCCGAGGCGCTGCCTTCCTGCGGCAGCCTTACCCGAAGATCGAGCCGGCGCGCCAGCGCGCCATCGCGCATGTCGGCAAGCGCGCTGAGATAAGCAACGCGATCGGACAGGTGGATGCGGTCGAACATGCCGGCGCCGAAAAGCAGTTCGGGCGGCAGTTTTAGAATGGTGCGCGCCTTGGCCGAGGCATCCAGGACCTCGCCATGCCGGGCGACATGCAGGACAACGGCGTCGATCATGTCTTCAAGGCGGTCGTTTGGAAGGAGCGCGGGTTGCGCGCGTGCTGCATCGCCGAGGGCTGCGAGCCGGGGAACCAGCGTCAGGCCCCAGGCGAGCGGCAGCAGCCAGTACCACGCCGCGACTTGCGCCCCGCCGAGCGGGACGACAGAGCCGACAAAGGGCTGCAGCAGCATTGCGGCCAAAGCTGAGAGGCCGCCCCAAAGTGCCGCGCGCTTTGAACCGCCGATCCACCAGGCCTCGAATGGCAGTGCCAGGGCCAGCAGCGCAACCGGCGACGCCAGGCCGCCTGCTGCCGCGACGGCGCCGGCAAGCGCAAGACCGCCGGCGGCAAGGGCAACCTGGGCTGCCAGCGTCATCTTGCCCGACGCCGCCACCAGCAAGGCGGCGAACCAGCAAAGACCGAAGGCGGCGAAAATGGTTGCGACGGTGACGGCGGCGCCCATGCCCGAGGTGACCAGTGTCACCGCCGCACCGGCGGCGAAGAACGGAGCGGCAAGCATGATGCCGATGAACCGGCGCTGGCGCAGGCGATCGCCCTGGCCGATGATGGCCGGATGGACCATGCGTTCGCAACCGGCCGCCAGCGCGCCAGGCAGTTCAATATATCTGGCAGTTGTCAAACTCAACGCACTCGCACCCGGTCGTGACTGCCCCTGCGTTGCAGGTCGCTTTTGCTTGTTTGAAACTCGCATCCAGCGTTTAAGGAATGAATAAGGCTGACCGGAACAACGAGCGCGCTGCGGCAAAAATTGGAGCGCCGGCACCGGAATGCACTGCCATTTGTAGCCATAGTAAACGGAGCGTTATGTGCAAAGGGCGTGCCCGTGGCTGCGAAACCCTGAGCCGGCATGCCTGCTCTTCTGAAGATATCCATGCGCAACAATCGCTTAGATGGTTACTGCAAGGTTAAGAAAATTGTCGGCATTTGAGGCTAATGCACTGCAAAACGCCTCGCTTCGAATTTGCCTAAAATTTGAGGAAAATTTTCACTGAGCAAGAAAGCCGTCCTTTGCGCCTCATGTGCCATTGTCGCTGATATAAAGAGGTCATTGCGCATGGACGCATGATCCGGTCATTGGACGAGAGGGCAGATCGATGGGCTTTTTGATAAGAATGGCGTTCTGGTTTTCGCTGGTGTTGCTGGCGCTGCCGCTGACCGTCGGCCCCGACGAGGATGGCCGCGAGAGCGTCGGGCCGTTCCAGGCGCTTTTTGCGGCGCGCGAAGCGGTCGGCGACATCGCCGGCATTTGCGAGCGTAAACCGGACGTCTGCGAAACCGGCAAGTCGGCGATGCATACGATCAGCGCCCGGGCCAAGGAAACCGCCAAGATCGCCGCCGCCATGCTGGACGACAAGAGCGCCGAGACCTCGCCCGATACATCGCTGGCCACCGGCAGCGTCGCCGAGGACATCGTGCTGCCGGCGACAGTCAACATACCTGCCAAGCTGGTGGCGAAGAACTAAACACCGTTTCAGCTGGTATCTACAGCGACACCGCAGGCCGGTCGGACCTCTCGATGCCTGCGGTGCTTTTCTTCTTTTTCCGTGACGCCGCAGCCGCGGATGACTATATCCCGAGCAATGGCCACGACGATCCAGACGATCCGCGACGACTTCTCCCTGCTCGACGAGTGGGAAGACCGCTATCGCTATGTGATCGAGCTCGGCGAAGCGCTGCCGCCATTTCCCGACGCCGAACGCAACGCCGCCAACAAGGTGCCGGGCTGCGTCAGCCAGGTCTGGCTGACCACGAGCCGAGCGCCGGGCGCCGATCCGGTCATCACCTTCACAGGCGATTCAGACGCTCATATCGTACGCGGTCTGGTCGCCATCATGCTGGCGCTGTTTTCGGGACGGACTGCCAGCCAGATCCTTGAAACGGACGCCGAGGCGACGCTGAGGTCGCTTGGCCTCGACGAACATCTGTCGCCGCAGCGGGCCAATGGCCTGCGCTCAATGGTCAAGCGCATCAAGCGCGACGCCGAGATGGCTCTCAAGCAGACTGCTTGATTGCTCTATCTTCTCTTCTTTCGACGCAATTCCCAAGAGAAAGCGCTCGGCAGTTTTCCTGGAATTGTTCTAGAAACAAAACGGCGCCGTAAGGGGCGCCGTTGACCTTGTCCATTGGAGCGGTGTTACCGCCCCTTGCGCTTGCGGCCGAGGCCCATCTTCTTGGCCAGCTGCGAACGGGCAGCGGCATAGTTGGGGGCGACCATCGGATAGCTGGCGTCGAGATTCCACTTCTCGCGGTATTCATCGGGCGTCAGACCGTAATGGGTCATCAGGTGGCGCTTCAGCGACTTGAACTTCTTGCCATCTTCAAGGCAGACGATGTAATCGTCATGAACAGAGCGCTTCGGGTTTACCGCAGGCTTCTGCTTGTCGGCCGGAGGCTGTTCGCTTGCTCCGCCCACGCGCCCGAGAGCGGCATGGACATCAGCGATAAGGTTCGGCAGTTCGCCGACGGGCACGGGATTGTTGCTGACATAGGCTGCCACCACATCGGCGGTCAGCTCGATCAGCGCATCGCTATTTCTGGAAGGTGTTTCGACGATATCCATGGTTTAGGCCCCAACGAAGGATGTTTCTGTTTGCGCCCTTTTTGGAAGATCGGGCATGGCGCGAATTTCACGCGGGAAGAGCTTCATGGATTCGCGTCCGGGCATCTTAATGAGCCCACAGACAAAGTAAGTCAATTCGCATCTTGCGCTATATTCAACGATATTCATCGAATAGTCGCTCTTCAGCTTCAATCTTTCGTGCACTCTGTAACTTCGCGATATTTTCTGGTCGGACCAGGACTAGCATGACGTAAGGTCACACCACCGCTAAATCAGCAAGGACTCATAAAGTGGGCAGCGATGCTTGGTCTATGCTTCGAGGTTTGGGCGGCTGATTGTCGGATTCGTACCAAACCGCAAGTTGCAAAGCGTTGGCGAAACACGCCGAAGAAGATTTGTCTGACCGGATTCAATACGGCGTGAGGTATTTTCCATAGACCCAGCCACTAACAAAACCACCGTTTTGCGCCGGGTCGTGCCAAACTTGACACCATTGATAGCGAATTGCCTGTTTCTGTTTCCAGTGCGGCTGGCCGGCGATCTCCAGAAGATTCAAGCCGCCGGTGCACTTGCCGGTCATCTGCAGGATCGTCCCGTTGGGATAGGCGGCCTGCTTCTGCGAGGTGCCGGACGGATATTTGCGAACGTTGAGCGTGTCGCCGAACGGCACGCCAGCCACTTGCCAAGCGGCGAACGCGGTTGCATGAGACTGGCCGGTGAAAGCCAGAACGGTCGAAGCGACGACGGCGAGAGCCGCAGCGGTGTTGATATGGAAATTCATCATCCTCTCCTTTTGGCTCATCTCCCGAGCCCGCCGCAACCAATACATCCCGGCCCTTGAACCCGCGCTGATCGGCGTGTTCATTTGCCATTCAAGTAATTTCTTCAGTGAGACGCAATGACCAAGACCTCAGCTTTTCCGACCGCCAGCCCGCCGAGCCCCGAGAAACACCCCGTCTTCGACACGCATCACGGCATTACCCGCACAGATGACTATGCCTGGCTGAGGGCCGAGAACTGGCAGGCGATGTTCAGGGACCCTTCCCTGCTTGAGGGCCGCATCCGCGCCCATCTCGAAGCCGAAAACGCCTATCAAGCAGTGCTTATGGCCGATACGCTAGAGCTTCGGAAGCAGCTGTTCGGCGAGATGAAGGGGCGCATCAAGGAAGATGATTCGACGGTGCCGATGAAGGATGGCCCCTATGCTTACGGCTCATCCTTCAAGCTTGGCGGCGAACAGCCCCGCTATTTCCGCATGCCGCGCGATGGCGGCGATGAGCAGATCCTGCTCGATGGCGACGCGGAAGCCGAGGGCAAGCCCTATTTCCGCCTCGGCGGCGTCGACCATTCGGCCGATCACCGCAAGCTGTTGTGGGCGTTCGACGACAAGGGCTCTGAATTCTTCACACTTCGCGTGCGCGATCTCACCAGCGGCAAGGAACTGAGCGACCAGATCGAGGCCACCAGTGGTGGCGGCGTCTGGAATGCCGCCGATGACGGCTTCTTCTACACAAGGCTCGACGACAATCATCGCCCGTCCAAGGTGCTGTTCCACGCGCTCGGCGGCAGCCCCCTTAATGACCGGCTGATTTATGAGGAAACCGATCCCGGCTTCTTCATGGATGTCGGCGGCACGCGCTCCAACGAATGGATCATGATCGGGATCAACGATCACGAAACCTCGGAATATCACCTGATGCGCGCCGATGAGCCTTTCGCCGAGCCAAAGCTGGTGGCAAAGCGCGAGACTGGCCTGCAATATGATCTGGAAGAAGGCGGCGACATCTTCTTCGTCCTCACCAATGCCGACGGCGCCAAGGACTTCAAGATCATGACGGCGCCGGCTAATGACCCGGTTCGCGCCAATTGGGAAGAGCTGGTGGCGCACGAGCCAGGCCGGCTGATCCTGTCGGTGGTCGGCTTCAGGGATCATATGGTCAGGCTCGAGCGCAAGGAAGGGCTGCCGCGCATCGTCGTTCGCGATCGCCGCAGCGGCGAGGAGCATCTGATCTCGTTCGACGAAGAGGCGTTCTCGCTCGGCCTGTCGGGGTCCTATGAATACGACACCGAGATCATGCGCTTCACCTATTCGTCGATGACGACCCCGGCGCAGGTCTTCGACTACAATATGCGCAGCCGCGAGCGTGTGCTGCTGAAGACCCAGGAAGTGCCGTCCGGTCACAATCCGGATCATTATGTCACGCGCCGGTTGATGGCGCCGGCCGCCGATGGCGAACTGGTGCCGGTCTCGCTGCTGCACCACCGCGACACGCCGCTCGATGGCTCCGCACCGTGCCTGCTTTACGGCTACGGCTCTTACGGCATTGCCATTCCGGCGGCGTTCAACACCAACTGGTTCTCGCTGGTCGACCGTGGCTTTGTCTTTGCCATCGCCCATGTCCGCGGCGGCAAGGACAAGGGCTATGGCTGGTATGACGACGGCAAACGGGCGCACAAGATGAACACGTTCACCGATTTCATCGCCGTCGCGCAGCATCTCGTCGCCGAGCGTTACACCCATCACGACCGCATCGTCGCGCAAGGCGGCTCGGCCGGCGGCATGCTGATGGGTGCGATCGCCAACATGGCGCCGCAAAATTTCGGCGCCATCGTTGCCGAGGTTCCCTTTGTCGACGTGCTGACCACGATGCTCGACGCAAGCTTGCCGCTGACGCCGCCGGAGTGGCCGGAATGGGGCAACCCGATCGGGTCGGCGGAAGATTACAATACCATCGCCGCCTACTCGCCCTATGACAATGTTGCCGATCACGACTACCCGCCGATCCTGGCGCTGGCCGGCCTCACCGATCCGCGCGTCACCTATTGGGAGCCGGCCAAATGGGTGGCGCGGCTGCGCGAGCGCAAGAGCGGCGACAATCCGGTGCTGTTCAAGATCAACATGGATTCCGGCCATGCCGGCGCCTCCGGCCGGTTCTCCAGGCTGGAGGAGATCGCCTACACCTATTCCTTTGCGCTCAAGGTGACTGGCAAGGCCGAACCCGAGGTTACGGCCAAGCCCGAACCTGAGGTGACGGGCAAGGCTGAGAATGCAACGGAGGCGTCGCAATGATCGATCTATCCACCTTGACGGCTTACATAGCGGTTGTGCTTGGCTTTGTGTTTATTCCAGGCCCAGCCACGCTTTTGACGGTCGCGCGAGCGACGAGTTCCGGAACCAGGGTTGGCGTCGCGACGGGCGCGGGCGTCGCGGCTGGCGATGTGTTCCATACCATCATGGCGATGGTCGGCATTTCGGCGATCATCGCCACTTCGGCAACGCTGTTCAGCGTCGTAAAATACATCGGCGCGGCGTATCTCGTTTACCTCGGCATCCGCGCAATCATCGAGAGAATACCGGCCGACCCTACTGCCGGCGCACTCGCGATCTCCGCCAGCAAGGCGTTTCGTCAAGCTGTCCTGACCGAAGTGCTTAATCCAAAGACGGCGCTTTTCTTCCTCGCCTTCCTGCCCCAGTTCGTGCGGCCTGAAAACGGATCGGTGATGCTCCAGCTGATGACGCTGGGCATAATCTTTGTTCTGCTCGGCCTTTTCAGCACAGTCGTCTTTGCCGTGAGTGCGGGCCGGCTCGGCACGTTCCTGCGCCGCAATCCGTCGGTGGTGAAATGGCAAGGCAAGGTGGTTGGCGGCATCTACTGCGCGTTAGGCGTTCGTCTGGCCTTGCAGCAGCGCTGATGTCGAAGCGAAAAGCGCGCCCGTCGAGGCGCGCCGGTCGTCACTTTTTGAATTCCGGGCTGCTCATTTTCACTCGCATTTGCAATGGCTGCGCGCTACCCATGCGCGCCACCTTCCAGACCATGACATACGCAAAGGGGCCACTATGTTGCTCGTCGACACCTATCTCGAGAAATCACCGATCCAGGGCATCGGGGTTTTCGCCAGGAACCACATTGCCAAGGGCACGCTGGTCTGGAAGCTCGACCCCAGATTCGACCGGATCATCGACGTCGAGACCTATGAAGGCGAGAGCGGCCCGGTGAAGAACTATCTCGACCGTTATTCCTATCCAGACCGCCGGGATCCGAACTACATCGTCTTCGAAGCCGACGACGCCCGCTACATGAACCATGACGACGAACCGAATTGCGATGTCTCCTCGCCCGAGGAAACCTATGCCTTGCGCGACATCGCACCCGGCGAGGAACTGACCTGCAATTACAGCCATTTCTTCGAGACGGGCTTCGACTTCCTCGGCGATCGCCACCTGTAGATCGCCACCTGTAGCCGGGATCACTTGGCCGGCTTGCTGCGCACCGGGTAGCCGTTGGGATGCGGCGGCACCGCCTTGAGATAGGCGGCTATTGCCGCGCGATCTCCCGGCGGCAGTTCGGCCATGTTGCGCTGCACGTCGACCATGGCGCCGCCTACCGAGTCGAAATCGGGGGTAAAACCGGTTTCGAGATAGTTGGCGATGTCGGCTTCCGACCAGTCACCGAGCCCGCCCTCGCCCGATGTGATGTTCGGCACGACGCCGCTGCCTTCGGCTGCCGACGCGCCAGCCAGCCACTGGCTCTTCCTGGTGGCGCCGGTGAAGTCGCGCGGCGTGTGGCATTCGCCGCAATGGCCAGGCCCCTCGACCAGATAGCGGCCGGCGAGTACCGGATCAGGCGTGCCATCGGCAAAGGCAATCACCGGCTCCTTGCTGAGATAGAGCCGCTTCCACAGGCCGAGGCCGCGGCGGATGTTGAAGGGGAAACTCAGGGAATTGTCCGGCGCCTTGCCGGCGACCGCCGGCAGCGTCTTCAGGAACGCATAGAGATCGGCAATATCAGCCGGCTTCATGCGGGCGTAGGATGCGTAGGGGAAGGCCGGATAGAAATGCTCGCCCGACGGCGACACGCCCTTCAGCATGGCGTTGGCAAGGTCCTCGACCGTCCAGGCGCCGATGCCGTCCTTGGGATCCTGCGAGATGTTGGGCGGCACGAAGGTGCCGAACGGCGTCTTGAGCTCGAGGCCGCCGACCAGTTGCAAACGGGCGTCACCCTGCGAGCCTGGCTTGGCGTGACAGGAGGTGCAGCCGCCGGCATTGAAAATGCGCTTGCCCCTGGCGGCGTCGCCGGGGCCGAGCTGCGCCAGGGTGTCAGTGTCGAGCTTGACCGGCGCCGACAACAGCCAGCCGGCGCCGGCACCGACGACACCCAGGACAAGGGCGGCGCCGACAAATTTTTTCCACAAGGGCATTGACCGGGATCAGCTCTTCTTCACCCGATAGGTCTTGTGGCAGGTGCCGCAATCACTGCCGAGCGTATCGATCTGCGCCTTCAGCGCATCGACATCGGCGGGTGCGGCGGCGACTGCGGCCTTGACGTCGGCGAGGTACTTGTCTTCGGTCGATTTGAAGCCCGCCATGTCTTTCCAGATTTTGGGCGAGGCGGTGGTATCACCGCTGTCGCTGCCGGCCGGGAACAGCGTGTCGACATCGAACTTTTCCGCGTTGACCTGCAGCGCCTGCAGCGCCGTCAGCACGGCGGCGGCATCGAAGTCCGCTTCGCCCTTGGCGATCTTCGACAGGCCGCCGACAATCTTGCCGCGTTCCTTCATCAGTCCCTGTCGGTCGAGGATCGGGTCGGCAAAAGCCGCCGAGGCGGCGAGGCTGAGCATAGAGATGGCGATAACAAGCTTTCTCATTCAATTGGCTCCAGGATGATGAGGGGGTCGCGACCTAACGTTAACGGAGGGCGGGCCGGGATTATTCCCTGTCCGCCGGCCGGATTCTGCCGAATTTCCGTGTACCTCCTGTTTCAGCAAAAAAAGAAAAGCCCCGATGCCGGGGCTTCTCTGGGTCGATCAGGCTTTCGCCTCTTCGTACATTTCAAGGACATGGTCCCAGTTGATGAGGCTGTCGACGAAGGCCTCGAGATATTTCGGCCGCGCGTTGCGGTAGTCGATGTAATAGGAATGTTCCCAGACATCGACGCCGAGGATCGGCGATGCGCCATGGACGAGCGGGTTCTCGCCGTTCGGCGTCTTGGATATCGCCAGCTTGCCGTCCTTGACCGAGACCCAGGCCCAGCCCGAACCGAACTGCGTGGTGCCGGCGGCGATGAAGTCGGCCTTGAACTTGTCGTAGCCGCCGAGGTCGGCGTCGAAAGCCTTCTGCAGGGGGCCCGGAAGCTTGTTGCCGCCGCCGCCCTTCTTCATCCACTTCCAGAAATGGATGTGGTTGTAGTGCTGGGCTGCGTTGTTGAAGAGGCCGGCATTCTTGCCGAACGACTGCTTGACCACCTCTTCGACCGACAGATCGCCAAGGCCCGCTTCGGCGGCCAGCTTGTTGCCGTTGTCGACATAGGCCTTGTGGTGCTTGTCGTGGTGATACTCCAGCGTCTCCTTCGACATGTAAGGCTGCAAGGCCTCGTAGTCGTAGGGCAAGGCGGGCAATTCAAAAGCCATCGGTCATACTCCTCATGGAAAAATCCGGTGCGGATACCGGATTAAGATAGGGCTGCATTGATCTGGAACAACTCCGGAATGAAGCGCCAATTGCCTTTTAGCGGCTCAACCGGCGGAAGTCGAATGCGCCCATTCCCAATAAAGGTCGCGCGCTTTCTTGGCCACCGGCCCGGGCTGCAGATCGCGGTCCTCGATGCGGGTGATCGGCACGACCTTGGAATGATTTCCGGTCGAAAATATCTCGTCGGCTTCAAGAAAGTCGCGCACCGACAGCATCTTCTCCGTGGTCTTGAAGCCGTAATCGCCAAGCAGCGTCATGGTGCGCGAGCGGGTGATGCCGGACAGGAAGGTGCCGTTGGGCGCCGGCGTCAACACGTGGCTGTCCTTGACCAGGAAGATGTTCGAGGTTCCGGTCTCGGCGACATTGCCCAGCATGTCCAGCACCAGCGCATTGTCGAAGCCGCGTCCCTTGGCTTCGAGAATGGCGCGGCCATTGTTGGGATAGAGGCAGCCGGCCTTGGCATTGGTCGGCATGGTCTCGATGGTCGGCCGCCGGAACGGCGACACGGTGATCGAAAAGCCGGTCGGCGAGATCATCGGCGATTCGTAGAGGCAGAGGCAGAAACGGGTCGAGGCCGGATCGGCCGGCACGCCCATATAGCCGCCATGCTCGGCCCAGTACATCGGCCTGATGTAGACCGCTGTCTTGCCGTCGAACTTCTTCAGCCCGTCCCAGGTCAGTCCAACAATCTCATCGGCGCTCATCGACGGCGCGAGGCCGAGCGCGGTCGCCGATGCGTTCACCCTAGCGGCATGCAGCTCGAGATCGGGGGCGACGCCTTCGAACCAGCGGGCGCCGTCGAAGACGCTGGTGCCGAGCCACATGGCGTGGCTGCGCGGACCAAGGATGGCGACGTTGCCTTCGTACCAGTCGCCGTCGACGAAGGTCCATGTCGCCGATAGCGCCGCAGTCGCCAGTGTCATTGTTCGGTTCCGCTTCAAAGCTGTTTGTTGCCAGGCATTGGAAGATGCTTTGACCGGCGCCGTCAACCGGCATGGAGCGGATTTGTTGAGGCCAGAGCGCCCCAAGAAAGCGATCAAGACTACAATCGATGCTTGCACCTTGCGCCGCCTGCCCTCAAAACTGTCGCCATGCATTACGCGGCTTACGTTTTCGACGCCTATGGCACGTTGTTCGACGTGCACGCAGCCGTGCGCCGTCATGACGGCGAGATCGGCCCCGACGGCCCGCTGCTTTCGGAAATCTGGCGCGCCAAGCAGCTGGAATATTCCTGGGTGCGCACGCTGATGGGCGGCTATGCCGATTTCTGGCAGCTCACCGAACAGGCGCTCGATTTCGCCCTGCGCAAGGTTCCCTCCGCCGACAAGGGACTGAAGGCCAAGCTGCTCGAAGCCTATTGGCGGCTCGACTGCTATCCGGAAGTGCCGGCCGTGCTGAAGGCACTGAAAGCATCCGGCGCCAAGCTCGCAATCCTGTCCAACGGCTCGCCCGAGATGCTGGAAGCGGCGGTCAAGTCGGCCGCCCTCGACCAGGTGCTGGACGATATCTTTTCGGTCGACGCCGTCAGGCGCTTCAAGACCGACCCGTCGACCTACGACATGGTGGCGACGGGCTGGCGACTCTATCCGGGCGCCGTCTCGTTCCAGTCGTCCAACCGCTGGGACGTCGCCGGCGCCACCAAATTCGGCTTTCGCACCGTATGGATCAACCGCGCCAACCAGCCCGAGGAATACCGGGATTTCCCGCCGGCGCTGATCCTGCCGTCGCTTGAAGGCCTGCTGACCGGCGGCTGATCACTCTGTTGCCTTCGAGCAACAGTGGCAGGGCGGTCACAGCTTCGCCTTTGTTTGTCCACCCTCAGGCCAGAATCGGAACCGCCTATCGCGTCAGGCATTGGGGGAGGCCGACCACTGCGCCGCTTGAAGGCATTCACGCTTTCTTGCGATTCGAGACTTAAAAAAGGCAACCATGTTGAAGACCGAAATCGACCCCTATCGCCTGAGCCGTCGCGGCTTTCTGAATGCTGCAGCCCTCGGCGCCGCTTCGATTGCGGTCTCCGCCTGCACCACCACCGGACCGGCGCCGGCGCCGGTCGAACCGCCACCGCCGACCTATGACGAGCCGCCGCTCGGCGACTATGCGACGATGTACGGCCCGATTTCCGACAGCGGGTTCGAGCTCCCGGCCATCCCGATCAAGAAGATGGACCCGCAGTTCCTGCGCCAGATCGTTCCCGATCCGACCGGCCAGCGGCCAGGCACCATCATCGTCGATACGACCAACCATTTCCTGTATCTGGTGCGCGAAGGCGGCCAGGCGATCCGTTACGGCGTCGGCCTCGGCCGCGCCGGCTTCGAATGGTCGGGAGACGCCGTCGTCCAGTGGAAGCAGAAATGGCCGAAATGGACGCCGCCCGATGAGATGGTTGCCCGCCAGCCTGAACTGGAAGAATACAGCGCCAAGAACGGCGGCATGCCCGGCGGCCTCAAGAACCCGCTCGGCGCCCGCGCGCTCTACCTGTTCCACGACAACGTCGACACGCTCTACCGCCTGCATGGCTCGCCGGAATGGAACTCGATCGGCAAATCCGTCTCGTCAGGCTGCGTGCGCCTGATAAATCAGGACATCATCGACCTCTACGACCGCGTGCCGTCGAAGAGCCCGGTCATCGTGACGTCCGACATCGGCCAGCCGATGGCGGCGAGCGCAAACCGAAGAGCCATCCCGATCGATGGCGGGGTGCCGGATGGCTCGGTCCTGCTCGGCCCGGTGACCTGATCGACTTCATCGATGCCATGAAGCGGCAGGTTCCGCTCCATGCGGCAAAGCTCGCCAGGATCCCGATAGCTTTACGCGAATGCCTGGGGTTCGCATCCAAGATATGCAATGCCGGCAACAGGAGGCCAAAAAAAACGTCCAGACGAACCATGGAGCCGCTGCAATCGGGGCGGCCATGCCCTGTCAATCTCGACGCTGCTGTGTTTCGTTACCGATTGATGTATATTAGACGGGAGTATGATTGCAGAGACATACATTTCATTAGATCATTGATGGCGGGGGAACGCCGATGGTGGGATTTGATTTCGATAGTCCGCCTGCCGACGGCGCCGAGGCCAACCTGTCGGCCGAATGCGAGCGCCAATTGCTGCCGCTCGTCCGTGGAATTGTCGAGGCGGCGGTTGCCGCCGGGTGGAGCCAGGAAGACGTTCTTCTGGCCATGGTCGAGCTGTCCTGGGATCTGTACGAGAAACGCCGAGGCGATCTTTAGCAGGCCTGCGTGAGCCGGATAATTCCGTAGCGCCGGCCAAGCCAGGCCATGTTTTTCTCGCGCGAACTTTTTTCTTCACTTACAATGTTTTTTCTATCCGCGGGATGCGCTACGCTGCCTTTGGGCAGGACTATGGGGGATACAAATTACCGTCCGGATTTCCGGGTTGGCTGTTTGCACGGCACGGAATTTCGATGGGCTGGCAAAGCGGCTGAGGCAAGGCTGAATGAAAAATGCGGGCGAGGTTCAGGAACGCAGCGCAGGCGCCGATCGGGTCGATCGGCACGCCCTCGGACATAATCCCCGAAAATGCCAATCCCAGAAGAGCAACCATGCGGGGGAGCGGGATATGCTCTGTCCGCAGCCCTGGATCGCTCCCGGAGGGTCGCTATCGCCGAAGTCGCCTACCTCGCGGGATTTTCGGATCAAGGCCATTTGGCCACCGCCATGAAGAAGCACAAGGGAAAGAAGCCATGATTCGGGCGATAACTGCTGCTGGATCGTCCGTGGCAATGACAGATAGTCGACCAGCTCTGTCAATGGCCGCGCGATCTATATTCGGAATACAACGCTGGATTGTGACGGCACACTATGCACAATAACTAGGCAAAATGTAAGATAAGATCGGAAAATAGTCAGGTAGCCTTGGCTAAAAATTCGAACCTGTAAATTTATAGTCAAAATCCTGGTAAAATTTTCATTTGAGCTCAAATTCTTCTTTGCAATATAAAGCAGCATCTGTAGGATTCGAAGGAACGCCCAGGAGCAAACGTGAATTCTGGGCGCCTCGATACAGCACAGGATTGGATTGATCGGCGCAGCAGTGGCAGAGACGAAGATGCAACATAGAGGCAACGTCCAGGAAAGCGCCGGGACAGAGCGGCGGCGCGAGGATCGTCGCATCTTCGACGGAATTCCGGAAAGCGCGGGGCGCTACCTGGTCACGTTTCGAGGCGGCGCGGCTCATGTCGTTCATGGGCCGGGATCACACACATTCAAAGCGGCGGAACATTTCGCTTCGGTTCTGCTTACACCCTCACCAGGGATTGCGGCATCGCTGGGCAGCGACAAAGTCCACGAATACGACGGCGACGTCGGCATGATCATGATCGTCCCAGCCGACCTCGGCGGCAAGGTGACCCGATCATCCACCACGGAAAGCGCAATCGTGGCGCTCACCCCCGAGAGTCTCTTCGAGCTGGCAACGCGTGAATTCGACACCGGCCATGCCGAGCTTCAACCGCCGCCGTTCGGGACCGTCGACTTCCAGGCGCTGCAACTCGCGCAGTTGCTGAAGGCGGAACTGACGGATCGGGAAACTCCAAACGAGTTCTATGTCGATTCGTTGGTCACCATGTTCGGCGTCCATTTGCTTCGGAACTACGCAGGAGCGCGAAAGTTGCCACAAGCCCCAAAGGGAGGTCTGTCGAACCGCAGCGCCCGGCGGGTGCGCGAATTCCTGGAGGTAAATTTTTCCAGCAAGATCGCGGTGGCCGAGTTGGCCGCACTCTGTGGCCTTTCGCCGAGCCATTTCATCCTGGCATTCACCAAGACCTTTGGCGAGCCGCCGCACAAATACCTGCTGCGGCTGCGTCTCGATTTCGCCGAAAAACTTCTCATCGAGAGCGACCTGTCGATTGCGGAAGTCGCTCATCTCAGTGGATTCTCGGACCAGAGCCACTTGACAGTCACCATGTCCAGATACCGGAACAGAACCCCCAGGCAGGTGAAGCTGCAACGTTAACGACTGTTGCGGCGCGCATGATTGTCCGCGGCGATACCTCGATTGATCTTCAGTATAGTCGAAGGTTGTGTGGCAGAGCAGTCACAGTTGTCGCGCAGGGACCAAATACCGGATTTTCCTACAAAGATTCCGGATTATTCCAAAATACCTGCACCGCGAATGTGCTCATGGTCGCGATGGAAGTCATTTGGGGCGGGGGAGCAACCAGATGATACAGCATGTCGGATTGTCCCATGGACATTCAATTCGCGGAAATCGAGGTCTTCGCGCCTAAGGCCGAAGCGGCCTGGGCTGCACTGCAACGCCAATACGCCAGCCGGATCAGCGCTGCGGAACTCGACCATCTCCTGGCCTGTTTCGTGCTTGGACTGACCTCTCCGGCTTGTGGTGACGGCGATCCGGGATTTCATTTCGATCTCTGCCGCGCGCTGGTGGCGGTAAGCCTGCCGCCGGAACGGACGGAGGCTGCACTGCATACGGTTCCAGAACCGACGCAGCCATGGGTCGCGAGCGCCTATCAGCTGATTGAAAAACAAGGCGCGAAGGTCGGTCTCTCGTTGCGGGAGAAGACGCGCAATTTCGAAGATTTTTTGGCCACCGAGGCGAATGGTGCGGCACATCAGAGCGCCTCGGCAATTGCGAGGAAAAACTAGCATGACCAAACGCGTCGAGGGGCGGAGAAGGATCGAACTTTCTTCAAGCTTTGTCGGAAACTGGATCGCGGGCGCGGCCGACAGCCGCTCGGTGCGGCGCCGCCTGATGGCGGTGCTGCGCATGGCTCACCGGGTTCTTGGATTCGGTCGCAAGAATATGGGTCTGGGAACATTGGGAAGCGGCACCAGCGTGCGTTCGGCTCTGGCCTGTGGCGTGAGCCCGGCCAGCATGCTCGGCGGCCTGGCCGCGATCGCCGCGCTCGGCCTCGCCACACCGGCCCAGGCACAATATCAGGCTGGCGGCGGTTCGGCGACCGGCGGCAACGCCGTCGCCATCGGTAACGGCGCCGCGACGAATGGCAACAACAGCGTGGCGTTGGGCAGTTCCAACAGTGCAACGGGCGACGGCACGATCGCCATCGGCTATGCGATGGGTGTCAATGGCCTCAATTCCATAGGCATAGGTGTCTTCGCAGGCGCAACCGGTGTCAATGCCCTCGCCGTGGGCGGGAACGCCAATGCCAACGGGGACGCAGCAAGCGCTATTGGCATTAATTCGGTTGCAACCACAAGCGGCCGCCTTTGGCAATAATGCGCGTGCCGACGGAGTCAACTCGACGGCCATCGGCTCTGTTACCCGGGCGACCGGGCTGCGCGCCACCGCGCTCGGGTTCGGGGCAACGGCATCCGGCGTGGATTCGATTGCCCAAGGTAACAGCGCCGTAGCAAGCAACCAGAATGCCGTCGCCATCGGATTCCAGTCGACTGCTACGGCGATAAACTCCGTCTATCTCGGCTCACGTACCGCGGCCGGAACGGGAGCGCTGGCCCAAGGCGCGGTCGGCATCGGCACAGATGTGACAGCATCCCAGGTCGATGCCATTGCGATGGGACGTTCGTCCGTTTCGTCGGCGCAATACGCGGTTGCTATTGGCCTGAATGCGAAGGCTACAGGAGCGGGTGGCGCGATGGCGTTGGGCCAAGGCACGATCTCGAGCGGTGTCAATTCCGTTGCACTCGGCGTTCAGGCTAATGCCACTGGAGCCGGCTCCAACGCCTTGGGCACGTTGTCCGTCGCTTCGGGAGGGAATGCCACTGCTCTAGGCACCAGTTCCACGGCCAGCAACAACTATGCGACAGCCGTAGGCTGGGGAACTGTCGCCAGCGGTACCAATTCGTTTGCTGGGGGGCAGAGAGCCGCTGCGTCGGGAGCAAGCTCCACGGCGCTGGGCACTACCTCGAATGCTTCGGGCGACTTTGCTCTTGCATTGGGCAATGGTGCTGTGTCGAGTGGAACCGGCTCGGTCGCCACGGGTTCTGGAGCCCAGGCCACAGCCGTCGCCACTGTGGCGATCGGCAACAACGCTGCCGCCACCGCCCAGAATGCCATCGCCGCCGGAACTGGCGCGGTCGCCAATTCCGCCGACGCGGTTGCCATCGGCACGGCCGCGACGGCCACGGGCGGCAAGGCTGTCGCCATCGGCGCCGGCAACACAGCTTTTGGCAACGGCGCTGTCTCCATTGGCGATCCGAGCTATGCCAGCGGCACCGGCGCCTTCACCGGCGGCGCCAACAACATCGCCAACAGCGACGGCACGGCAACCGCCACAGCCGCAAACCAGGCCGCAGGCGCGGTTGCCATCGGCAACAACAACAAGGCCGTCGGGCAAGGCTCCGTGGCGCTGGGCAATGGCTCGACAGCGGGTGCAGCCGGCCTTGCCGGCAATGTCGCGCTGGGCAATGGCGCGACGGCGACGGCAAGCTCCGGCGACGTAGCGCTCGGTTCGGGCTCGGTGACCGCGACGGCGGTCGGCACCAGCGGCGCGACGATCGGTGGCACGGCCTACAGCTTCGCCGGCACGACGCCGACGAGCACTGTCAGCGTCGGCGCGCTCGGCGCGGAGCGGACCATCACCAATGTCGCGGCGGGCCGGCTCAGCAACTCGTCGACCGACGCGATCAACGGCTCGCAGCTGTTTGCGACCAACCAGCAGGTGACGCAGAACACGGCGGCGATCGCCGCCAACACCGCCGACATCACCAATCTCGGCAACACGATCAACAGCATCAGCACCGGCGGCGGCATCAAGTATTTCCACGCCAATTCGACGGCGGCGGACTCGTCTGCAACGGGCACGGACTCCGTCGCCATCGGACCGGTCTCCACCGCGACGGGGACGAACGCCATCGCGGCCGGCACCAATTCGAGCGCCTCCGACGCCAACGCCTCGGCCTTCGGCAGCGGCGCCGTCGCATCGGCGCTTGACGCAACGGCAATGGGGTACATCTCCAAGGCCTCGGGCCAATACAGCACCGCCGTCGGCGCCAATGCCAACGCCACAGCCACGTCCAGCACGGCGATCGGCCAGAACGCGTTTGCGACCGGCGTTCAGGCGACCGCTGTTGGTGTAGGTGCGAATGCCGCCGCCCAGAACGCGATCGCGCTGGGCGCCGGCTCTGCTGCCAGCAACGCAGGTGACGTGGCGCTCGGCTCCGGCTCGGTAACCGCCGCGGCGGTCGGCACCGCCGGCACGACGATCGGCGGCGTCGCCTACAACTTCGCCGGTACGACGCCGGCGAGCACCGTCAGCGTCGGCGCGCTCGGCGCGGAGCGGACCATCACCAATGTCGCGGCGGGCCGGCTCAGCAATTCGTCGACCGACGCCATCAATGGCTCGCAGCTCTTCGCCACCAACCAGCAGGTGACGCAGAACACCACGGCGATCGCCGCCAACACCGCCGACATCACCAATCTCGGCAACACGATCAACAGCATCAGCACGGGCGGCGGCATCAAGTATTTCCACGCCAATTCGACGCTGGCGGATTCGCAGGCGCTGGGGACGGATTCCGTTGCCATCGGCCCGAATGCCGTGGCCAACAATGCCGGCGACGTGGCGATCGGCGCAAATGCGGTGTCGACCGTGACGACGGCGGTCGGCGGCACCACGATCGGCGGCGTTGCCTACACCTTCGCCGGAACCACGCCGGCGGGAGCGTTTTCGGTCGGCTCGGTGGGCGCGGAACGCCAGATCCAGAATGTCGCGGCCGGGCAGTTGAGCGGCTCCTCGACCGACGCGGTCAATGGTTCGCAGCTGTTTGCGACCAACCAGCAGGTGACGCAGAACACGACCGACATTGCCGCCAACACGGCTGACATCACCAATCTCGGCAATTCGATCAGCAACATTACGGGCGACACCTCGCTGGCCTACACCGACGCCAATGGCGACGGCATCCGCTATGTGCGCACCAACGACAGGACGCTTGCCGTCGCGGACTCCTTCGCGCAAGGGATCGGCTCTTCCGCCCTGGGCTACCAGGCGACCGCGAGCGCCGACAATGCGCTGGCGCTCGGCCGCGACACCCAGGCCAGCGTCATCGGCGGCGTGGCGCTTGGCGCCGGCTCGGTTTCGGATCGGGCGGTCGCGCCCGTATCGGGATCGATCCTCTCGGGCACCGGCCTCATTCCCTACAACACCGCGGACATGAGCCTGCTCGGCGCCGTCTCGGTCGGCACCTCCACCTCCTATCGCCAGATCATCAACGTGGCCGACGGCACGCAGGACCAGGACGCGGTCACGCTCCGCCAGTTGAAGGGCGCGCTGAGCTCGTTCGCGGTGACGGGAAGCTTGTATTTCCATGCCAATTCGACGGCAGCGGACTCGCTCGCGGTCGGCGTCGATTCGGTTGCGGTCGGTCCGCGCACCACCGTCAACGGCGACAATGGCATCGGCATCGGCAATGGCGCCATCGTGCAGCAGACGGCGCCGGGAGGCATTGCGATCGGCCAGAACTCGACCGTCAACCAGGCCGACAGCATCGCCCTCGGCACCAACGCGACCACCAACGGAGCGCAGGCGGTGGCGCTCGGCGCCGGCGCAAAGGCCAACGAGCCGGGCAGCGTCGCGCTCGGCGCGGGCTCGACGACGGCGGCGGCGGTCGCCACCACCGGCACCACGATCAACGGCGTTGCCTATACCTTCGCCGGAACAGCTCCGACGAGCACGGTCAGCGTCGGCACCGTCGGCAACGAGCGCACCGTCACCAATGTCGCGGCGGGCCGGATCAGCGGCACCTCCACCGACGCCATCAACGGCAGCCAGCTCTTCGCCACCAACCAGGCGGTCGAAGCCATGCAGGGTAGCGTCGGCGACCTCAACCAGTTCGCCGTCCAGTACGACAAGGACGGGAACGGCAACAAGTCCAACTCGATAACGCTTGCCGGCGGCGATCCCAACACGCCGGTGGTCATCCACAATGTCGGGCCGGGCGTTGCCAACACCGATGCGGTCAATGTTCAGCAGTTCAACAGCGGGTTAGCATTGAACCTGGACAATTCGAAGAACTACACCAACCAGGTGGCGGCCACCACGCTGCAGCAAGCCAATGCGTATGCGGACTCCAAACTTAGCCAGCTCAACATGGACATGGGAGAGGTCAGGGGCGAGGCGCGCCAGGCTGCGGCAATCGGCCTGGCGGCCGGCTCGCTGCGCTACGACGATCGTCCCGGCAAGCTGAGCGTGGCCGCCGGCGGAGGCTATTGGCGCGGTGAAGGCGCCCTGGCCTTCGGCGCCGGCTACACCAGCGAGGAAGGACGTGTTCGAGCGAACCTGTCCGGTACGACGGCAGGGGGACACTGGGGTGTCGGCGCGGGCGTCAGCCTTACGCTGAACTAGAGCCCGGCCATGATCAGGCAGGCAGTCCTTGCTGTCGCGATATCCATGACGTCAATGCTCCTGTCCGGCCCGTTAGCGGCCGGGCAGGAAGCGATCCCTTCCGGCTACAGGGTAAAACCTTCCGACGTAGCGATCCCTGCGGATGCGAAGCTTGGCGAGTATCAACGGACCACCCGTCCTTTCGAGAACTGGACGCTGATCTGCGACGAGAACCTGAAGGCGCGCCAAAAGGTCTGCAATGTCACCCAGATCATCGAGGACCAGGCAGGACAGGTTGCGTTCAGCTGGTCGCTTGCCGCCACCAAGGAAGGCAACCCCTACATGATCTTGCGCGCCCCGCCGATCGCCAAGAGCGACGCTCCTGTCTCGCTGACATTCGAGGGGCGCAAGGAGCCGATAAAAATTCAACTCGACGGATGCAATCAGGCCGTCTGCGTCGGCATGCTGCCGGTTGGTCCGATCATGCGCGAACAGATTTCGAAGGCCGCGGCATCCGTCATCTCCTTCCCGACCACGGATGGCAGGACGATCAACGTAACCGCCACCCTCAAGGGCTTGGCCGCGGCCGTTGCGGCGATCAATTGACGAGGCAATCGCGATGAACCAGCAATCGATCCATGACCGGATAATGTCCCGCAACCAGGGAAAGGATGCTGTCCGGGTCGGCATCGAAGACCGGAGCAGACCGCAACGAAACCGCGCGAGGACCGCTGTCTTCTCGTTGCTCGCCATTGCCGTCGTCGCCACGGCCGGCTTCGCGGCCATGCGCTACGACCTGCTCCACAATTTATTGCCGCAGCCGGCGGTCGCGGAGACCAACCAGCCCAATCCGGCCCTGGCCGAGACGCCATTTCTGCAACACGCCAAAGAGGCAGGCTTGCAGTCTTGTTCCAACATTTTCCCAGCCCTTGGGCAGATGCTGACAACCGGCACGACGTACAGCGTCCAGTCGATCTGGAACAACGAGGCCCCCGACAAACACCTCGTGGAAGCCTTGGTCGGCATGAACTACGCTACACAGGGCTACAGCGGTCCGGCGGCAGGCCTGGTGTTCGCAGCACCCACCGCATCCGTTTGCGAAGGTACGATGGTCAGGGTGGCGCCATTCGCGGCCAATTGCGCCGATGTTCCGGCCCTGCTTCCGAAAGACAGCAAGCTCGCCAACAATCTTGGACAAATCAGCGTCTATGAACTCGCCAATGGAGGGGGCAACGCGATGCTGCTGCCAACCGGCAACAGCTGCGTCGTCATTTCCGTGGCCTCGGCAGCAGGAAAACAAGGAGGCGTACAATGAGGGTGAATTCCGCCATTGCGGCGATCGGCATGCTGTTGCTTTGCGCCGGGCGGCTGGGCGCGGCGGACCTAGCCCCGGCGGCGGACGTGCCCGAGCCGCCGGCCCAGGAGGAGAGAGGCATCTGGGCGGCGATCGCCTATTCGAGCCCCGACGAGAAGCACGGCTTCTTTTGGGGCGCCGACAAGCGGCAGGAGGCGATGGACATCGCGCTGAAGCATTGCCAGAACGCCGGCGGCGGCAGCTGCGCCGTGGTCAGCGTATTCCGCAACCATCGCCATTGGGACGATGACGACAATACCGGCTTTCCCTACAAGCATTGCGGCGCCCTCGCCGTAGGCGAGAAGCCGGAAGGGCGGCTGACCAGTTGGGGCGCCGAGACGGCGCAAACACGCCGGGATGCCGAAGACCTGACACTGCAGGCGTGCGAGCGGAGCGGACAGAAATGCAAGATCCGCGAGTGGGTGTGCACATGACGCATCAGAGCGAAGCAGCGGAACGCCAATCGAGGCGCATGTTTGCACTCAGCGTAGCGCCGTGCTCAAGCGGGGTCAGCCCTTTGCCGTGATGCGCATCGACGGTATGCGACACCGGCTCGAAGCAGAAGAAATCCGCATCAATCGACGGCGAATAGAGGATAAAGACGTCGAGCGGCGGCGAGGCCGTGAGCGAGATGGCGATCCTGTCCTCGGGCCGGGTCATCCTGGCGCGGCGGTCCCAGCCGTCGAAGGCGTTGTTGACCCAGCTCCGCGGCAACAGGGAGGCGTTCGAGAAATTCCACGCGGGGTAATCGGCCACCGGCGCCACGCCGACCGGCAGATGATGCTTGTCCTCCAGCCAGACCCGCGCCGCCTTCGCCTCGAGCGTCGTTCCGGCGCTGCGCGGGAACCAGGGATGAAAACCGAGCCCGTAAGGCAGGCGAATGCCGGTGCGATTCTCCACCGTGAGCGTGACATGCAAGGCCCCGTCATGCAGCGCATAGGCGACCCGCGCCGTATATCGGTAGGGGCCGATTTCACCGGCGTCGAGGACCAGTTCCGCCTCGGTGGCGCTGTGGCTGGCAATCCGCCACTCCCTCTGGAAGCCGTCGCCATGGATTGGAAAGGCCTCCCCCGGCACGTTCGGCTCGATCGCATGGAAGCGGCCGTCGAAGGCGAAACCGCCGCCTGAGATGCGGTTCGACCAGGGAACCAGAAGCTGGCAGCCGGAGGCGCCGGTGCCATCGTCGGGGCGGAGCAGCGGCACCGTTGCGCCGCAGACCAGTGCGTCGAAGCGGTCGATCGCCGCGCCCTTTTGGGGCGCCAGGACCAGACGGGCGCGGTCGTCGCGCAGTTCCAGGAGGCCGGCCACCCCTCACCAACCGCCGTCGATGGCGATATTTTGGCCGCTGATCATGTCCGAGGCGGGCGATCTGAGACTTTTCACCGCCCCCTGGACAGGCTGCCCAGAATCCCGCGCACGATCGCGCGGCCGACCGACGAGCCGACCGAGCGCACCACCGCTTTGATCGCGGCTTCGGCCACCGTCTGGCGGTTGGACGGCCGTGGTGCAGGGGCCCGGCGACCGCCTGATTGCTGCGGCGGCCGATCGTCATTGCCGAAGCCCGGAATGGTCCAGCGCGAGCGCCCGCTGTCGGCCTGCTGCGCCTGCTCGTCCTGCGCATCCTTGGCTTTCTTCTGCAGCATCTCGAAGGCCGATTCGCGGTCGATGGTCTGGTCGTACTGGCCGGCGACCGGGCTCTGGTCGATCAGCTTGCGGCGCTCGTCCGCCGTGATCGGGCCAAGCCTGGACGACGGCGGCCGGATCAATGTCCGCTGCACCATGGACGGCACGCCCTTGACCTCCAGCGTCGAGACCAGCGCCTCGCCGGTGCCGAGCTGGGTGATGGCGGTGGCGCAGTCGAAATCGGGATTGGGCCGGAAGGTGTCGGCGGCGGTCTTGACCGCCTGCTGCTCACGCGGCGTATAGGCGCGCAGCGCGTGCTGCACACGGTTGCCGAGCTGGGCGAGAACCTTTTCAGGGATGTCCAAAGGGTTCTGCGTGACGAAATAGACGCCGACGCCTTTCGAACGGATCAAGCGAACCACCTGCTCGACGCGGTCGATCAGCACCTTCGGCGCCTCGTCGAAAAGCAGATGCGCCTCGTCGAAGAAGAACACCAGCTTCGGCTTTTCGGGATCGCCGACCTCGGGCAATTGCTCGAACAGTTCCGACATCAGCCAGAGCAGGAAGGTGGCGTAGAGCCTGGGGTTCATCATCAGCCTGTCGGCAGCGAGCACGCTGATGGCGCCGCGGCCGTCGCGGGTGGTGCGCATGATGTCGGCGATGCGCAAAGCCGGTTCGCCGAAGAAATGCGCCGCGCCCTGCTGTTCCAGCACCAGAAGCGTGCGCTGGATTGCGCCGACCGACGGCTTGGTCACATTGCCGTAGCGCGAGCTGATCTCGTCGGCGCGCGCTGCGATGTTGGCCAGCAGCGCTTGCAGATCCTTCATGTCGAGCAGCAGCAGGCCATCCTCATCGGCGATGCGGAAGGCGATGTTCATGATGCCTTCCTGCGCTTCGGAGAGGTTCATCAGCCGCGACAGAAGCAGCGGCCCCATTTCCGAGACGGTGGCGCGGATCGGATGGCCCTGCTCGCCGAACAGGTCCCAGAAGATGACCGGGAATTCCTGGAAGTCGTAAGGGTCGAGCTTGACCTGCTCGGCCCGCTTGACCAGGAAATCCTGCGCCTTGCCCATCATGGCAATGCCGGACAGGTCGCCCTTGATATCGGCGCAGAACACAGGCACGCCGGCATTGGAAAACCCCTCGGCCAGGATCTGCAGGCTAACCGTCTTGCCGGTGCCGGTGGCGCCGGTGATCAGGCCATGGCGGTTGCCATATTGCAGCAAGAGCTGTTCGGCGCGCTGATAGCTGTCGTCGGGCTTGCGGCTGGCGCCGAGGAAAATGCTGGTGTCGTCAGCCATATGGCCATGTCTCCGCAAACTGATGTGTTAAAAGCCTGTGGCCGTGCCGCAGGGTATAGTCAGGCCATTGCGCAGCGACAATGCTATTCTCCAATTGGGCTATCCATCCAGTTGGCTATTCATCCAGATTGGGCCAATCGTCTAAATTGAACCAATCCTCCAAATCGGTTTTTGGAACTTGCGGATTTTGCCGCTGTTTGGCAATCGTTCATGGTTCGTCCACGTAGGCTGCCCTATATCCAGGACATCGAATCCAGCCGTCGCAGGCGCATTGCATTGCGATATCGGGCAGGGAACCGTAGACTGGACCGCTGACGCTGGTGCGGCCGCATAAAAACGAGGAGCATGGATGGGCGCCGGAGCCTTGACCAGGAGTGTCGAACCCGCTGGCGTCGAGCGCCAGCGTTGGCTGGCCTTGGCCGAAAAGGCGCTCGCCGGCGCCTCCTTCGAGGAAAAACTGGTCTCGCATACCGACGATCAGATTCGCATCGAACCGCTCTACGATCGCGCCGGCGGCGCCGAGCCGCTTGTGCGCGCCAACCCCAAATTGCCCTGGATTGTCAGCCAGCGCATTGACCATCCCGATATCGGCCGCGCCAAGACGCAGGCCCTGGACGATGTGGCACAAGGCGCGACGGGATTGTCGCTTGTCTTCGAGGGTGCTCCGAATGCGTTCGGCTATGGCCTGCCGAGGACGGCGCAGGCGCTGGAGACGGTGCTGGACGGCGTACCGCTAAACCGCACGCAGATCCGCATCGACGCCCATCCCTGGAGCCGTGCCGTTGCCGACTGGCTGGTGGCGTTCCTGAGCAAGCGCCGCTCCGACCCGGCAAAGCTGAACCTCTCCTTCGGCATCGACCCGGCGGCAATCTTTGCCGGAACCGGCCGGCTGCGCATGTCGATCGAGGCGTTGCAGGCATCGATGCCGCAATCGCTGGCGCATTTCTTCTCGCTGGGCGTGCCGGGTGTGCTGCTGGAGGCAGACGGGCGGGTGTTCCACAATGCCGGCGCCACGGAGGCGCAGGAACTCGGCACCATGCTCGCTTCCGCCGTGTCCTACCTCAGGATGTTCGAGGATGCGCGCCAGCCGCTTGTCTATGCCGCTCCCCATATCGGCTTTGCGCTGAGCGTCGACCAGGACCAGTTCCTGTCCATGGCCAAGGTCCGGGCGTTGCGCAGGCTGTGGGCACGTATCCAGGAAACCTGTTCCATCCCGGCATCGACAGCCAACATCCATGCCGAGACGTCGTTCCGCATGATGACGGCGGCGGATGCCGAAACCAACATCCTGCGCACCACCATTGCCAGCTTTGCAGCGGCAGCAGGCGGCGCGGACTCGATCTCCACCCTGCCACACACCATCGCCCACGGGCTGCCGGCCGGCTTTGCCCGCCGCATCGCCCGCAATGCGCAGTTGATCATGGCCAATGAAAGCCATATCGACCATGTCGCCGACCCAGCCTTGGGGTCGGGCGCGGTCGAGGCGCTGACCCTGGGCCTGTGCGAAGCGGCGTGGGAAGAGTTCCAGCGGATCGAAGCGGAAGGCGGCGTTCTGGCAAGCCTGCAGCAAGGGCATATCCAGAAGCGCGTGAAGGCAGCATCCGAGCGCCGCGCCGAGGCCTACCGGTCGGGTGAACGGGCAATCATCGGCACCACGCTTTACCCGCTGAAAAACGATGCCCCGGTCGAGACGCTGGCGGCTGAGCGGCGGCCGCCTTTCACAGAGGGCGTGGCGGTGTGCGAGGCGCTGTTTCCCGTCCGCATCGACCAGGCAATCGGAGCCGCACAGTGATCCCGGATTTCAGCCACATTGGCTGGTCGGCGCCACGGCGCGCGCCGGTCGAGGTCAAGGGCCAGCGGCTGACGCCGGAAGGCATCGCCGTCAAGCATCTCTACGGCCAGGGCGATCTCAAGGGGCTGCCGCATCTCGACACCTATCCGGGAATGCCGCCCTTCGTGCGCGGTCCCTACCCGACCATGTATGTCCAGCAGCCGTGGACGATCCGGCAATATGCCGGCTTCTCGACGGCCGAGGAATCCAACGCCTTCTACCGGCGCAATCTCGCCGCCGGCCAAAAGGGCCTTTCGGTCGCTTTCGATCTGCCCACACATCGCGGCTATGACAGCGACCATCCGCGTGTATCAGGCGATGTCGGCATGGCGGGCGTGGCCATCGATTCCATCCTCGACATGCGGCAATTGTTCGACGGCATCCCGCTCGACGAAATGACGGTGTCGATGACCATGAATGGCGCGGTGCTGCCGATCATGGCGCTCTATATCGTTGCGGCCGAAGAACAGGGCGTCGCGCAGAAGGATCTCGCCGGCACCATTCAGAACGACATTCTGAAAGAGTTCATGGTCCGCAACACCTACATCTATCCGCCGAAGCCCTCGATGCGGATCGTGTCTGACATCTTCTCCTATACCTCCCAGCACATGCCGAAGTTCAATTCGATCTCGATCTCCGGCTATCACATGCAGGAGGCCGGCGCGACCGCGGACCTGGAGCTCGCCTACACCATCGCCGACGGCATCGAATATGCCCGCGCCGGCGTCGCCGCCGGGCTCGACATCGACCGTTTCGCCCCGCGGCTTTCCTTCTTCTGGGCGATCGGCATGAACTTCTTCATGGAGATCGCCAAGCTCCGCGCGGCGCGCCTGCTGTGGGCGACCCTGATGCAGAAGAATTTTGCACCGAAGGATGAACGCTCGCTGTCGCTGCGCACCCATTGCCAGACCTCCGGCTGGTCGCTGACGGCGCAGGACCCCTACAACAACATCACCCGCACCATGATCGAGGCGATGGCGGCGACGCAGGGACATACCCAGTCGCTGCACACCAACTCGTTCGACGAGGCGATGGCGCTGCCGACCGACCACTCGGCCCGCATCGCCCGCAACACGCAGTTGATCCTGCAGAAGGAATCCGGCACCACCCGCATCATCGATCCATGGGGCGGCTCGGCGTATGTCGAACGGCTGACGCATGATCTGGCGGCGCGTGCGCTCGCCCATATCGAAGAGGTCGAGGCGCTTGGCGGCATGGCGGCGGCAACCGAACAGGGCATTCCAAAACTGCGCATCGAGGAAGCGGCGGCGCGCACGCAGGCGCGTATCGATTCCGGCGAGCAGATACTGGTTGGCGTAAACGCGCATCGCCCCGAGAACAACATCGAAGTCGACGTGCTGAAGATCGACAATGCCGAGGTCAGGGCCCGACAGTTGTCGAAGCTGCAGAACCTCAAAGGCACGCGCAATGTCGGCGCGGTCGAGAGCGCGCTCGATGCGCTGACCCGCGCTGCGCAGGGTAACGGAAACCTGCTGGAATTTGCCATCCGCGCCGCGCGCGCCTATGCCACGGTCGGCGAGATCTCGCTGGCGCTGGAAAAGGTCTTTGGCCGTCACGTCGCCTCGGTGCAAACGATCTCCGGCGTTTATCGCAATGCGCTTGGCGACAATCTGACGGTCGGCCGATTGCTGGAGAAGCTCGAAGCTTTCGAGAAGAAGTCCGGCGGCAAGCCGCGCATCCTGGTCGCAAAGATGGGACAGGACGGCCACGACCGTGGCCAGAAGGTGATCGCCACGGCCTTCGCCGATCTCGGCTTCGACGTGACGGTCGGCGCGATGTTCCAGACACCCGACGAGATCGCCAGGCTGGCGGTGGCGCAGGACGTCCATGTCATCGGCGCCTCGTCGCTGGCGGCGGGGCACCTGACACTGATCCCCGAATTGCGCGATGCGCTGAAGAAACTCGGCCACCCCGACATGCTGATCGTCGTCGGCGGCGTCATCCCGCCGCAGGATTACGGCGCAGTGCTGGAAGCGGGTGCCGCGGAAATCTTCCCGCCAGGGACGGTTATCCCGGAGGCTGCGGATCGGTTGCTGGACCGGCTGCTGGCGAGCTGATTGAAACAGTTGCACTGCTTATCAAAGTTGCGTTACAATATCGGGCGCAACCTATGGTATAGCTATGAACACCATCATTCACGGACTTGAGGACGGATCGGGCGTTGTAATCCTGCCGCGGGAAACGCTCGACAGCTTGAGCCTGCAAGTGGGCGATGAACTCCAGATCATCGAAACCACGACGGCATCATCCTAAGGCCGGTGCCGTGTGACGACGTCGAACGGCAAATACGTGCTGCTCGCGATGTCATGGACAAGTATGAGCCCGCGTTGCGAAAGCTGGCTGTGCAAATAGGGTGAGCTGGCGTCAGGCGTCCGACAGCTTGACAATTTCCCATTCCTTGCCGTTGACGCTTGCGACGTCGCCGACCTTCTTGCCGAACAGCGCCACGGCCATTGGCGAGACGTGTGAGATGCTGCCCTTTGAGGGGTCGGCCTCGTCCTCGCCGACGATCTTCCAGTGCACTTTCTTGCCGTCATCGCTTTCCAGCGTGACACCCATGCCGAAGCGCACCTGGTCGCTGCCCGGTTCCGGCACGGAAAGCTCGGCGCTTTCGCGGCGCGCTGTCCAGTAGCGCAGGTCGCGCGAGACGACGGCAATGCGCTCGCGATCGGCTTTTCGCTCGGCTTTCGCCAAAATGTCGCGCAGATCGGCCAGATTGTCCTCGATCATCGCCAGGCCGCGCTCCGTCACCAGATTGCGGTGTTGGCTGATCGGCCGCTCGCCGATGCCGGCAATGGCGTTTTCGCTGTCTTCCTCGCGGGTGAAAGCCCTGCTCATCGGATAAACTTAGGCCCGCTTCGGCGACTGTACAAGCCACTTGGCGGACCCGGTCATTGGTCGGACTATCGCCGAGCGGAGACCTATGCGGCTGGCCCAATTCCTGCGAAGAACCATTTCATCGCAGGGATCTGTGCCGATGTTGAACAGACGAACGCTTCTCAAGGGGACTGTCGGCTTTGCGGTGCTCGGCGTTTCGCTGGACAACGCCTTGGCGAAGACGGCAGCGCTTGGCTCGATCAATGCCGCCGAGCTTGGCGTGGAGCCGGACGCACCGGACGACCAGAGCAAGGCCTTCGCCACGATGCTAGCCGAGGCAAGCCAGCGCAATGCGCCGGTGTTCCTGCCGCCGGGCACCTATGTCGTGTCCAACCTGACCCTGCCCGCCCGCGTCAGGCTTTCGGGCGTGCCGGGCGCCTCGCGCATCCTCTATGGCGGCAATGGCCATTTGCTGACGGCCGAACAGGCCGAGCATATAGAGTTCACCGCATTGGTCTTCGACGGCGCCAACGGCGGGTTGGCCGACGATGCGCAAGGCCTGCTCGACCTGCGCCGCGTCGCCCATCTCGTCATTGACAATTGCACGATCACCGGCAGCGGCAAGCATGGGCTGGCGCTGGAGCATGCGTCGGGCCGCATCGAGCGGTCCGAGATTTCGGGGGCTGCGGACGCCGGCATCTACTCCGTCGAGGCCGCTGGCCTGGCGATATCCGACAACACCGTATCCGACTGTGGCAATGGCGGCATTCTTGTGCATCGCTGGCAGCAGGCCGAGGACGGCACGATCGTCAGCGGCAACCGCGTGCAGCGGATCGGCGCGCGCGGCGGCGGCACCGGGCAGAACGGCAATGGCATCAACGCCTTCCGTGCCGGCAATGTCTCGGTCACCGGCAACATCGTCTCGGACTGCGCCTTCTCGGCGATCCGCGCCAACAGTTCCAGCAATCTGCAGATGACCGGCAACACCTGCTCGCGGTCGGGCGAAACCGCGCTCTATTCCGAATTCTCCTTCGAAGGCGCCATCATCGGCAACAACATCGTCGATGGTGCCGCTAACGGCATCTCGATCGTCAATTTCAACGACGGCGGCCGTATGGGTGTCTGCTCAAACAACATCATGCGCAACCTCTCGACCACCGGCCCCTACCCCGCCGACGCGCCGGGCTTCGGCGTCGGTATCAGCGTCGAGGCCGACACCACCGTCTCGGGCAATGTCATCGAGAACGCGCCGCTCTACGGCATGCAGATCGGCTGGGGCGCTTATATGCGCAATGTTGTGGCGACGGGAAACATCATCCGTCAGGCCGGAACCGGCATCGCCGTCACTGTGGTAGAAGGCGCTGGAAACGCCATCATTTCCGACAACGTCATCGACGGCGCCAAGAACGGCGCCATCATCGGCCAGCGCTGGGCCGAACCGGCGACCGGCGACCTCGCGCGGTCGAGCGATAGCGGCTATGCGCACCTGACGGTCGAGCGAAACAGGGTCAGCTGAGCGTCGTCGTCGGCCGCAGCGAGCCGACCTTGGCGCCAATGCGGCTTTCGATCGGAGGATTGGCCCGCTCCAGAAGGTTCGCCGCCAGTGCGCCGTCGGCGCTGAGAAGTTTTGCCAGCACAGTGGCAATCATCACCTCGGCGGCGCGGCCGGCGCCGTCATCGCATTTTAGCGCGATGCCGAGGCCAAGCTCCGGAACGGCAGCGCAATAGACACCCTCGGCGCCCGTCTTGACGAATATGCGGCCGGGCGCGGCCTGCATCAGCGCCACATCCACTTTGCCGGTGCCGGCGACCAGGAAAGGCTCGGCCATACAGGCAGACAGCAGGCGTTTGGCCGCCTTGGCGCGCTCAGGGCCAAAGCTCCTGCCCGTCGCCATGCGGGCAAAGCCAAGGGCAAAACTTTTCAGCGGCACGGCATAGGTGGGAATCGAGCAGCCATCGGTTGCCCGGTGATCCGCATCGTGGGCAGCGCCGGTCACCGCCTGCATGGCGTCGCGCACCATCTCCTGCAAACCATGGCCTGCCTTGACGTAGCCTTGGTGGGCAATCCCTGAGTGCACGCAGGTGCAGAGAAATCCGGAATGCTTGCCCGAGCAATTGTTGTGCAGTGCGTTCGGCGAGACGCCTGTGCGGGCCAGTGCGATCGTCGCGTCGTGGCTCGACGGCCAATGCGCGCCGCATTCCAGCGCCGACTTGTCGAGCCCGGCCTTGGCCAGCATCGCCTGCGCCAGTTCGACATGCGCGGGTTCGCCCGAATGCGAAGCGCAGGCCAGCGCCAGTTCGCGGTCGCCCAAGCCGTACGCATCGGCAGCACCCGTTTCAACCAGCGGCAGCGCCTGGATCGCCTTGACCGCCGAGCGCGGAAACACCGGCCGCGCCGTATCGCCGATCTCCAGGACAGGCTTGCCGTCACCGTCGAAGATTGCGACAGCGCCGCGATGGACGCTCTCGACGATCGCGCCGCGCAAGACCTCGACCAGAACCGGATTTGTCATCACCACGCCCCAAAAATACGGGCCGCTTCTACCTGATCCGGTCGAGAATGGAAACGTAGTTGGCGACGGCAGCGCCACCCATATTGAAGATGCCGCCGAGCTTTGCGCCCGGCACCTGGATGCCGCCGGCCTCGCCCGTCAACTGCATGGCAGATAAGACGTGCATCGACACGCCGGTGGCGCCGATCGGATGGCCCTTGGCCTTCAGGCCGCCCGAAGGATTGACCGGCAGCCTGCCGTCCTTGGCCGTCGTGCCGTCCAGCGCCAGCCTGGCGCCTTCGCCGGGCTTGGCCAGGCCCATCGCCTCATATTCGATCAATTCGGCGATGGTGAAGCAGTCATGTGTTTCGACGAAGGAGAGATCGTCGAGCGTCACGCCGGCCTTTTTCAGCGCCTGGTTCCAGGCCTGTTCGCAGCCTTCGAAGGACAGGATGTCGCGCTTCGACATCGGCAGGAAATCCTGGACATGCTCGTTGGCGCGGAAGGCGACGGCGCGGCGCATCTTCAGCGCCGTCGAGGTGTCGGTCAGCACAAGGGCGGCTGCACCATCGGAGACCAGCGAGCAGTCGGTGCGCTTCAGCGGACCGGCGACGAAGGGGTTCTTCTCGCTTTCCTGGCGGCAGAATTCGTAGCCGAAATCCTTGCGCATCTGCGCGTACGGATTGTCGACGCCGTTCTTGTGGTTCTTGGCGGCAATCATCGCCAGCGCGTCCGACTGGTCGCCATAACGCTGGAAATAGGCCTGCGCGATCTTGCCGAAGACGCCGGCAAAGCCGGCCGGCGTGTCGCCCTCCTCCGGCAGATAGGAAGCTTTCAGCAGGTTCTTCCCGATCTCAGGCCCGGGCGTCGTCGTCATCTGCTCGGCGCCGACCACCAGCACGATGCGGGCAGCGTTTGCGTCGATGGCGCGGATGCCTTGCCGGACCGCGGCCGAACCGGTGGCGCAAGCATTCTCGACCCGCGTCGCCGGCTTGAAGCGCAGTCGGTCGTCGGCCTGCAACACGAGGCTGGCGGTAAAATCCTGTGGGGAAAAGCCGGCATTGAAGTGGCCGAGCACGATCTCGTCGACCTCATCCGGGCCGATGCCGGCATGGTCGAGCGCGTCGACCGCGACCTTGGTGATCAGGCCTTCCAGCGTCTCGCCTTCCAGCTTGCCGAAGCGCGAATGCGCCCAGCCAACGATGCATGCGGTCATGGCGGTCTCCATCCTTGGCGCCAGCCTAACATGTGGGCAAATGGCGCACTTCGCCTTTATTGTTCAAATATAAACAATCCCGCCCGCATCGAAAAGGGCCGCAAGCCGACAATCGCTTGGTGCAGGTTCCAATCGGATCGTTTTTTGTTGATTGACGCGTCAATAAAAAATAATCTCCGCCGCAAAAGCCGGGAACATCATGCCTAAAGTCGGAATGGAACCGTTGCGCCGCAAGGCGCTCATCGACGCGACGATCTCGGCGATCGGCGAGCGCGGCTCGCTTGACGTGACCATGTCGGAGATAGCGGGGCGCGCCGGTGTGTCGTCAGCATTGGCTCACCACTATTTCGGCGCCAAGGATGAGCTGCTGCTGGCGACGATGAGGCATATTCTGGCCGAGCTGACGATCGACATGCGGCGCGCGCTGCAATCCGCCGGCTCGCCGCGCGAACGTGTTTCGGCCGTGGTGGCCGTCAACTTCTCCGACATCCAGTTCCAGCCGGAAACCATCGCGGCCTGGCTCGCCTTCTATGTCGAGGCGCAGAAATCATCGGCCTTGCGCCGGCTGCTCAGGGTCTATGCGCGGCGGCTGCATTCCAACCTAATGAGCGGGCTGACCGGCATCTTGGCCAGGCACGAAGCCGACCGCGCGGCGGAAGCGACCGCGGCGATGATCGACGGGCTCTACATCAGGCGGGCGCTGAAGGACGGCGTGCCGGACGCGGCGACCGCGATTGCGCTGGTCGAGGACTATCTGGAAACCAAACTCGGCGGGCGACAGACACAGTGACAGCCTCAGTGACACAAAGGCGACCCAACATCCTGATCGTCATGGTCGATCAGCTCAACGGCACGCTGTTTCCGAACGGACCGGCGGACTTCCTGCACGCGCCGCATCTCAAGGAGCTGGCCGCGCGCGCGGCACGTTTCCGGAACAATTATACGCCCTCGCCGCTTTGCGCGCCGGGGCGCGCCGCCTTCATGAGCGGCCAATTGCCGTCGCGCACCCAAGTCTACGACAACGCCGCTGAGTTCGCCTCCTCAATTCCGACCTATGCTCACCATCTGCGCGCCGCCGGCTATTACACCTGCCTGTCGGGCAAGATGCATTTCGTCGGCCCCGACCAGTTGCATGGTTTCGAAGAGCGGTTGACCACCGATATCTATCCCGCCGATTTCGGCTGGACGCCGGACTACCGCAAGCCCGGCGAACGCATCGACTGGTGGTATCACAATCTGGGCTCGGTGACCGGCGCCGGCGTCGCCGAGATCACCAACCAGATGGAGTATGACGACGAGGTCGCCTTCCACGCGGTGCAAAAACTCTACGACCTTGCCCGCACCTCCGACGATGCGGCCAGCCGGCCCTGGTGCCTGACGGTTTCCTTCACCCACCCGCACGACCCCTATGTCGCACGGCGGCAATATTGGGATCTCTATGAAGATTGTCCGGCGCTCGAACCGGAGGTGGGATTCATCCCCTATGCCGATCAGGACCCGCATTCGCAGCGGCTTTACCGCGCCAGCGACTACGACAGTTTCAACATCACGCCGGAGCAGATCCGCCGCTCGCGGCGCGGCTACTACGCCAACATCTCCTATCTCGACGACAAGGTCGGCGAGTTGATGTCAGTGCTGGAACGTACGCGCATGCTGGACGACACGGTCATCCTGTTCTGCTCCGACCATGGCGATATGCTTGGCGAGCGCGGCCTGTGGTTCAAGATGAACTTTTTCGAGGGCTCGGCACGGGTGCCGCTGATGATCGCCGGCAAGGGCGTTGCCGCGGGGCTGATCGACGCGCCGGTTTCCAATCTCGACGTGACGCCGACATTGTGCGATCTCGCCGGCATCGACATCTCGGCGATCGCGCCGTGGACCGACGGCCAGTCGCTGCTGCCGCTGCTCGAGGGCACGAAACGCGATGCTCCAGTTCTGATGGAGTATGCCGCCGAAGGCTCCAACGCGCCGTTGGTGGCGATCCGCGACGGCCGCTATAAATTCATCCATTGCGAGATCGATCCGCCGCTTCTGTTCGATCTCGAAGCCGATCCGCAAGAACTCACCAATCTTGCCACCGATCCGACGCATGCCGATCTGGTGGCGGCCTTCACGGGAGCCGTACGAGCGCGCTGGGACATGGCCGCCTTCGACGCCGCCGTGCGTACCAGCCAGGCGCGGCGCTGGGTGGTCTATCCGGCGCTACGCAACGGCACGCATTACCCCTGGGAGTTCCAACCGCTGCAGAAGGCGTCGGAACGCTACATGCGCAACCACATGAACCTCGACAATCTCGAGGAACAGAAACGCTTTCCGCGAGGCGAATGATGACAATTGTCCCCTCCCTCGAGCACCTCAGACAGGCCTATGCCGTGACGTCGAAGGCGACGCAGATCACGCCTTTGCTGGAATCGACAGCCTTGGCCAAGGAGACGGGTGCGGCCCGCGTCTTTATCAAGCCGGAATCACTGCAATGGGCCGGCTCGTTCAAGGTGCGCGGGGCCTATTGGCGGTTGAAGCGGCTGTCGCCGGATGAGGCCATAAAAGGCGTCGTCGCCTACTCCTCCGGCAATTTCGCGCAAGGGTTGGCGGCTGCCGGCCAGGCGCTCGGCATTCCCGTCACCATCGTCATGCCGATCGACGCGCCGGCCGCCAAGCGCGATGCGACCACAGGCTATGGCGCGCGCGTCGTGCTGACCGATCATGGCGAGCGCGCCCGTGAAGAGGTCGCAGCCGCCAAGGCCTGCGAGATTGCCGAGACCGAAGGGCTGGCGTTGCTGCATCCATTCGACGATCCGGAGATCGTTGCCGGCCAGGCCGGCGCCGGGCTCGAAGCGCTCGAACAATTCGAGGCAAAGGACGCCAGTGCCGACCTTCTGTTCTGCTCGGTCGGCGGCGGCGGACTGATCGGCGGCATCTCGCTCGCCTTCCACTATCTGTCGCCGGCAACCGAGATCATCGGCGTCGAGCCGGAAGGCTTCAACGGCATGGGTGCATCGCTAGCGCATGGCGCCATCGAGACCATGCCGATCGCGCCGAAATCGATCTGCGACGGGCTGATGTCGCGGCGGCCGGGCGACGCGCCGTTCGCGGCGGTCAAGACCGCTGGCGTGCGCGGCATCACCGTCGACGACCAATCGGTTAGGCGAGCGATGAAGATCGCCTTCGAACGGATGAAGCTGGTGCTCGAGCCATCGGGCGCCGCCTCTCTGGCGGCGCTTCTCGGCGGCAAGGTGGATGTGACGGGTAAAACGGTCCTGGTCATGGCTACCGGCGGCAATGTCTCGCTCGCCGATTTTATTTCGCATATGAACGATGGGCGCATGTGAACCATGCTTGAAGCAGACTTCGTCATCATCGGCTCCGGCTCGGCCGGCTCGGCCATGGCCTACCGGCTGTCGGAAGACGGCAAGCATTCGGTGATCGTCATCGAGTTCGGCGGCACCGATATCGGGCCGCTGATCCAGATGCCGTCGGCGCTGTCGATCCCGCTCAACATGAGCCTTTACGACTGGGGCTTTGCCAGCGAACCAGAGCCGCATCTCGGCGGCCGCGTGCTGGCGACGCCACGCGGCAAGGTGATCGGCGGCTCGTCCTCGATCAACGGCATGGTATATGTCAGGGGCCACGCACGCGACTTCGACCACTGGGCCGAACAGGGGGCGGCCGGCTGGGGCTTCGCCGACGTGCTGCCCTATTTCAAGCGCATGGAGGACAGTGACGGGGGCGAGGACGGCTGGCGCGGCCACGGCGGCCCGCTGCACGTCCAGCGTGGCCCGCGCAAGAATCCGCTCTACGGCGCCTTTGTCGAGGCCGGCCGCCAAGCCGGGTTCGAACTGACCGACGACTACAATGGTTCGAAGCAGGAAGGCTTCGGGCCGATGGAGCAGACCATACGCGGCGGCCGCCGCTGGTCGGCCGCATCAGCCTATCTGAAGCCGGCGCTCAAGCGGCAAAATGTCAGCGTGATCAAAGGCTTCGCCCGTCGTGTGATCATCGAGAATCAGCGCGCTGTCGGCGTCGAGATCGAAGCTCACAAACAGATTCAGGTCGTTAAGGCGCGACGTGAGGTGATCGTTGCCGCATCATCGATCAATTCGCCCAAGATCCTGATGCTATCCGGTATCGGCCCGGCCGCGCATCTCAAGGAGAACGGCATCCAGGTCGTGGCCGACCGGCCCGGTGTCGGCCGCAATCTGCAGGATCATATGGAGCTCTACATCCAGCAGGAATCGACCCAGCCGATCACGCTGAATTCGGTTCTCAACCCATTCTCCAAGGCTCTGATCGGGGCGCAGTGGCTGTTCTTCAAGACCGGCCTCGGTGCCACCAACCATTTCGAGGCCGCGGCCTTCGTGCGCTCGCAGGCCGGCGTCGACTACCCCGACATCCAGTATCACTTCATCCCGGCTGCGGTGCGCTATGACGGCAAGGCGGCGGCGAGGGCCCATGGCTTCCAGGCCCATGTCGGGCCGATGCGGTCGAAGTCGCGCGGCTCGGTGACGCTGCGCTCTCCCGACCCGAAAGCGACGCCGGTCATCCGCTTCAACTACATGTCGCATCCAGACGACTGGACCGAGTTCCGCCACTGCATCCGGCTGACCCGCGAGATCTTCCGCCAGAAGGCTTTTGACGGCTTTCGCGGCAAGGAAATCTCGCCGGGTTCGCACGTCCAGTCGGACGAGGATCTCGACGCCTTCATCCGCGATCATGCCGAGAGTGCCTACCACCCGTGCGGCACCTGCAAGATGGGCCGCGCCGACGACATCATGAGCGTGGTCGATCCGGAGTGCCGGGTAATCGGCGTCGACGGCCTGCGCGTCGCCGACTCCTCGATCTTCCCGCGGGTGACCAACGGCAACCTCAACGCGCCGTCGATCATGACCGGCGAGAAGGCCTCCGACCACATTCTCGGCCGCACGCCACTGGCGCCGTCCAACCAGGAACCCTGGATCAATCCGCGCTGGCAGGTGGCGGATCGATAGGGCATTGTCCGGCGGACTGCTCCGCAATAGCGAATACATCTGGAGAACAGCATGCGCGCCCAGCCAACGGCATCGCACTATGTCAACGGCCGCTACATCGAGGACGAAGGCGGCGCGCCGCTGCCGGTGATCTATCCGGCGACCGGTGAGGTCATCGCCACTTTGCATTCGGCGACTCCGAACGTGCTGGAGCTCGCCATCGAAGCCGCGCGGGCCGCACAACCGGCCTGGGCGCGGATGAAGCCGGTTGAGCGTGGCCGCATCCTGCGCCGCGCCGCCGACATTTTGCGCGCGCGCAACGCCGATCTGGCGCGGATCGAGACGCTCGACACCGGCAAAGCGATCCAGGAGACGCTGGTGGCGGATGCACTATCGGCCGCCGACTGCCTCGAATATTTCGGCGGCGCGGTTGCCGCCTTCAACGGCGAGGCGATCGATCTTGGTGGACCTTTTGCCTATACGCGCCGCGAGGCGCTCGGTGTGTGCGTCGGCATCGGCGCCTGGAACTATCCGATCCAGATCGCCGGCTGGAAATCCGCCCCGGCGCTCGCCATGGGCAACGCCATGGTATTCAAGCCTTCGGAGAACACGCCGCTGTCGGCGCTGGCGCTGGCCGAGATCTACTCAGAGGCGGGCCTGCCCGACGGGCTGTTCAACGTCGTGCAAGGCTATGGCGAAGTCGGCGCCGGCCTCGTCGGCCATGATGTCGTTGCCAAGGTTTCGGTGACCGGCTCGGTGCCGACCGGCCGCAAGGTGCTGTCGCTCGCCGGTTCGAAGATGAAGCACGCTACCATGGAGCTCGGCGGCAAGTCGCCGCTGATCGTGTTCGACGATGCCGATCTCGAAAACGCCGTCGGCGGCGCCATGCTCGGCAATTTCTATTCGACCGGGCAGATCTGCTCCAACGGCACGCGCGTCTTCGTGCAGAGCGGCATCCATGACCGCTTCGTCGACCGGCTGGTCGAGCGGACGAAAAAGATCCGCATCGGCGATCCGCTCGATCCTGAGACGCAGATGGGGCCGCTGGTCAACAAGGCGCAGCAGGAGAAGGTCGTTTCCTACATCGCGGCCGGCAGGCAGGATGGAGCAACGCTCGCCTGCGGTGGCAACGTGCCGTCGCTGCAAGGTTTCGATGGCGGCTTCTTTGTCGAGCCGACGGTGTTCACCGGTGTCACCGATACGATGCGCATTGCGCGCGAGGAGATTTTCGGGCCGGTGATGAGCGTGCTGAAGTTCGACGGCGAGGACGAGGTGATCGACCGCGCCAACGACACCGAATTCGGCCTCGCCGCCGGCGTCTTCACCCGCGACCTGCAGCGCGCTCATAGGGTGATCGCCGAACTGCAGGCCGGCACCTGCTGGATAAACGCCTACAATCTGACGCCGGTGGAAATTCCGTTTGGCGGGGTGAAGCAATCCGGCATTGGGCGCGAGAACTCGCTGGCGGCTTTAGCGCTCTATTCGCAGCTGAAGGCGGTGTATGTCGAGACCGGGGATGTAGCGAGCCCGTATTGAGGGGTTGGCGCGAGGCACCCCCCTCTGCCCTGCACGGCAGAGGGGGGTGCCTCGCACCGGCCTCTCAACAACCTCACCCCTTCTGCGCTGTCCCATCAAGATACTGCGTCAGCGCGCAGACCAGATGATAGAAGATGCTGGCCGGCACGTCCGATGCCAAGGAGCGGCCGCGTTCGTCGATGCGGTCGATCCACAGGCCGAGCGGCGCCGGGTCGATGTGCCAGCGGAATAGCCGGCCGACGCGCGCCTCGATTTCGGGCTTGAGGTCGGGACCGCCCGAGCCATCCAGCGCAATCGCCGCCTTGATCGCTTCCGCCTGCGGCCAGCTGCGCGATACGAGGTCGAGCGGCAGGCCCTGCCGGGAGACCGCACCGTAGGCAAGGCCGGTGGCGCGGTTGAGGCCGTTGGCGATGGCCGAGGCGTAGAGCTTGCGGGCAAAATTGCTCAACTCGCCCTGGCCGCTGCGGGCGACGAAATCGGTGAGCAGCGAGGCCCATTCGAAATGATGGCCGGGCTCGGTCCATGTGCCCTTCTCGCCGGCGGCCGGCTTCCACCCGGCGTCGAAATATTCGCCCAGCGTCCAGCTCTCGGCATCGAAGAAATGACTGCGGAAAAGGTCGATGATGCGCGCGGCGCGGCGCAGATAGGTGCGGTCGCCGGTCGCCTCATACCAGGCGAGGAAGGCCTCGAGCAGATGCATATGCGGGTTGGAGCGCCGCTCGCCCTCCCCGTCGGACGTCTCGAGGAAACCGGTCATGCGGCTGTCCTCGAGATGCGCGTCGAGGAACACGAAGGTCTCCTGGCCCAGCCGCAGCGCATCCGGATTGCCGCACATATGCGCATGCGCCAGCGCCAGCAGCACGCAGGAATGGTCGTAGGCATCCTCGGTTGGGTCGGCGACGGAGCCGTTGACATTGAGCGTGCGCACCCAGCCGCCCCGGTCCGTGCGGCCCTTGCCGGCCATGAAGGCGATGCCATGGGAGATCAGGCGATCGGCTGGACCGTCCCAGCCGCGGGCCTTGGCAACGGCGAAGGCGTAGACTTGCCTCGCCGTCGTGCGCATGCGCTTGGGCTTCAACAGCGCCTCGCCGTGGAAGCCGAGCGCCTCGTGGAAGCCGCCATGACGCTCATCGACGCCTGAAGTCGACCACAGCGGCAAGGTCTCCTCGAACAGCCAGTGATGCACGCGCCGACGCCAGGCGCCGCTCTCGATGACGCGGTCGTGTGCCGGCGTAAACCTGGTTTCCAGCCGGCCCGACTTTTCCAGCTGCTCGACGATTTTCTTGACGTGCTGGCTGTGGCTGACCGGGGCGACGAAGGTGGCGTCCGCCGTCGAGACGATGGCGACATCCTTCATACCGATTGCCGACAAAAGCCGGCCGTCGCTTCTGATGTAGGAGTTTTCGCAATCAATGGCGACGACATCGCCGACGACGACATTGCCCTTGGCGTCGGCAGGGCCGACATCGAGCAGCGACTGCCAGGAGCCGAGGTCGTTCCAGCGGAAGCCGGCCGGCACCATGGCGATGTCCTTGGCCCGTTCCATGATGGCGTAGTCGATCGAGTTCGACGGGATGGCGGCGTAGAGGTCGAGCGGCATATAGAGGCCGGACAGGTCGCTCGTTGCCGCCTTGTAGGCGGTTTCGGTGGCCTGCCAGAGGTCGGGTTGGAAGGTGGCGAAGGCGTCGCGCATGGCGCCGGCGCGAAACAGGAAAATGCCGGTGTTCCAGTAGAAGGTGCCCGCACTGAGATAGCTCTGCGCAGTGGCGAGGTCGGGCTTTTCGACGAAGCGCGACACGTCGAAGACGCCGCCGCTTTCGGCTGCGACTTCGATATACCCATAGCCGGTCTCGGGCTGCGTCGGCTTGATGCCGAACACCACCAGACGGCCGGCAAGCGCTGCCTGGCTGCCCGCCTCGACGCTCTGCCAGAACTGCTTGGGCGTGGCGATTTCGTGGTCTGACGGCACCACCAGCACCAGGCTGTCGCCGAACTCCGACAATGTGCGCAGCGCGGCCAGCGCCACGGCGGCAGCCGTGTTGCGCCCGGTCGGCTCGAACAGCGGGCCACCGCCGGCGAGGTCGAGGCCGGCAAGGTCGGCATGCACGCGCTCGGCATGGCGCTCGGCGGCGATCAAGAAGATCGGCGTTTCGCCCTCCGGACGCGCCGTCAGCCGGCGCAGTGTCTTGGCCAGCATCGAGCCGTCCCCGGAAAGATCGTGGAACTGTTTCGGGTTGTCCTCGCGCGACAGCGGCCACAGCCGCGAGCCGACACCCCCGCTCATGACAAAACTGACGATGCGCTCGCTCATGAAAGGTCCAATCAGAACGTCTGGTTGTAAGCGCCGACTTCGGGGCTGCGGCGCAGCACGGCGTCGACGGCCTCGAACATCTGCCGGCGGCGGTCGGACGATGTCGGGCTTTCGACAACCACGACAAGCTCCGGCTTGTTCGATGACGCCCGCACCAGCCCCCAGGTGCCGTCCTCAGCCACGACGCGCACGCCGTTGACGGTGATCAGGTCAGCGATCTTCTGGCCGGCAAAAGTCTTGCCGGCGCGCTGCATCGCCTGGAAGTCCTCCACCACCCGATCGACCACGCCGTATTTCACATCGTCGGCGCAATGCGGGGACATGGTCGGCGTGCCGAAGGTCAGCGGCAGCGCGCGATAGAGATCGGCCATCGAACTTGTGGGGTTGCGGACGAGCATCTCACAAATGGCTATTGCCGTGATGAGACCGTCATCATAGCCGCGGCCGATCGGCGGATTGAAGAAGAAATGGCCCGACTTCTCGAAGCCGGCGACGGCGCCAAGCTCGGCGACGCGGCGCTTGATGTAGGAATGGCCGGTCTTCCAGTAATCGGTGACCGCGCCATTGGCGCGCAGGACGCTGTCGGTGTGGAACAGGCCGGTCGATTTGACATCGACGACGAAAGTCGAGCTGGAATGCTGGCTGGAGATATCACGCGCCAGCATGACGCCGACCTTGTCGGCGAAGATCTCGTTGCCCTCATTGTCGACCACGCCGCAACGGTCGCCGTCGCCGTCGAAGCCCAGCCCGACATCTGCGCCGGTCTCCAGAACCTTGTCGCGGATGGCATGCAGCATCTGCATGTCTTCCGGGTTCGGGTTATAGCGCGGAAAACTGTGGTCGAGCTCGACATCGAGCGGGATCACCTCGCAGCCGATGCGCTCCAGCGCCTGCGGCGCGAAGGCGCCGGCGGTGCCGTTGCCGCAAGCCGCCACAACCCTGATCTTGCGCGCGATGCGCTTGTCGCTCACCAGATCGTCGAGATAGGTCTCGCGAAAACCGGAGACGAATTCGTAGGAGCCACCGCCGGCAAGATCGAAATCGCCCGACAGCACGATCTGTTTCAGGGCGCTCATCTCCTCCGGTCCGAAGGTGAGCGGCCTCGCCGCACCCATCTTGACTCCGGTCCAGCCATTCTCGTTGTGCGATGCCGTGACCATGGCGACGGATGCCGCGTCGAGCGCGAACTGGGCGAAATAGGCCATGGGCGACAGCGCCAGGCCAATGTCTTTCACCTTTGCGCCCGCAGCCATCAGGCCGGAAACCAGCGCCAGCTTGATGGCAAGCGAATAGGAGCGGAAATCATGCCCGGTGACGATGTCAGGCCCGGCGCCAAGACGCCGAATCAACGTGCCCAGCCCCATGCCGAGCGCCTGGACGCCGATCAGGTTGAGCTCCGGCGGCTGCGCAGAGCCGGGGTGACCGAACCACCAGCGCGCATCGTACTCGCGAAATCCCGACGCCTTGATCAGCGCTTCCGTTTCGAATTCGAAGCTGTTGGGCCGGGCGTCGCCTACGATTTTCAGGGGCAAGACAGCAAAGCTCCAGATGGCGAAAACACGATCTATCGAGGCTGCGACTTAGCACACAAGGCTTTAAGCCGGGTTTATCCCGGGAGGGAAAGCCAAGCTTTGCGGCAATGCCCAACGAAAGCCAACGAAATGCGACAGAAGCGCTGCCATTGCCGCTTGCAGGAACGGTATGCGGCAGCTATAAGCCCGCGGTCTGGTCACGGAGTGTAGCGCAGCCTGGTAGCGCACCTCGTTCGGGACGAGGGGGTCGCAGGTTCAAATCCTGCCACTCCGACCAGAAAAAACAGACACTTAGGTGTTTGTTCTCCCGACCCACAAGATAGCTTGATGCAAACCGGCCGCGTCGGCGTCGCTGTCAGCATGGTGTTTTGACGCGACAACCTTCCGCGCTACCTCGATAATAGGAATGCCGCCGAGACAGCGGCCGGAACGAGGTTTGCGGAAGATGAATTTGTTGATTTCAAGCGTAGGCCGGCTGTCAGCGCTGCTTGCCCTGTCGCTGGCGGCAGGCTGCTCATCGCTGGGCAGCGCGGTCAACCCGGCGAAATACGACAGCATGACATGCGCCGAGCTCAACAACGCGGTAGGCGATACCGCGCGCGACATCTCGCAAACCGCCATCACCCGCGGCAGGGTCGCCAACACCAGCGTTCCCAACTGGCTGCTCGGCGGCACGCGCGTGAAGAGCGCAGTGGCCAACCGTGAGACGGCCAGAATCGAAAAGCTGAAGCAGCGGCAAGAGGCCATTGTCGCGACAAGAGCCAACAGATGCCCCAGGTCAGCGGGCTAAGCGAACTGGCCCTACCCTGACTATCGGCTGAACGTCACGCCTTAAGCACTCAGCCTGAAGCGCGTGACATCGATCGCCGCAGCCATCAGTGTCTGCGTGTAGGCCGCCTGCGGGTTGCTGAAGATCTCTTCCGTCGGGCCTTCCTCGACGATCTTGCCCTGCCTCATGACGATGATGTAGTCGGCCATGGCGCGCACCACGGAGAGATCGTGGCTGATGAAGAGGTAGGACAGTTCGTGGTCGGCCTGCAGCTTGCGCAGCAATTCGACGATCTGCTTCTGCACCGAGCGGTCGAGCGCCGAAGTCGGCTCGTCCAGCACCACCAGTTTGGGCTTCAGGATCACGGCACGCGCGATGGCGATGCGCTGGCGTTGGCCGCCGGAGAATTCGTGCGGGTAGCGGTTGCGTGCGTTGGGATCGAGGCCGACCTCGAGCAAGGCCTCGACGGCGCGCTGATCGCGTTGCTTGCCTGACAGGTTCGGCTCATGCACCAGAAGGCCTTCGGTGATGATCTGGCCGACGGTCATGCGCGGCGACAGCGAGCCGAACGGATCCTGGAAGACGAGTTGCATCTCACGACGCAGCGGCCGCATCGCCTGGCGGTCGGCAGTGGAGATGTCGCGGTCGCCGAAGCGGATGACACCGTCGCTGGGCAACAGGCGCAGAAGTGCGCGGCCGAGCGTCGATTTTCCCGAACCGGACTCGCCGACGATACCGATGGTCTGGTTGCGCTTCAGCCGGATCGAAATGTGATCGACGGCGCGTAGCAGCAGCGGTTCGCCCGCAAGGAAGCCGCCGCCGATCTTGAAGGTCACTTCGACATTGCGGCCCTCCAGCAGCACAGGAGCGCTGGGCGGCGGCGCCGCCTTGGTGCCGGTCGGTTCGGCGGCCAGCAGCATTTTGGTATAGGCATGCTGCGGGTTGGCGAAAAGTGCTTCCGCCTCGCCTTCCTCGACCACCTCGCCATAGCGCATGACATAGACGCGGTCGGCAAAGCGCCGGACGATGCCGAGATCGTGGGTGATAAAGACGATGGCCATGCCGAGCTTGCGCTGTAATTCGGCGAGCAGCACCAGGATCTGCGCCTGGATGGTGACGTCGAGCGCCGTCGTCGGCTCGTCGGCGATCAGGATGTCGGGGTCGTTGGCCAATGCCATGGCGATCATGACGCGCTGGCGCTGGCCACCCGACATTTCGTGCGGATAGGATTTCATCCGCCGCTCGGGATCGGGGATATGCACCAGCCTGAGCAACTTGAGCGCCTCGTTCCGTGCCTCGGCTGCGTTCAGCCCGCGGTGCTTGCGGATCGGTTCGATAAGCTGGTTGCCGATCGAATAGAGTGGATCGAGCGAGGTCATCGGCTCCTGGAAGATCATGCTGATCTTGGCGCCGCGCACCTTGTTGAGGTCGGGCTTGCTCATGGTCAAAAGGTTGCGGCCGCGATAATCGACGTGACCCGTCGCCTCGCCATTGGACGCCAGCAGGCTCATCGCCGCCATCATGGTCTGGCTCTTGCCGGATCCGGATTCGCCGACCACGGCAACGGTTTCCCCTGCCTTGACGTGGATGTTGATGCCCTTGACCGCTTCGACCGCGCCGTCGAGCGTGCGGAAACGGACGCGAAGGTCCTTGACGCTGAGGATCGTTTCGGGCGTTTCCATCGCAACGGTCCCCATTTTATTTGGTCCCCATATTATCGGTCTCTCGGATCGAGCGCATCGCGCAGGCCGTCGCCGACGAAGTTCAGCGCAAACAGCGTCGACACGAGGAAGAAGGCGGGGAACAAAAGCAGCCAGTTGGCGGTGCCGATGTTCTTGGCGCCGACGGAGATGAGCACGCCCCAGCTGGTCATCGGTTCCTGCACGCCAAGGCCGAGGAAGGACAGAAAGCTTTCCAGGATGATGACCTGCGGCACCAGCAGCGTCATGTAGATCACCACTGGTCCGAGCAGATTGGGGATGACATGGCGCAGCAGGATGCCGCGCTGGCCGACGCCCATGGCTTCGGCCGCCTGGACATACTCCTGCCGCCGGATCGACAGCGCCTGGCCGCGCACGATGCGCGCCATGTCGAGCCACAGCACCGCCCCCACCGCCAGGAACATCAGCACGAAGTTGCGGCCGAAGAACACCACCAGCATGATGACAAAGAAAATGAAGGGCAAGGAATAGAGCACGTCGACGATGCGCATCATCACCTCGTCGATCTTGCCGCCGGAAAAGCCGGCCGCCGCCCCGTAGAGGACGCCGATGACCACCGCGACAATGCCGGCAAGCAGGCCGATGGCCAGCGAGATGCGCCCTGCCATCAGCGTTCGCGACAACAGATCGCGACCGGTGTTGTCGGTGCCGAACAGGAAGTACTGCTGTTTGACCGACGCAGTCATCGTCAATTCGAGCCCGTCGGCCGATTTGCTCTCTATCTTGGTATCGTCGAAGGCATCGGAGCGGTCGAGATAGCGGATGTTGCGGTCGTCGATCGGTTTGGTCGAGGTGACGGTGACGGTGACGCGACTGCCGTCCAGTTTCCACTCCTTGATGTCGACGCGCATGCGCTTGATGGCATCCTTGAGCGCCGTCTCGATCATGTCGGGCTTCGGATAGGCTGAAAAGCTTGGCGGCGTGCGCACATAGTCGGCATAGATGGTGGTGTACTGATGCGGCACGAACCAGGGGCCGAAGATGCTGATGACGCCAATGAAGGCCAGGTAATAGAGGCTGAACATGGCGGCGCGGTTGGCTTTGAGGCGCGCCCATGCGTCGCCCCAGAGCGAGCGGCCGACGACGGCCGGCGGAGCGGCGGCGGCTGTGATGTCGGTCATAGCGCACCCTCAGTCATAGCGCACCCTCGGGTCGACGACCGCGTACATGACGTCGACGATCAGGTTGAAGACGATGGTGAAGAGCGCGATCACCACCACGGTCCCCATCACCAGCGTGTAGTCGCGGTTGAGCGCGGCATCGACGAAATAGCGGCCGACGCCGGGAATGGAGAAGATGGTCTCGACGATGACCGAACCGGTGAGCAACGCCGCGGCTGCCGGGCCGGTGAAGGAAACGATCGGCAGGATGGCGCCGCGCAGCGCGTGCTTGACCACCACCGACCAGTCGGAGAGGCCGAGCGCACGCGCCGTTCGGATATGATGCGAACGCAAGCTCTCGATCATCGACCCGCGCATCAGGCGGGCAACGATGGCGATCTGCGGCAAGGCCAGCGTCAGCACCGGGCCGATCTTGTTGATCAATGCGCCATCACCCCAGCCGCCGATCGGCAACAGCTTCCAGGTCAATCCGAACACCAGCTGAATCACAGGAGCGATGACGAAGGTGGGGATAGTGCTGCCGGCGGTCGCCAGCGCAATCACCGTATAGTCGCCAAGCTTGTTCTGGTTGAGCGCGGCGATGGTGCCGAGCACCGAACCAAGCAGCAGCGCCAGGATCAGCGCCGAGGTGCCGAGCTGGACCGATATCGGCAGCCCCTTGGCAAACAGTTCGGTGACGGTGAAGTCAGGCAAATTGTAGCTCGGCCCGAAATTGCCGCGCAGAAGATTGCCGAGATAGTGGGCATATTGCAGCCAGAGCGGATCGTCGAGGCCGAACTGTGCTTCCAGATTGGCCCTGATCTCGGGACTGAGGCCCCGCTCCTGATTGAAAGGGCCGCCCGGTGCGACGCGTATCAGGAAGAACGCCATGGTCACGATGACGAACAGCGTCGGAATGGCGGTCAGAAGCCGCCGTAAGATGTATCGCAGCATCGGCGCCCCGCTTCGGCCAGAGCGACATACGTCCATGCAGACGCATTGCCACGCTCCGGCGCCAAATCTTCGCACCGGGCTTGCCGAAAATCGACCACGACTTTCGGACCGGTGCGATGACCGACCAGTCCGCCCCGCCCGGAGGGGGCGGGGCGGTCCAGTCAAGGATGATTATCAGTCCTTGGAGACGAAGCGGGACGGATGGATGTCCATCACATTGTCATCGAAGCCATGCAGCTTCGAGGAAACGATATCGTGGAAGCTGTAGTAGAGAAGCGGAATGTTGCCGACGTCATCGACAAGGATGCGCTCGGCCTCGGTGAGGTCCTTCATGCGCTCTTCCGGCTTGCCGCCGGCAGCCGCGGCCTTGTCCATGGCCGCCTCATATGCCGGGCTGACGTAGCTCGAATAGTTGTTGCCGCTGGCCTTGCGGGTGATGCCGAGGAAGGTCTCGGGATCCTTGTAGTCGGCGATCCAGGCGGCACGCGCCACGTCGTAGTTGCCCTTCTGCTCGAGGAAGGAATAGTGGGTCTTGGTATCGGTGTTGAGCAGCGTGATCTCGACGCCAAGCGGCTTCAACTGTTCCTGGATGGCAACCGCGGTGTTCTTGTGGTTTTCCGAGGTGTTGTAGCGGATCTCCATCTTCAGCGGATGCTCGGGCGTATAGCCGAGTTTCTCAAGGATCTTCTTGGCGGCGTCCTCGCGGTCGATCTGCGGCATGTCGGCGTATTTGGCCATTGCCGGCGTGTAGCCGGCGATGCCCGGAGGCACCATCGAATAGCCAGGCAGCATGGAATTCTGCCAGACCTTTTCGGCCAGGAAGTCGCGGTCGATCGCCATCGAGATGGCGTTGCGCAGCTCGACATTGTCCCACGGTGCCTTGTCGGTCTTGATCGCGTAATAGTAGGTGCCGAGATACGGTCCGACACGGACCTGATCGCCGAACTTGGTCTTGAGGTCAGCGAGCTGTTCGGTCGGCAGGTCGCCGTAGCTGTCGAGTTCGCCGGCCTCGAAGCGCTTCATCGCCGATGAGCGGTCTTCGGTCGGGATGTAGTTGACGACGTCCATCTTGACGGTCGCGGCATCCCAGAATTTCGGATTCTTGACCAGCTTCATGTGGTCGTTGGGAATCCACTCGGCCAGCGTATAGGCGCCGTTCGAAACGAGATTGCCCGCCTTGATCCAGTCGGCGCCGAGCTTGTCGATCGAGGCCTTGTTGACCGGATAGGTAGCCTGGTGGGTCAGCATCTCGAGGAAGTATGGCGTCGGCGCCTTCAGCGTCACCTCCAGGGTGTTGGCGTCGATCGCCTTGACGCCCATGTCCTCGGGCTTGCCTTTCTTGGTGTTGACTTCCTCGGCGTTCTTCACGGGATAGAGCATGGAAGCGTATTCGGCGGCGGTCGCCGGATCCTCAAGCCGACGGAAGGAATAGACGAAGTCCTCGGCCGTCACCGGGCTGCCATCCGACCACAAGCCGTCCTTGCGCAGCTTGAAGGTGTAGACGGTGCCGTCATCCGATACCGTCCAGCTTTCGGCGGCGCCCGGGATGAGGTTCGTCTTCTGATCGTGCATGACCAGTCCCTGGAACAGGTCGCGTATGATATCGGCTTCGTAGACGGTCGAGGTCTTGTGCGGATCGACCGTCTCCGCTTCGGCGGCGCTGCCTCTGTTATAGACGGTCTCGGCAAGGGCCGGCGTCAGGAACGTGCCTGCGGCAAAGGTCATGGTCGCGGCGACAAGCGTCGCCTTCAGCATATTTTTCAGCATGAAGTCTCTCCCTGTGGCGCTGCCCATCGGCTGCGCCTTACGAGTGTTGACGCCCCGGAACCGATTTCTGGCCCCTTCGAGCGCGCCGCCGGTTCCCGTCCCGGCAGCTGGTGGCAGGAGACTAGACAGACGGAAATATTATTTCAACCGAGTCTTGCTTGACGCTAAGTGAGCATCCTCATCCTAAACCAGCCATAGCTAATCTATATTACCAGGTTCAATTGGGTGCAGCTTGCGGTTGTCCTGTAATTTTGCGTTTTGCCCTCAGGAGTTGTAATTGGCGCAACCATCTGGAAACATTCCAGGAATGCCGTTCGTGGCCAAGCTCGACGAAAGTACCGAAGAAGCCCGAAAATGAAAAACATGGCGCCGGTGGCGTTGCGCGGATCACTCGGCACGGTTGCATGCGGACACGATCTTTGTTGACGCCGGACGGCGTCCCTGAAGATCAGCCTACCTTGCCGACAAACCAGCCCAGGGCTGGCAGCAACAGCCCCTCCTCCTGCAGGACGGCACCGCCACCCAGAGCGATCGCCTCGACAGGCTGGAGATCCGGCGGCAGCCGCCAGTCGGCCGGCTTGTCGGCGAAATTGAAGACGCAGAGCAATATCTCGTCCTCGCCCTGCCGGATGAAGGCAAGGACATCGCCGTCGGTATCGAGAAAGCGGATCGGGCCCTTGACCAGCGCCAGATGCGCCTTGCGCAAGGCGAGCATCGTCCGGTAGCCGGCGAGCACGGACTTGTCGTCGGCGTTCTGGATATCGACCGCCCGAGCGCGGTGGCTTTCCGGCACCGGCAGCCAGGGTTTTCCCGAGGAAAAACCGGCATTGTCGGCGCCCGCTTCCCAGACCATCGGTGTGCGGCAGCCGTCCCTGCCCTTTACCCCCGGCCAGAAACGGATGCCGACGGGATCGCGCAGATCCTCGAAGGTCAGTTCCGCCTCCTCCAGCCCAAGCTCTTCGCCTTGGTAGAGACAGATCGAGCCCCGCAGGCAGGAGAGCAAAGCGATAGCGAATGTCGCCACCGCATCTGGATCGCCGCCCGGCCGCGTCCAGCGGCTGACATGGCGCACGACATCGTGGTTGGAGAATGCCCAGCAGACCCAGCCGTCGGCGACAGCTGCCTCGAAGGCCTCGACGCAGCCGCGCACATGGGCGGCTGAGAATTGCTGACCGAGCAGGTCGAAGGTGTAGCACATGTTGAGCTTGTCGCCGCCGGATGTGTAGGCGGCCAGCGTCTGCAGCGAACGGCCTTCGTCGCCGACCTCGCCGACACTGGCGCGGCCGTCATATTCGTCGAGCAAAGCGCGGAAGCGCCTGAGGAAACCGAGGTTTTCCGGTTGCGTCTTGTCGAACAGATGCTCCTGGAAGAGATAGGTGTTGGTTTCGCCATTGGTGCCGGCGACGCTCGACGCCAGCGGCGGATTGCTGCGCAGCCAGCGGTCGTGGACATAGTAGTTGACCGTATCCAGGCGGAAGCCGTCGACGCCGCGCTCGAGCCAGAACCGCACCGTCTGCAACAACGCGTCTTGAACCTCAGGATTGTGGAAGTTGAGGTCCGGCTGCGAGGCGAGGAAATTGTGCATGTAGTATTGCCGGCGGGTCGCGTCCCACTCCCAGGCCGGGCCGCCGAAGACCGACAGCCAGTTGTTGGGCGCGTTGCCGTCCGGCCTGGTGTCGGCCCAGACATACCAGTCAGCCTTGGGATTATCCTTGCTGGCACGGCTCTCTACAAACCATTCGTGCTTGTCGGAGGAGTGCGACAACACCTGATCGATGATCACCTTCAGGCCGAGCCTGTGCGCCTCGGCAACCAGCGCGTCAAAGTCGTCGAGCGTGCCGAACATCGGATCGACCGCCTGATAGTCGGAGACGTCGTAGCCCATATCGGCCATTGGCGATTTGAAGAAGGGCGACAGCCAGACGGCGTCGACGCCGAGCGAGGCGACGTGCGCCAGCCGTGAGGTGATGCCTGAGAGGTCGCCGCTGCCGTCGCCGGTGGTGTCCTGGAAGGAGCGAGGATAGATCTGGTAGATGACGCAGCCGCGCCACCAGTCGGCGCTCTGTTCAGGTCCCGGCTGGGCATTGTCGTCGGCCATTACGGACCCTTCCTGGCGCGGGCCTTTGCGGTCCGGCGCTCGATCATGAAACTGACACTGCGGCCGGGCAGCGGCCGCGCGAGGTCGACCGCTTGCGCTTCAACAGCCGGCTGCCATTCAAACCCTTGCCGCGCGGGCAGCGTGAAGACGCATTGGCGGCGATCGCCATTGACGATCACAGCCAGGCGGCCTTCCCCGCCATCGCCGAGCAGCATGACGAGGCGATGGCGCGAGCCATCGTTCCAGTCGGCTTCGCTGAGCGGCGCGCCGGTCTCGGTCAGCCAGGCGACGTCGGGCGTTTCAGAACCGGCCGGCGGCTCTCCGGTCAGGAAGCGCGTATCGGAAAGCGCCGGCACCGCGCCGCGCAGAGCTGCGAGCGCGGACACATGGGCTTCCAGCCCGACGTCGCGCCCGGCCCAGTCGAGCCAGGTGATGGCGTTGTCCTGCGCATAGGCGTTGTTGTTGCCCCCTTGCGTGCGGCCGAATTCATCGCCCGCCGTCAGCATGATGGTGCCGCGCGAGGCAAACAGCGTGGCGAGCAGCGCGAAGCGATCATGGGAACGGGCCTCGGCAATCGCCTTGTCCGAGGTTTCGCCCTCGACGCCGTTGTTCCAGGACAGGTTCTCATTGTGGCCGTCGCGGTTCTTCTCGCCATTGGCTTGGTTGTGCTTGGCTTCATAAGCGACGATATCGGCCAGCGTCATGCCATCGTGTGCGGCGATGAAGTTGACCGTGCGGCTGGCGGATTGGCCCTCCCTGCCGAACACATCGGAGGAGCCGGCGAGCCTTGTCGCCAGCGCACCGACCGCGCCGGCATCGCCGCGCCAGAAGCGCCTGATGTCGTCGCGGTAGCGGTCGTTCCATTCGAGGTAAGGCGGCCGGAAATTGCCGAGCTGATAGCCATTCGGGCCGATGTCCCACGGCTCGGCGATCAGCACCCTGTCGGCAAGCAGACGATCGCCAGCGATGGTCTCGAGCAACGGGGCCGCCGGATCGAATACGCCATCGACGCGGCCGAGGACCGGCGTCAGGTCGAAGCGGAAACCGTCGACGCCGGCATGGCGGACGAAATGGCGCAGCGTGTCGAGTACCATGTCGCGAACGACCGGATGGTCGCAGGCAATGGTATTGCCGGTGCCGGTATCGTTGGCCAACCTGCCGTCCTGCTCGCTGCGGTAGTAGGCTTGATTGTCGAGGCCGCGCAGCGACAGCGTCGGCCCGAGCCGGTCACTTTCGCCGGTATGATTGAAGACGAGATCGAGGATGGTGCCAATGCCAGCCCTGCGCAGCACCCCCACAGTATCGCGCAACTCGGCGATGCCGCCGGGCGCCAGGCGCGGGTCGAGCGCCATGAAGGTGACTGGGTTGTAGCCCCATGCGTTGCTGAGGCCGAGCGGCGGTAGATGGCGCTCATCGATCCATGCCGTCACGGGCATCAGCTCAACGGCGGAGACGCCGATCTTTCTGAGGTGTTCGAGGATGGCCGGATGCGCAAGTGCGGCAATGGTGCCGCGCTGCGCTTCCGGTACGTCCAGATGCAGCCTGGTGAAGGAGCGGACGTTGAGTTCGTAGATCAGGCCGCCTGGCTGGAACAAAGGCGGCTTGGCCGGCAGCGGCTTCGGTTGAGCCCGCGCGATGGTCTTCGGCATCAGTGGCGCGGTGTCGGCGCCTTCGTTGCGCCGGGCGGCAAGCCGCCAATGATGCTGGTAGGGCCGGTCGATTTCGACGGCGTAGGGATCGGTGAGCAGCTTGTCGGGATCGAACCACAGCCCGCGCTCCGGCGCATATTCGCCGTCGGCGCGAAAGCCGTAGCGCGTACCCGCGGCAAGGCCGGCGACGAACAGCGCATGGACGCCCTCGCTTTCCGGCTGAAGTTCGAGCCGGTCGATTTCACGGGCGCCGGTGTCGTCGAAGATCGACACCCACAGGCGCCGCGCGGACGACGACCAGGCGGCGAAGCGGATGCCTTCGGGAGTGACGGTTGCGCCGAGCTGGGTCATCGGCGCATCCTCCACTCTCCCCCTTGTGGGGAGGGTCGCGAACGAAGTGAGCGGGGTGGGGGTCGGCGCGGGGAAAGCGCTTTACGAGCACCCCCAACCCGATCCGCTGCGCGGATCGACCCTCCCCACAAGGGGGAGGGTAAAGACCTCACCACCCTCAAGTAATCACGCTCGGCTTGTTGCGCCCGGTGTGGCTCTTGATCCCGGCGATATCATCGGCAGCCGCGATCAGGTCGGCGAGCGCCTCTTGCGTGTCGAGATCATGCCGCGCTCTGTCCGGCTCGTAGCGCTCGATGTAGACGCGCAGCGTAGCACCCGACGTGCCGGTGCCGGACAAACGAAACACGACACGCGAGCCGCCTTCGAACAGGATGCGGATGCCCTGGTTCTTGCTCACCGAACCGTCGACGGGATCGTGATAGGCGAAGTCGTCGGCATTGGCGATCTTCAGGCCGCGCACGCTGGTGCCGGGCAGCGAAGCGAGCTTGGCGCGCAACTCGTCGACCAGGGCGTTGGCGCGCCCGGTTTCGACCTCCTCATAGTCATGACGTGAATAGTAATTGCGGCCGTAGGTCGCCCAATGTTCGGTGACGACGTCCTTGCAGCTTTCGCCGCGCACGGCCAGGATGTTCAGCCACAACAGCACCGCCCACAGCCCGTCCTTTTCACGGACATGGTTCGAGCCGGTGCCGGCGCTTTCCTCGCCGCAGATCGTTGCCATGCCGGCATCGAGCAGATTGCCGAAGAACTTCCAACCGGTCGGCGTTTCGTAGATGCCGATGCCGAGCTGTTCGGCGACGCGGTCGGCAGCGCCGCTGGTCGGCATCGAGCGGGCGATGCCTTTGAGGCCGTCCTTGTAGCCCGGCGCCAATTGCGCATTGGCGGCAAGCATGGCCACCGAATCCGACGGGGTGACGAAAATGCCCTTGCCGATGATGAGATTGCGGTCACCGTCGCCGTCGGAAGCGGCGCCGAAATCGGGCGCATCCGGTCCCATCATCTCGTCGTAGAGATGCTTGGCGTGGACCAGGTTCGGATCCGGGTGATGGCCGCCAAAATCCGGCAGCGGCTTGTAGTTGCGGCAGGTGCCATTCTCCGCGCCGAGCCGGCGCTCGAGGATTTCCTTGGCATACGGGCCGGTGACCGCATGCATGGCGTCGAAGCGCATGCGGAAGCCGTATTTGAAATTGGCGCGGATGGCGTCGAAGTCGAACAGGCTCTCCATCAATTCGGCATAGTCGGTGACCGGGTCGATAATCTCGACCGCCATGCCGCCGGCGGTCACCGTGCCGATCTTGTCGATGTCGATCTGGTCGATGTCGGCGGTCTTGAAACTCGAAATCGTCTTGGTCTTTTCGAAGATCGCGTCGGTCAGCTTTTCCGGCGCCGGGCCGCCATTGCCGGCATTGTACTTGATGCCGAAATCCTCGTGCGGGCCGCCCGGATTGTGACTGGCCGACAGGATGATGCCGCCGAAGGTCTTGTATTTGCGGATGACATGCGACGCCGCCGGCGTCGACAATATGCCGCCCTGCCCGACCATCACCTTGCCGAAGCCGTTGGCCGCCGCCATGGCGATGGCCTTCTGGATGACCTCGCGGTTGTAGAAGCGGCCGTCGCCGCCGATCACCAGCGTCTTGCCCTCAAAGCCCTCCAGCGCGTCGAAGATCGACTGGATGAAGTTCTCGGCATAGTGCTCCTGCTGAAAGACAGGCACCTTCTTGCGCAGTCCGGACGTGCCGGGTTTCTGGTCGAGATAGGGTTTGGTGGCGACGGTCCGGATCATGCTTCAGGCAACCCTTTTCGAAAGCAGCAGGCGGTAGAGTTCAACGTATTTGTCGGCGCTCTTGTCCCAGGAGACATCGGCCTTCATGCCCTGGCGCTGGATCTGTTCCCAGACGGCCGGGCTCGAATGCGCATCGACCAGCCGGCGGATGGCGTGCAGCATGGCGCCGCCACTATTGGGCGCGAACTGGAAGCCGGTGGCGACACCGGCCGAGATCGCTGCTTCATTGGCGTCGATGATGGTGTCGGCAAGGCCGCCGGTGCGGGCGACGACCGGCACGCAGCCATAGCGCAGGCCGTAAAGCTGGGTCAGCCCGCAAGGCTCGAAGCGCGACGGGATGACGATGGCGTCGCAGCCGCCCTGCATGGTGTGGGAAAGCCCCTCGTCATAGCCGACGACGACGCCGACACGGCCGCGATGGCGGGCGGTGGCAGCCAGCAGCGCGCCTTCCAGGCCGGCGTCGCCTGAGCCGAGGATCGCCAGCCGCGCGCCGGTGGCGACGACGCCGTCGACCACAGCCGCCAGTATGTCCATGCCCTTCTGCCAGGTCAGCCGGCTGACGACGCAGACGATCGGACTGTCGTCGCGCTCGAGGCTGAAGCGGTCCTCGACAACCGCCCGGTTGGGAAGCCGAGCCTTGAGCGTCGCGGCGGAGTAGGCCGACACCAGATGCTTGTCGGTCTCCGGGTTCCAGATGTCGGTGTCGATGCCGTTGACGATGCCGTAGAGGTCGGAAGAGCGCATGTTGATCAGGCCGTCGAGGCCCATGCCGAATTCCGGCGAGCGGATTTCCTGGGCATAGGTGGGGCTCACCGTGGTGATCGCCCAGGCCGCCTGCAGGCCGGCCTTGAGGAAGCCGACGCCGCCATAGTATTCTACGCCGTCGAGCGCCATCGCCGCGGCCGGCAAGCCGAGCTCGCCAAAAATGCCGGCGCCGAACTGACCCTGGAAGGCAAGGTTGTGAACCGTGATCAGCGACGGCACGCCGACCGCCTTGCCGTAGCGCATATAGGCCAGCGTCATCGCCGACTGCCAGTCATGGGCGTGGACGAGATCCGGCTGGTAGCCGGAAATGGCGCCGCCGGCGATATCGCCACCGACCTGGCTCAGCGCAGCAAAACGCCGCCAATTGTCGGGCCAATCGGCGCCGGCCGCATTGCCGTAAGGGCCGCCGGGACGGTCGTAGAGATGCGGCGCGTCGAGCACGAACAGGTCGAGCCCGGCGATCTTGACGGCATGGACCGAAGCCTTGCCGCCCTGCAGCAGCGGGTATTGGTAGACAGCCTTCTTTTTCTTGAAGGCGTCCATCACCTGGGGAAAGCCGGGGATGAGCGTGCGCATGGTCACGCCCTTGGCGGCCAGCGCGATCGGCAATGCGCCGGTCACGTCGGCAAGTCCGCCGGTCTTGATCAGCGGGAATATCTCGGGCGTGACCGACAGAACCTGCATGCGTTTATGGTACCCCGTCTTACAGCTTCAGCTTGTCGATCATGTCCTGCGTGACCAGGCAGATGCCCTTTTCCGAAACCCGGAAACGCTTGGCGTCGAGAACAGGGTCTTCGCCAACCACCAGCCCTTCCGGTATCCTTACACCGTGGTCGATGACGACGCGCTTCAACTTTGCGTTCCGGCCGACATGAACGTCGGGCAGCATGACGACCTCTTCCAGCGTCGAATAGGAGTTGATGCGCGCGCCGGTGAAGATCAGGCTGCGCTTCAGCGAAGCACCCGAGACGATGCAATCGCCTGAGACCAGCGAGGAGACGGCCGAACCGCGCCGGCCATCCTCGTCATGCACGAACTTTGCCGGCGGCTTCAATTCGGCATAGGTCCAGATCGGCCAGTCACGGTCGTAGAGGTCGAGTTCGGGGGTAATGTCGGTCAGGTCGATATTGGCTTCCCAGTAGGCGTCGACCGTGCCGACATCGCGCCAATAGGCCTCGTTCTCGGCCGTCGAGCGCACGCAGGATTTGGCGAAGCGATGCGCGATCGCCTTACCGTGCTGGACGATGTAGGGGATGATGTCCTTGCCGAAGTCGCGGCTTGAACCCGGCTCGGCGGCATCGCGGCGCAGCTGCTCCATCAGGAACTTGGTCTTGAAGACATAGATGCCCATCGAAGCCAGCGCGAATTCCGGCTTGTCGGGAATGCCGGGCGGGTCGGCGGGCTTTTCGACGAACGCGATGATGTTGTCCTTGCCGTCGACATGCATGACACCGAAGCCGGTCGCTTCCATGCGCGGCACTTCGAGGCAACCGACGGTGACGTCGGCATTGGCGTCGACGTGCTGACGCAGCATCAGCTCGTAGTCCATCTTGTAGATGTGGTCGCCGGCGAGGATGACCATGTATTCGGGGCCATAGGCTTCGATAATATCGATGTTCTGGTAGACGGCGTCGGCGGTGCCTTCATACCACTGCGTTTCCGAGACACGCTGGCTGGCCGGCAGGATGTCGAAGCTTTCGTTTCGCTCCGGCCGCAGGAAGTTCCAGCCGCGCTGCAGGTGGCGGATCAGCGAATGCGCCTTGTACTGGGTGGCGACACCGAGGCGGCGGATGCCGGAATTCAGCGCATTGGACAGCGCGAAATCGATGATGCGCGTCTTGCCGCCGAAATAGACAGCCGGCTTGGCCCTGCGGTCGGTCAATTCCTTGAGCCGGCTGCCGCGGCCGCCGGCCAGCACATAGGCCATGGCATCGCGCGCCAGCGGCTGGGTTCTCTTCAAGTCTGCCATTTTTACCCTCCCAAATTACCAGTCTGGAGCATCGCCCGGTCCGCAACGAGTCGACGGACCTAATCCGAAACGAGTTGACGGACCTAGTCCGCAACGAGTTCAAGCATGATCGTCGACAGCGGCGGCAAAAGCATCGTTGCCGAAATGCCTCCTCCTTCCGCCCTGGCTTCGACCACACCGCCATTGCCCTTGCCCGAACCACCGTAGTCCGAAGCGTCGGTGTTGATGATTTCGCGCCATTTGCCGACCTTGGGCAATGGCACGCGATAATTGTCGCGCGGCACTGGCGTGAAGTTGGAAATGACGGCGATCGGGTTGCCGCCGGGCGCGCTGCGCAGCCAGGCGAAGACCGAATTTTCCTTGTCGTCGACGATCAGCCAGGAGAAGCCGTCCGGCTCGCAGTCGCGTGCATGCAGCGCTGGGCGCGAGCGATAGAGATAGTTTAGGTCGCGCACCGTCTGCCAGACGCCGCGATGCGGGTGGAAGTCGAGCAGGTTCCAGTCGAGCGCGCGCGCCTCGCTCCACTCGCGGTGCTGGGCGAATTCCTGGCCCATGAACAACAGCTTCTTGCCGGGATAGCCCCACATGAAGGCGTAAAAGGCGCGCAAAGTCGCGAACTTCTGCCAGTCGTCGCCGGCCATCTTGCCGAGCAGCGTGCCCTTGCCGTGCACGACCTCGTCATGGGACAGCGGCAGCACGAAATTCTCGGAAAAGGCGTAGGTCAGGCCGAAGGTCAGGTCGTTGTGGTGATGTTTGCGGAAGATCGGCTCCTTGGCGAAATACTCCAGCGTGTCGTGCATGAAGCCCATGTTCCATTTGAAGCCGAAGCCCAGTCCGCCTTCATGCACCGGCGCCGAGACCTTCGGCCATGAGGTCGATTCCTCGGCGATGGTCATCACGCCGGGATGGTGGCCGTAGACCTCCTTGTTCATCTTCTGCAGGAAGGAGACTGCTTCGAGGTTTTCGCGGCCGCCCTTCTCGTTGGGGATCCATTCGCCGGCCTTGCGCGAATAATCGAGGTAGAGCATCGAGGCCACCGCATCGACGCGCAAACCGTCGACATGGTATTTCTCGGCCCAGAACAGCGCATTGTTGACCAGGAACGACACCACCTCGCGGCGGCCGAAATTGTAGATCGCGGTGTTCCAGTCGGGATGAAAACCCTTGCGCGGATCGGCATGCTCATAAAGTGCTGTGCCGTCGAAATTGGCCAGGCCATGCGCGTCGACCGGGAAATGCGCCGGCACCCAGTCGAGGATGACACCGACGCCGGCGCGGTGCGCACCGTCGACGAAACGGGCGAAGCCGTCGGGGTCGCCGAAGCGCGCTGAGGGGGCATAAAGTCCGGTTGTCTGATAACCCCATGACGGGTCATAGGGATGTTCGGAGATCGGCAGGAACTCGATGTGGGTGAAGCCGGTCTCGACAGCATAGGGGATCAGCTGGTTGGCGAGTTCGTCCCATGACAGGAAGCTGCCATCATCGTGCTGCTGCCACGAACCGGCATGGACCTCGTAGATCGATATGGCTTCGCGCCGGGGATCGGCCTTTCGCCAGTAAGCGCGATGCGCCTCGTCGCCCCATTCATGCGCCGGCGGCACCGCCGTCACTGAGGCTGTGGCCGGGCGCAATTCCGACTTGAAGGCGAACGGATCGGCCTTGAGCGGCAGGCGCACGCCGTCCGGGGCAATGATCTCGTATTTATAGGGGTGGCCGGCGCCGATATCGGGAATGAACAGTTCCCAGATGCCGGTGTCGCGGCGGTCGCGCATCGTATGGCGGCGGCCGTCCCATTCGTTGAAGTCGCCGACCACGGAGACGCGCCTTGCATTGGGCGCCCAGACCGCGAAATGGACGCCCGACGCGCCTTCATGGTCGAGGAGATGGGCGCCGAGCTTGTCGAACAGCCTGAGATGCGACCCTTGGGCGATGTAATAATCATCCATCGGGCCGAGTACCGGGCCGAAGGAATAGGGATCGGTCAGCCACCAGTCGCCGCCGGCATTTTTGGCGTGATACCGCAGCGGCTGGCGCTTCTTGATCGACAGTCTGCCTTCGAAGAAACCGGCGTCGTCGCGCCGCGTGAGTTCGCCGGCGTTCTTGCCGGCCAGCGTGTATGCGGTGACGAACTCGGCATTGGGGACGAAGCAGCGGGCAACCAGGCTCTTGCCGGCATCATGCACGCCCAGGATTGCAAAAGGATCGCCATGCGTGCCGGCAACAATTGCGGCGACATCGCCGGCTGACGCCAGCCCGTCCGACCCGCTCGTCGTCGCGGTCGCGCGCGGTTTCTTCATCAGGCGGTGTCCCTCCCTGGGAACCAGTTCTTGTGCACAAGACCCATTGTCGTGGGCCTCATGCAATCATATCAGGCGGGCACGTTCCAGATTTCTTTCGCATATTGGCGGATCGTGCGATCGGAAGAGAACCAGCCGACGCGGGCAACGTTGCGGATAGCGCGCGCGTACCAATCGGGGCTGTTGCGCCAGACGGCGTCGACATCGCGCTGGGCGGCGGCATAGGCGTCGAAATCCGCCGCCACCATGAACCAATCGCTGTTGTAGAGACCGTCGACCAGCTCGCGGTAGCGATCCGGCTGGTCGGGCGAGAACACGCCCGACGATACTGCGGCAACAGCCTGCGCCAATTCAGGGGAGCCCTCGATCACGGCGCGCGGGTTGTAGCCATTGCTGCGCCGCTCGGCGACTTCCGCCGTGCTCAGGCCGAAGATGAAGATGTTGTCGTCGCCGACGCATTCCTTGATCTCGACATTGGCGCCGTCGAGCGTGCCTATGGTCAAGGCGCCGTTCAGCGCGAACTTCATGTTGCCGGTGCCCGACGCCTCCATGCCGGCAGTCGAAATCTGCTCGGACAGGTCGGCGGCCGGCATCATCACCTCGGCCAGGCTGACATTGTAGTTCGGCACGAACACCACTTTCAGCAGGCCGCGCACCGACGGGTCGCTGTTGATGACCTTGGCAACGTCGTTGGCCAGTTTGATGATCAGCTTGGCATTGTGGTAGCTGGGCGCCGCTTTGCCGCCGAAGAATTTGACGCGCGGCATCCAGTCCTGTTCGGGATGCGAGCGGATCTGGTCGTAGAGCGCGATCGCTTCCAGGATGTTGAGCAGCTGGCGCTTGTATTCGTGGATGCGCTTGACCTGGATGTCGAACAGCGCCGACGGGTCGAGCTTGATGCCGAGCCGGTCGGCGACCAGATTGGCGAGCTTGATCTTGTTGGAGCGCTTGACGGCGGCGAACTTGTCGCGGAAGGCGGCGTCACCGGCAAAGGCTTCGAGCCCCTTGATGGCGTCGATGTCGTCGAGGAAACGGTCCCCGATCGCCGCGCGGGCGAGCGCGGTGAGGCCTGGATTGCACTGGATCAGCCAGCGGCGTGGCGTGATTCCGTTGGTCTTGTTGTTGATGCGATCGGGATAGAGCTTGTGGAGATCGGCAAACACCGTCTCCTTCATCAGCTCGGTGTGCAACGCCGACACGCCATTGATCGAGTGCGAGCCGACAAAGGCCAGGTTACCCATGCGCACGCGGCGGTCGCCATTTTCCTGGATCAGCGAGATGCGGCTGATCTGCTCATTGGAAAACTGGTTGGTGGCGCGGGCCTCAAGCAAAACCTGCGCATTGATGGCGTAGACGATCTGCATATGGCGCGGCAAAAGCCGTTCGAACAGCGGCACCGGCCAGCTTTCCAGCGCCTCCGGTAGCAGCGTGTGGTTGGTGTAGCCGAAGGTGCGCTTGGTAATATCCCAGGCCTGGTCGAAATCCATGCCATGGACGTCCATCAGCAGGCGCATCAGCTCCGGCACGGCGATCGCCGGATGGGTGTCGTTGAGATGGATCGCCGCCTTGTCGGGCAGCGAGGCGAGATCGCCATACTGGCTGAGATGGCGCTGGACGATGTCCTGCAGCGACGCGGTGGAGAAGAAATATTCCTGCCGCAGCCGCAGTTCCTGGCCGGCCTTGTGGGAATCTGCGGGGTAAAGCACACGCGACAAGGCATCGGCCTTGTTGCTTTCGGCCAGCGCGCCGATGTGGTCGCCGGCGTTGAACTTGTCGAGCAGGATCGGATCGATCGGCATGCCGGACCAAAGCCGCAGCGTGTTGACGCGGTTAGCGCGCCAGCCGACCACCGGGGTGTCGTAGGCGACGGCCTGGACATGCTCGGTCGGCTTCCAGACGTGACGTTCGAGCCGGCCATCCTTGGAGGTGATCGATTCCACCGAGCCGCCGAAGCCGACCTCGAAGGCGCGTTCGCGGCGCTCGAACTCCCATGGGTTGCCGTGGTCGAGCCAGGTTTCGGGCAGTTCGACCTGCCAGCCATCATGGATCTCCTGGCGGAACATGCCGTTGGCGTAGCGAATGCCGTAGCCATGCGCGGGAATGTCGACGGTCGCCATGCTTTCCATGAAGCAGGCGGCGAGCCGGCCAAGACCGCCATTGCCGAGCGCTGCATCCGGTTCGAGCCCGGCGATGAGGTCGAGGTCGACGCCCAGCGACTTGAGCGCTTCTCGCATATTGTCCATCAGGCCGAGATTGGAGAAGGCATCGCGCATCAGCCGGCCGATGAGGAATTCGAGCGACAGGTAATAGACGCGCTTTTCCTGCTGGGCGTAGGCCTCCTGCGTCGCCTGCATCCAGTGATCGACGATGCGGTCGCGCACGACCTTGATCGAGGCTGTCAGCCAATCATATTGCGTGGCAACGGAGGTGCCTTTGCCGACCCGGTATTTGAGAGCCAGCAAGACTTCGTCGGCCAGCGTCTTGGGATCGGGTATTTCGAGATCGGGGGCTTTGGCTGTCATTGTTCGCGTCATACTGCCTCTCGTGATCGTGCTGCGATCATACCGGCTTTCGCTCTCAGTCCCAGCCTATCCTAGTGCATCGCAACATACGTTCAATCGATTTAGACCAGCATGCCGCCAGTTCCCCTGCGGCAATTTATCCGTCGAGCGGATCAGGCAGCGAGTGCAGCCTCCGGCGGAACCTTCGCTCCCGTCATGAAGGCGACGGCGTCGGACATGGTATATTGCTTGGGATCGATGACGCAGAGGCGGCGACCCAGCCGATGGATATGGATGCGGTCGGCAACCTCGAAGACATGCGGCATGTTGTGCGAGATCAGCACGATCGGCAGGCCTCGCTTCTTGACGTCGAGGATCAGTTCCAGCACGCGGCGGCTCTCCTTGACGCCGAGTGCCGCGGTCGGCTCATCCATGATCACCACACGGCTGCCGAAAGCGGCGGCGCGCGCCACCGCCACGCCCTGACGCTGGCCACCCGACAGCGTTTCCACCGCCTGGCTGATGTTCTGGATGGTCATCAGCCCAAGCTCGGTCAGCTTGTCGCGGGCGCGCTTTTCCATTGCGGGCCGGTCGAGCATACGAAGCCAGTCGCCGAGGAAGCCGGGTTTGCGGATCTCGCGGCCGAGGAACATGTTGTCGGCGATCGACAGAGCCGGCGACAAAGCCAGGTTTTGGTAGACCGTCTCGATGCCCGCCTCGCGCGCCTCCATGGGCGATTTGAAAGCGACAGCTTTGCCTTCAAGACGGATCTCGCCTTCGTCGGGCACGGCGGCGCCGGAAATCGCCTTGATCAGCGATGATTTGCCGGCGCCATTGTCTCCGATGACGGCCAGGATTTCGCCTGGGTAGAGGTCGAAGTCGGCATTATCGAGGGCGGTGACGCGGCCATAGCGCTTGATCAGGCCACGCGCGGTGAGGATGGGTTCCACGGTCATGCCGAAACCTTTCTGATCCATTGGTCGATCGCCACGGCGCCGATGATCAGCACACCGGTGAGCAGCACCTTCCATTGCGGATCGGCGCCCAGCATGTTGAGGCCCATCGAGACGACGCCGACGATCATCGCGCCGAAAAGCGTGCCCAGAATTGAGCCGCGCCCGCCGAACAGTGAAATGCCGCCGATCACCGTCGCGGTGATCGCCTGCAGGTTGTAGTCGGTGACGGCGGCTGACGGCGAGATCGAGCCGTTGCGGCCGATGGAAACCCAGGCAGCGAAAGCGGCGATCAACCCGGCAAGGGTGTAGACCGTCATCAACACTTTCTTGGTCTGGATACCAGACAGCTTCGCCGCCTCCTGATCATCGCCAACGGCGTAGACATGGCGGCCCCAGGCGGTGTGATTGAGCACGTACCAGAGGATCAAAACGAGCACGACCGTGGCGATGACGCCCAGTGTCAGCACCGCCGTGCCGATCTTGAAACTCAGGGCAAAGAGATGCAGCAGCGGCGCCTGGGCGTCGACGTCGGTATCGCGGATCGTCTCGTTGGCCGAATAGATGAAGTTGGTCGCCATGACGATGTTCCAGGTGCCGAGCGTGACGATGAACGGCGGCAGCTTCATGTAGGCGACCAGCAAACCGTTAAGCAGGCCGCAGGCTGCGCCGGCGGCAAGCCCGATGGGCACTGCGAGCACGGCCGGCATGCCGTAGCTGACCGCGCAATTGCCCATGATCACGGCCGAAATCACCATGATCACGCCGATCGACAGGTCGATGCCGGCGGTCAGGATGACCAGTGTCTGCGCGGCACCGAGGATGCCGACGATGGCGATCTGCTGCAGGATCAGCGTCAGCGTATAGGATGAGAAGAAACGCCCGCCAATGGCGATGCCGAAAATTACGATCGACAGGACCAGCACAATCAGCGGCACCGCCGCCGGCGTGGAGTGCAGGAAATGCTGGATGCGCTTGACGGCCGATTTGTGCTCGTCAAAGGCGGCAACGCTTGTGTCGCTGCTCGAGAGAACCTTCTCGAATTCCTGTGCTTGAGCCATGTTTCCTCCCCTGGGCTTCAGCTCCATGCCGATACCCGCTCGCGCCTGTCCGGTCTGCTGCCGGGATTATTCGCGTGACGCATCGTCCACCCGAAGCGGCCGGGGATCAAGCCCCCGGCCGTCAGCTTGTCGCTGGCTGTCAGACAGCCATCAGCCCCAGCACTTGGCGAGGCCTTCCTTGGTGTCGATCGACTTCACGCCATTGGCCGGCTTGTCGGTGACGAGGTTGACGCCGGTGTCGAAGAAGTTCTTGCCTTCGGTCGGCTTCGGCTTGGCGCCGTCCTTGGCGAAGGCGGCGATCGCCTCGATGCCGAGTGCCGCCATCTGCAGCGGGTATTGCTGCGAGGTGGCGCCAATGACGCCTTCGGTCACCGACTTCACGCCGGGGCAGCCGCCATCGACCGAGACGATCAGCACCTGGCTTTCGAGACCGACCGCCTTGAGCGCCTGGTAGGCGCCGACAGCGGCGGGCTCGTTGATGGTGTGGATGACGGTGATGGAGTTGTCCTTCTGCAGAAGGTTTTCCATCGCCTTGCGGCCGCCTTCTTCATTGCCGTTGGTGACGTCGTGGCCGACGATGCGGGCATCGTCCTCATCGCCGATCTTGTTGGGATCCTTCACGTCGATGCCGAAGCCCATCATGAAGCCCTGGTCGCGCAGCACATCCACGGTCGGCTGTGAGGGGGTCAGGTCGAGGAAGCCGATCTTGGCGTCCTTGGCCTTGTCGCCGAGGGTCGCGGCTGCCCAGGCGCCGATCAGCTTGCCGGCTTCCAGATTGTCCGTCGCGAAGGTCGCGTCGGCGGCATCGATCGGGTCCAGCGGGGTATCGAGCGCGATCACCAGCAGGCCGGCGTCACGCGCCTTCTTCACCGTCGGCACAATGCCCTTGGTGTCGGACGCGGTGATCAGGATGCCCTTGGCGCCGTCGGCGATGCAGCTTTCGATCGCCGCCACCTGGCTCTCGCTATCGCCGTCGATCTTGCCGGCATAGGTCTTGAGGTCGACGCCAAGTTCCTTGGCCTTGGCGGTCGCGCCCTCCTTCATCTTGACGAAGAAGGGGTTGGTGTCGGTCTTGGTGATCAGGCAGGCGCCGACGCCGGCGGCCGATGCTGTCGAAGCAAACGCCATCAGGCCGAGGCCCGCCGCGGCGAACACGGTGGACTTCAATAAAGCTTTGGTCACGATCTTCCTCCCATGGAACCATGCGGATGCCGCCAACCGGCATCTCGAGCGCATCCACTGAAGTTCTCCCAGTGTGGACGCGCCCTCAAATGACACCAGCGGGAGCCGCCTGTCAATAATTAAATCACTCTTATTTATTATTGACAGCTTTGCGCGGTTCACTCATTCTGCCGCAAAAGCAGTAAGAATAAACCAAGGGAAGGAACAAGGGTGGAGACCGGCATTGCGAGGCACGGTTCGCCCGAGGCGGCCGCCAGCCGTCTCCACCGTGGCACCAACCAGAGCGGCATGCGCGACCACAATGAGCGGCTGGTGCTGTCGTTGGTTCGCCAGCATGGCAGCTTGGCCAAATCAGACATTGCGCGCATGACCGGGCTTTCAGCGCAGACCGTCTCGGTCATCATGCGCGAACTGGAGGAAGACAGCCTGCTGCTGCGCCAGGCGCCGTTGCGCGGCAAGATCGGCCAGCCCTCCATCCCGATGGCGCTGAACCCCGAAGGCGCCTTCTTCATCGGCCTCAAGATCGGCCGCCGCAGCGCCGAACTGGTGCTGATCGATTTCCTCGGAACTGTGCGTTCCATGCTGCAGCACTCCTACCGCTATCCGGCGCCGCGCGAGACGGTTGAGTTCGTCACCGAAGGCATGAAGACGATGCGCGCCGAACTGACACCTGCGCAGGACAAGCGCATTGCCGGGCTCGGCATCGCCATGCCGTTCGAACTGTGGAACTGGGCCGACACCGCCGGCGCGCCGCGCGACATCATGGACGAATGGCGCCATCGCGACATCCGTGCCGACATCCAGGCGCAGTGCGAATTCCCGGTCTATCTGCAGAATGACGCCACCTCCGCCTGCGGCGCCGAACTGGTGTTCGGCCAGACCGGCGGGGCGCGCGACTTCGTCTATTTCTATATCGGCGCCTTTGCCGGCGGCGGCATCGTGCTCAACGGCCGGCTGTTCGGCGGGCCAACCGGAAATGCCGGGGCGCTGGGTTCGATGCCGGTGCCGGGACCAGACGGCAAGCCGACGCAGCTCATCGACGTCGCCTCGATCGCCATGCTGGAAAAGGCGCTTAACGCACGCGGCATTGACGGCTCCTATCTCTGGACCTCGCCGCAGGAATGGGGCGAGATCGGCGCCGATCTGGACGACTGGATTGCCACCGCCTCGCAGGCGCTTGCCTACGCCATTGTCGCGGCGTCCTCGGTGATCGATTTCGAGGCCGCGGTGATCGACGGCTGGATGCCGCTCGCTGTCCGGCGCCGGCTCGTCGATGCGATCAGGCAGGCGATCGGTACGATCGATGGCGAAGGGCTGAAGCTTCCGGTGGTGCGCGAAGGCACCGTCGGCATCCATGCCCGCGCGCTGGGCGGCGCCAGCCTGCCGCTGTCCGAACGCTTCCTCATCGGTTCGACCACGATTTCCAGGAGCATCTGAATGCTGATCGGTATTCCGTCGCTGCTCGGTCCGGAGCTTCTGGCGACATTGCGCGCCATGGGCCATGGCGACGAGATCGCGCTCGTCGACGGCAACTATCCGGCGGAAGAACAGGCAAACCGGCTGATCCGCGCCGACGGTCTTCACCTCATACCGGTGCTTGACGCCATTTTGAGCGTGCTGCCGGTGGACGACTTCGTGCCGGAAGCGCTGTTTCGTGCCTCGGTAAAAGGCGATCCCTCGGTCGCCGATCCGGTCCACCATGAAATCGAAACGATCTGCACCAGGCGCGCGCCGGGCCGCAAGGTGGTTGCGCTGGCGGGCGCCGACTTCTATGCACGCGTCCGGTCGGCATATGCGATCGTCGGGACCAGCGAACCCCGGCTCTACGCCAACATCATCATCCGCAAGGGCGTGATCTATCCGCCGGAGAACAAGAAATCATGATCCTCTGCTGCGGCGAAGCCCTGATCGACATGCTGCCGCGCACCACGACACAGGGCGAGCCGGCCTTTGCGCCCTATGTCGGCGGCGCGGTGTTCAACACGGCGATCGCGCTTGGCCGCCTCGGCGCGCCCGCCGGCTTCTTTTCCGGCCTGTCGTCGGATCTGTTCGGCGGCCAGTTCCGCGAGGCGCTCGGCGCAAGCAAGGTCAGCTCCACCTATGCGCACACCTCCCCTCGCCCGACCACGCTCGCCTTCGTGCGGCTCACCAACGGCCAGGCGACCTACACTTTCTACGACGAAAACACCGCCGGGCGCATGCTGACGACAGAGGATCTGCCGAAACTGGGCGCCGAGATCGAAGCCATGCTGTTTGGCGCCATCAGCCTGATTTCGGACCCGGCGGGTGCTGCCTACGAAGAATTCATGAAACGCGAGCACGAACGCCGCGTCATGATGCTCGACCCCAACATCCGGCCGAACTTCATCCCCGACAAAGCCAAGCACCTCCGGCGCATCCGCTCGATGATGGCGATGGCCGACATCGTGAAGCTATCGGATGAAGATCTGCACTGGTTCGGCGAGGCCGGCTCGCATGAGGACGTCATCCGCAACTGGCTGGATCGCGGCCCGAAGCTGATCGTCGTTACCCACGGCAGCGAAGGTGCCGTCGGCTACAGCAGGGAACACAAGGTCACGGTGATGCCGCATAAGGTGGAGGTGGTCGACACGGTCGGCGCCGGCGACACTTTCAATGCCGGCATTCTGGCCTCGCTGCACGAGCAAGGCCTGCTCACCAAGGCCGGGATCGGCGGCCTTTCGGAGGACGCCATCCGTCAGGCGCTGGCGCTCGGCGCCAAAGCGGCGGCGGTGACCGTGTCGCGGGCCGGCGCCAACCCGCCCTGGCGGCACGAAATCGCCTGATCCACGCTTAGTCCGCCGCCAGCCGCTGCAAGCAGCCGATCACTTTATGTTTCCGCGAGCCGGAAAGACGCACTGAATTGGCCGGATTAATAGGCGGCGAAGCCCGGATTTCCGGCATCTTGCGGCAATGCAGGGAAAGCCTGAAGTAACAGGCTGCGACACCTAGACAACCCGTCCCGCGGCCGGTCCGGCTTTCTAGACCGGCCCAACTCTGGTACCAGCGGCCCGGTTAAGTTGTTGTTTCTGTGCGTGTCATTGTCCCCGGGGCAGCCCGCACCACACCGTTTTTGAGGCCGACATGCAGTTCATCGATCTTGGCGCGCAGCGCGAACGTATCCGCGACCGGCTGAAGGCCGCGATCGACAATGTCGTCGAGGAAGGCCGCTATATCCTCGGACCGCAAGTCACCGAATTCGAAAACAAGCTCGCAGCCTATATCGGCACCAAGCATGTCGTGGCCTGCGCCAACGGCACCGACGCTCTGCTGTTGCCGCTGTTTGCCGCCGGTATCGGCCCCGGCGACGCGGTGTTCGTGCCGAGCTTCACCTTTGCCGCGACGGCGGAAGTGGTGGCGCTTGCCAAGGCCGAACCGGTTTTCGTCGATGTCGACGCCGAGACCTACAACATCGACATCGCCAGCCTCGAGGCGGCGATCGCCATGATCAAGAAGGAAGGCCGGCTGAAGCCGAAGGCGATTGTTCCCGTCGACCTGTTCGGGCTTGCCGCCGACTACGAGGCGATCATGGCGATTGCCAAGCGCGAAGGGCTGCTGGTGATCGAGGATGCGGCGCAGTCGATCGGCGGTTCGGCCGACGGCACAATGTGCGGCGCCTTCGGCCATGTCGGCTCGACCAGCTTCTATCCGGCCAAGCCGCTGGGCTGCTACGGCGATGGCGGCGCGATGTTCACCAATGACGACGCGCTGGCCGACCAGCTGCGCTCGTTTGCGTTCCACGGTAAGGGCGAGACGCAGTATGACAATGTCCGCGTCGGCATCAATTCACGCCTCGACACGATCCAGGCGGCGATCCTGATCGAGAAACTCGCCATCCTCGAAGACGAGATGGTCGCCCGCCAGGTGGTGGCCAAGCGCTACGCCGAAGGTCTCGGCGACATCGTCAAGACGTCACGCAATCTGGGCGGTGGCCGCTCGGCCTGGGCGCAATACGCCGTCGAGACGCCGAAGCGCGACGGGTTGAGGGCGCATCTCGGCGAAAAGGGCATCCCTTCGGTGATCTATTATGTGAAGCCGCTGCACGAGCAGGTCGCCTATCGCGACTATCCGCGCACGCCGACCGGGCTTGCGGTTTCGGAGGAACTGCCGAAGCGCATCCTGTGCCTGCCGATGCATCCCTATCTCAGCGAAGCCGACCAGGACCGCATCATCGAGACGATCCGCAACTACATTGGCTCGAACTCGGCGCATGTAGCGGCGGCGTAAGTTACGCCGCGTCCGCCGCCTTCCCGCTCGCAATAAAATGCGGGTTGGCGAAATCCTCGTCGTCGCTCTGTTTGCGCTTGCCATAGGTGAGCGGCTCGCCGTCCAGCGTGCGCGTCATGCCGCCGGCGGCGCGCAGTACGGCGTCGCCGGCCGCCGTGTCCCATTCCATGGTGCGGCCGAAGCGCGGATAGATGTCGGCTTCGGCTGCGGCGAGCAGGCAGAATTTCAGCGATGAGCCGACCGAGACGATCTCGGCGGCGCCGAGATCCTTGATGAAGGCTTCGGTCTCCGGGGTGTTGTGCGAGCGGCTGGCAACGACCGCCAGCGGCGTGACCGCCCTCCTGACCGAAATCCGCCGGCGGCCGACGATACGGAAGTCGCCATCGACCTCGATTGCTTCGGCCCAGCCCGGCCGTCCAGAGAAGAACCGCCCGCTGCACGGTGCGAAGACGACGCCGATCTCCGGCACGCCGTGCCGGACAAGCGCGATGTTGACGGTGAAATCGGTCCGGCGGTTGACGAATTCCTTCGTTCCATCGAGCGGATCGATCAGGAAGAAGGCGCCATCCAGATCGGGCGGCACAATGCCTTCGGCGACCTCTTCCTCGGCCACGCAGGGAATATCGGGATAGGCCGCACGCAGGCCGGCGAGGATGATCGTCTCGCTCTCGCGGTCGGCTTCCGTGACCGGCGAGGAGTCCGACTTGCTGTCGACCGCGCAGCCGGCCTTGAAGACCCGCATCACCTCGCGTCCGGCTTCGAGCGCCAGGCGCTCGAACACGTCGAGCATCACTTCGTCGTCAGATGCCGCCGCCGCTGTCATATTGGTCTTCGGCAATGTCGCGCTCATTCAGCCAGTGTTCCAGAGCCTCTACCATCTCCTCGGCCGTCTTGCCGAGTGTCTTGAGATGGATTTCGGGATTTTCGGGAGCTTCATACGGGGAATCGACGCCGGTGAAGTTCTTGATCTCGCCATTCAGCGCCCGTGCGTAAAGGCCTTTCGGGTCGCGTCGGGCGCATTCCTCGAACGGCGTATCGACGAACACTTCGACGAACTCGCCGTCGGCCATCAACTCCCTGGCCATGCGCCGCTCGGCGCTGAAGGGGGAAATGAAGGAGACGATGACGATCAGCCCGGCATCGGCCATCAGCTTTGCCACTTCGGCGACACGGCGGATGTTTTCGACCCGATCGGCGTCGGTGAAGCCGAGATCGCGGTTGAGGCCGTGGCGGACATTGTCGCCGTCGAGAATGTAGGTGTGACGCCCCGAAGCGAACAGCTTCTTCTCAAGCAGATTGGCGATGGTCGACTTGCCCGAGCCGGAAAGACCGGTGAACCAGAATACGGCGGGGCGCTGGCTCTTGAGGTCGGAGCGGCCGCGCTTGCCGACATCGAGCGACTGCCAATGGATGTTTTCGGCGCGGCGCAAGGAATGCAGGATCATGCCGGCGCCGACCGTGGCATTGGTGATGCGGTCGATCAGGATGAAGGCGCCGGTATCGCGGTTGTCGGCGAAGGTGTCGAAGGCGATCGGCGCCCGAGTCGAGATATTGCAGATGCCGACTTCGTTCATCTCGAGCGACTTCGCCGCCTCGCGAGCGAAGTCGTTGACGTTGACGCGGTATTTCAGGTCGGTGACGGTGGCGCTGGTCTGGTCGGTCTCGGTGCGCAGTATATAGGAGCGTCCCGGCAGCAGCGCTGCCTCGTCGAACCAGACGATGTTGGCGGCGAACTGGTCGGCGACCTGCGGCCGTGCCGCCGGCGACACCAGCATGTTGCCTCTGGAGACCTCGACCTCGTCATCGAGCACAAGGGTGATGGCCTGGCCGGCCACCGCCTGGGCAAGATCGCCGCCTTGCGCGACGATGCGCTTGACCCGCGAGGCCTTGCCGGATTTGGCGACCACCACCTCGTCGCCCTGCGCGACGGAGCCGGACGCGATGGTGCCGGCAAAGCCGCGGAAGTCGAGATTGGGCCGGTTGACATACTGCACCGGAAACCGGAACGGCAGTTCGACCGCGGCCTCGTCGACCGATATGGTTTCGAGATGCTCGATCAGCGACGGGCCGGAATACCACGCCGTCTTGCCGGAGCGGCTGGTGACATTGTCGCCATAGCGGGCCGACATCGGGATCGGCACGATCGTCTGGAAGCCGAGCTCGTGCGAGAACTGCCGGTAATCCTCGACGATACGGTCGAACACCGCCTGGTCGAAATCGACGAGGTCGATCTTGTTGACGGCAAGCACGATATGGCGGATGCCGAGCAGCGAAGCGATGATCGAGTGGCGCCGGGTCTGGCGCAGCACACCCTGGCGCGCATCGATCAGCACGATGGCGAGATCGGCAGTCGATGCGCCGGTCGCCATGTTGCGGGTGTACTGTTCATGGCCGGGGGTGTCGGCGACGATGAACTTGCGCTTGGGCGTGGCGAAGAAGCGGTAGGCGACGTCGATGGTGATGCCTTGCTCGCGCTCGGCCTCGAGGCCGTCGACCAGAAGCGCGAAGTCGATGTCGTCGCCAGTGGTGCCGTGCTTGCGGGAATCGCGCTCGAGTGCGGCGAGCTGGTCCTCGAAGATCTGCTTTGTGTCGGACAGAAGACGGCCGATCAGCGTCGACTTGCCGTCGTCGACCGAGCCGCAGGTGAGGAAGCGCAGCAGCGACTTCTTCTCCTGCGCCGCCATGTATTCGCGCACGCCGTCGGTCGGGGCGAGGCTCTTGGCCAGGATATGGCGCATGCTCAGAAATACCCCTCGCGCTTCTTCTTTTCCATCGAGCCGGCTTCATCGCGGTCGATGAGGCGGCCCTGGCGCTCGGAGGTGCGCGCCGTCAGCATCTCGCCGACGATGGCTTCGAGCGTGTCGGCGTCGGATTCGATGGCGCCGGTCAGCGGATAACAGCCAAGCGTGCGGAAACGCACCATGCGGCTCTCCACCGTCTCACCGGGGCGCAATTGCATGCGATCGTCATCCTTCATGATCAGCATGCCGTCGCGTTCGACCACCGGCCGCTCCTTGGCGAAATAGAGCGGCACGATCGGGATGTTTTCCTGCAGAATGTACTGCCAGATATCGAGCTCGGTCCAATTCGACAGCGGAAACACGCGGATCGATTCGCCCGGCGCGATGCGGGTGTTGAAGATCTTCCACATCTCCGGCCGCTGGTTCTTCGGGTCCCAGACATGCTGGGCGTTGCGGAAGGAAAAGATGCGCTCCTTGGCGCGCGACTTCTCCTCGTCGCGCCGCGCCCCGCCGAAGGCAGCGTCAAAGCCGTATTTGTCGAGCGCCTGGCGCAACGCCACCGTCTTCATCACATGGGTGTGGGTGTTCGAGCCATGGTCAAAGGGGTTGATACCGTCGCGCACGCCGTCTTCATTGACGTGGACCAGCAGGTCGAAGCCGAGCTTCTGCGCCATCTGGTCGCGAAAGGCGATCATCTCGCGGAACTTCCAGGTGGTGTCGACATGCAGGAAGGGGAAAGGCGGCTTGGCCGGATAGAAGGCCTTCATCGCCAGATGCATCAGCACGGAGGAATCCTTGCCGACGGAATAGAGCATCACCGGCTTGGAGAAGGAGGCCGCAACCTCACGGAAGATGTGGATGGACTCGGCCTCGAGCCGCTGCAGATGCGTAAGCGCGATGTTCATGGACTGTGAGCGTTCTCTCGTGCAATCCAGACCTTGCATCAGATGGATCGGGCGTCCTTTTCAGCCGCCCGGTTCAAGCTTCACTGCTGGACACTATCGGTTCGTGCCGGCGTTCTAGCAGATCGCCACCTGATATAACAACGCTGGAAAGGGCGGCGGCCACACCGATCGGCAACGAATTTTCCATGAAAAGCCCAGAATCCGGAAATTCCTGCCCGACGGAGCGATAGCCTTCAAAGGCCGGGAAAAATCTTGCCTGGACCGAAAGAAACGCCGGCCCGACCTCGTCGCACTTTCGAAAACCGCACCCAGCCGCTATACCGGCTCCTGAACCTGCGCCGGGCGGCATGCCGCAAATGCCGCGCCAAACATTGTCCGTCGCCACGCGACCCAGCGCATTGTGAACCAGAGCATTGACCCCGATCTCCGCCATCAAGCAGCACGTTTCGCCGTCACGGATCAACATCACCTTCTCCATTCTGTGCTTCTTTTTCCCGCCGGTGCTGGGATCGGCGGTCAGCTTTTTATTCAATGGCGGCGGCCTGTGGTCGGTGCTTCTGCTTGCGTTGAAAAGACGGCGTTTCAACATTGACCGGCCGATGACCGCGATGACGGTGGCCATCTATGCCTATTGCGCAGCAAGCGTGCTCGCCTCCATCGTCAACAATTCGATCGCCAGGGATGCGCCGCATCTGGCAGGGCTGATCACCTTCCTGTTTTTCCCTGTCTCATACGCGACCTGGAGCATTACCGAGAAAACCACGCTGACGCGCATCGTCGTGCTGGCGAGCGCCGCCGCCTGTTTTGGCGCCGTGCTGCTGGCGGTCGTGCAATATTACTGGCTGGGCATACGGGCCGAAGGCGGCGCCGGCAATCCGATCGTGTTCGCGACCGTCGCCTGCCTCAGCATGATGATGTGCCTGACAGGCGCCTTATCGGGTGTCGAAAAGAACAGGGCTTTGCTGGCCTGCGCGACACTGGCCGGCGCGGTCGCCATTGTCTATTCGGGATCGCGGATCATCTGGCTGGCGATGCTGGTGGCCGGCATCGCGGTCCTGCTGATCAACCGTCGCAAGCTCAACAACAGAAACGCCATTCGGCTTTTGCTGATCGCGGGCGCGATCGGCATCGTCATCGCTGTCATCGGTCTCCCCATCATTTCCGAGCGCGCGGCCTTCCTGTTCAGCGATTGGGATGGGCTCGCCACGAAGGGCGACCACACGACCGCGCTCGGCTTGCGCGCAGCACTTTGGCAGATTGGGCTGAGCGCCTTCCACGACATGCCGATTTTCGGTCACGGCATTGGTGCAAGCCGCGAGCTGATAAAGGATGGATTCCACAATCAGTTCCACATGCCGTCGACGGGATTCAGCCATTTTCACAACGGCTTCCTGACCGCATTGGTGGAGGCCGGCCTGCTTGGAGCCGTAACGCTCGCGGCTGTGTTCGTCGTTGCCGCGAGAAACGCGGCCATCGTGCTGCGCACCAGCACGGACGCGATCGAGCGGTTCGGCGCCACGATGATTGTCGTCACCGTGATCACCTATCTCATCAGCGGCCTGACCGGCATCCTGGTCGGCCACGACATCCTCGATGCCACACTGATGGTGTTTCTGGTGTCCGGGACATATCTTGCATCGGGCCGGCAACAAATGCTGCCGGAACAACCGGCCCCGGCGCCCCAGGCAAGCCGGCCGTGAAAGTGCTGGTCACAGGCGCGACGGGTTTCATCGGCAGGCAGGTGGTCAATCAGCTTCGCGAAGCCGGGTTCGAGGTGCGCATGGCATCGCGCCATCCGGAACGGCTCGATCCCGTGAGCGATGCGGTTTTGTTGCCGGACTTCGAGGCGCCGGCCCAGGCATTCCAGGCGCTGATGCGAGATGTCACCCATGTCGTCCACTGTGCGGCGCTCAACAATGACCGCAAGGCGAGCGAAGCCGACTTCATGGCCGTCAACGCGACACTGACCGCACAGCTGGCGCGCGCGGCCGCCTCGCGGACAAGCGGGCGCTTCATCTATCTGTCGTCGATCCGGGCAGTAGCCGGTCCCGGTTTCAGCGGAACGATCAGCGAGGCGACGCTCCCTGCCCCACAATGCGCCTACGGGCGCTCGAAACGCGAAGGCGAGATCAAGACACTGGAAGCCTATGCGTCCAGGCCCTCCGATGCCACGGCGCTGCGCCTGCCGCCGGTCTATGGCGAAGGCATGAAGGGAAACCTGCGTGAAATGATGCGGGCTGCCGCCATTGCCTTACCATTGCCCTTAGGCGCTTTCACCGCAGTTCGTTCGCTGATATCGCGCGACGCGGTGGCTGGCGCCGTGGCGCATCTTTTGACTCGTCCCACGCCACCGCGCCCGACCTATGTCCTGGGCGATGCTTCCCCCGTTGCGATGTTCGAAATCTTGACTGCATTCAGGCACGGATACGACGTTCCGACCCGGCTCGTTCCTGTGCCGGCCTGGCCATTCAGGATGTTCGCCACACTGCTTGGCAGAAAAGCAGCGTACGACGCTTCCATGGCGACACAGATTTGCGACCCGTCACTGCTGATCTCGGAAGGCTGGATGCCGGAAACCGACACGCTCGGCCGGATTGAGGAACTTGCACGACAGGCCCGTCAGGTCCGGTAGATTGTGCCAAGCAGGATTTTGACGTCGAGTCCGATCGAGGCTCCCCTGAGATATTCGGCATCCGTTTCGGCGCAGAGTTTCGGATCCGACATGTCGATGCCTTTCATCTGTGCCAGCCCGGTAATGCCCGGAAGTGCGGCAAGCACACCCAATTGCCTGCGGCGTTCGATCAATTCGGTTTGCGTGGGCAGGCATGGACGCGGCCCGACCAGGCTCATCTCGCCCTTGAGCACGTTCCAGAGCTGCGGCAGCTCGTCGATCTTGAATTTCCGCAGCACCTTGCCGACGGCAGTGACGGAAATTGCCGGCGCCTGATGCGAGGGCAGAGACGGCGTTCCCACAACCATCGTGCGCAGCTTGTGGCAGGCAAACGGCACCCCGTGCTGGCCGACACGGGTTTGAGAGAAGAGTGCCGGTCCAGGCGACGTCGTCCTGATTGCCAGCATGGCAAGCAGGACGAAAGGCGAGGCCAGTGGCAGCAGCAGCGCCGCCACCGCCAGGTCGAAAGCTCGCTTGGGTCCCTTCATGGCCGTGTCTGCATGCTCTAGATCCGCCGCCAGATGAACGCCAGATAGAGCCCAAGCGTCCCAGCCAGCGTCTGCCGGTAGACGCCGCTTTTCCTGAGAAGGTGCAGGCGTCGCAGGATACCGCCCTTTCGTGCCCTGATGAACAGGCCGAGACAGGCGGCGGCATCCCTCGAGAGGATGTCGCGATTGACCGCCAGGCCGCTCAGATTGTGATCGGTCCAGACGGCGAACTCGCCCCTGAACAGGCGCCCCAGCCGCGACAGCCTCGCCTTCCACGACACGTTGGCGCCGACCAAGTTTGCCTCATGCTGGCGGTAGCGCACCAGCGGTCGCGGGTCATAGCGGACAATGCCGCCGGCAGCCGTGACGATCAGATAGGTCCACCAGTCATGGCTGACGAACTCGGTCCTTGCCGATGCCTTTGCCAGCAACTTTCGCGCGGCGCGGTTGATCATCATCGTGTTGCCGCCGGCAATGCTTTGCACAAGCGCATTGCGAAATGCGGGTGGATGCTGGAACAGCGGCGAATACCCTTGCGCTGCTCCGGTTTCGGACATGGTTGCGGTTCTGGAGCAAAACAGCAGCGGCGTTCCGGCGTCGTGCCCTTGCATCCAGGCAATGGCGCTCTCCAGCCTGTCCGGCTCCCAGATGTCGTCCTGGTCGCAGAAGGCGTAGTAGTCGGCCTCGATGCGCGGATCGATGATCATCGCGCGGAAATTGGCGGCAAAGCCTTGGCGAGGACCATTCGACAGGGTCAACCGGCCCTTGGACCAGCGGCTCTGCCAGGCGCCGATAATGGCCGAAGTGCCGTCTGTCGAACCGTCGTCGGAAACCCAGAGGTCGACAACAGGATGCGATTGCGCAGCCAGCGACGCGAGCTGCTCGTCAAGGAAAGCCGCGCCATCTTTGGTGCCCAGCAGCACGGCCACGCGCTGATCTTGTCTGCTCACTGGTTCAAAATCATCTGCAAACGCCTGGGAACGGCCATCGGATCGGTTTCAATAGCCAATCCCGGTCGATCAGGACAGGCTCTTTGTTTTGACGCAATCCCGGACTGAAAACCGCTCCACACTTTTCCTGGAATTGCTCTAACCAGCTTGCCCGACTGTTTTCGCAACGGTTTCCCGGCGTGCGTCACTTGGAGGCTCTTCCGCCTGATAGAGGCCGGCCATGACGGCGAGCGCCGAGGCCTTGTCCTGATCGCGCATGGCCGCCTGCAGCAATGTCAGCGCCGCCTGGACCTTGGGCCATCCCACGACATCGGTCCTGAGGCCGAAGATCTTGGGGATATCCAGCGCGACGATCTCCTCATTGCCGCCATGCAGCACCTCGTGAAGCTTCTCGCCCGGCCTGATCCCGGTGAAACGGATCGGAATGTCGGTGTAGGGGCTTTTGCCGGCCATGCGGATCATGGTTTCAGCGACTTCGAGGATCGGCACCGGCTTGCCCATGTCGAGCATGTAGATGGCGTAGTCGTCCTTGCCCTGGCGCCGCTCGGCGTCGGCCGCCGACATGATGACGAGGTCGACGGCTTCGGCCACCGTCATGAAGTAGCGGGTCATGCGGCGATCGGTGATGGTGACCGGACCGCCGGCCTCGATCTGCGCCTGGAAGATGGTGGCGACCGAGCCATTGGAGCCGAAGACATTGCCGAACCGCACGGCGATGAACTTGGTGCCGGAGCGACGGCCGCTGGGCCCGGTGGCGTGCGTTTCGTGCAGCGAAGAGACGATCTGCTCGGCGGCGCGTTTCGTCATACCGAGCACCGAGGTCGGATCGACCGCCTTATCGCTGGAAATCAGCAGGAACTGCGGCACCCCGCATTTGGCGGCAACCTCGGCGCAGACGAGGGTGCCCAAAATGTTGGTCTGGATCGCCGATTCCCAATTTTCCTCGAGCAGCGGCACATGTTTGAGCGCGGCGGCATGGAAGATGATGTCGGGCTTGAAATCGCTGACGACGCGGGTGATCTGGCGCCGGTCTGTGACATCGACGATGCGGCTCTTGAGCCGGACATGGTCCTTTTCGTCAACCTGCTGGTCGAGCTGGAAAATACCGAACTCCGAGATATCGGCGACCAGAACCGCCTCGGCGCCAAGTTCCAGCGACCGCTTGACCAGGATGCGACCGATTGAGCCGGCGCCGCCGGTGACCAGGACGCGCTTGCCACCGATAAAGCCGCCGATCCGCTCCATATCGGAAGCAACTGTGGAGCGGCGCAGGATGGTTTCCATCTCGACAGCGTCGAGTACCAGCTTTCCGCCTTGGCCGAGCTCCGAAACGCCGGAGAATTGGACAACGGCGATACCGCTGTGACGGGCGACACGGACCAGTTCCGAATATTCCTCGATCTCGCGTTCGGTGCCATTGCCGAAAATCAGCATGTCGAGGCTTTTGGTGCCTCTTGCATATTCTTCGAGGACCTCGACCAGGCGGGGCCGCACGGCCACCACCGGAACGCCCTGTATCTGCGTGCCCAACGGCGCGCCGTTCTCGATGGCCATGATGCCGGCGATGGAATATTCGGCCGGCTCGGCCGTGCGTGTGAAGCGGATGATGACGTCTGCTTCGCCAAGCCTGCCGACGAACAGCGCTTGTTTGATCGCCGCATTGTTTGCGTTGCGGCTCAGGATTCGCCAGCTCGCCCCGTCGCGCAGGAAGCGGTAATAGAGCCGAGGCGCCGATATGATGGTGAAGGAGACGAGGAAAAAGACGATGAACTGGCGCTCGTTGAGGCCGGTCACCGGCTGAAACGATCGAACCGCCAGCGAGACGACATAGAGCGTGACGGTCAGGATGGCGCAGCTCTTCAGGATGTTGAAGAAGTCCGGCGTGGAGGCGAAACGCCACACGGTGTTGTAGAGGCCGCAATAGCGAAACAGCATATGGCTGAGAAAAACAATACTTGCCCAGCACGCCAGGCCGGCCGTGGAGAGCGCGTCGAATGAAAGTCTCGACTGAGAAAGCCCCAGACTCAGCGCCACCGCGACCAGGACCATGACCAGATCCTGGATCATTATAATGGCGCGCCGCATCTTCGGCCGAAGTCCGGACACGACCTCTACATAGGATGTCATTGGGTAGTACTGAACTCCAGGCGCAAGGACTTGGACACTAACGTAGTGCGAGGGCGAATATCATTCGTCACCGACCACCTGTTTAGAGTGCCAATCCCCATCCCCCGCTGCCCGTATCGCATAGCGCGGAGTCACGGTCATCGCCAGATATTTTTTTGGCGACGCGGCCGATTGGTGAATCGGGTGCTCAAAGAGGCACTCTTTTCGAGGGTGGTCCTGCCGAAGCGATGGGCGCTCCAGCCACATTACGGCGAGACGAAAAGGTTGGAAGAGGCCTGGGGTCAGATTCACTGGTTCGCTCACAGCCTCCTAGTGATTGTTTGCACTGGCCGGCTGACTGCGTGGTAGCAGCCACTGACAGAGGCCCGTTGCAAGATATTCGACGCAGTCTACATAGTAACAATCTCTGGTTGAGAGAAATTCGCACACCGTCACGGTGATAAATGCCATGATGCATTTTTCATTGAACAGAGGTTCATTGATCTGGTAATGGACGTAGCGACTCGTCGGTTTTTCTGATGCTACCCGCCTGGGTATTCGCATAGAAATAACGATATTTTTCGTTCTACCGTGATAATTTATATTGGTATGATGCTCTTGATGGGACAACTCTCTCGATCGACCGCGTTAGATGGCCTTCGAGGCTGGGCTGCCTGCGTTGTGATATTGCATCACACCATTGGATGGATGAATCCCAATCTACTTCGAGATGTGTATCCCGCCACTTTCTTCGAAGCCACCTCTGCCCGCTGGGTATATGCTAAAATTGTCATGACGCTCCTAAGCGGCGAGAGCGCCGTCATCCTCTTTTTCGTCTTGAGCGGGCTCGTCTTGGGAAGGTCGCTGGGAAGGTCATTTGCAAGTTCTCCGGCGTGGGAGACGGTAATTTCATTTCCGGTAAAAAGACTTCTGCGCATCTACCCGAGTAATATCTCGTGCCTGTGGTGGTCTGCCGGAATATTAATTGTTCTTTCCTCCGTGCGCCCTTCCTTGTTTGGCGTATTCGATCTGAATGACGTAATATCAAACTCATTGCTGACGAACACAAACCTGCAGGGCGCAATTTGGACATTGCAAGTTGAGATACTTGCCATAATCCCGCTTACGATATCAGCTTTTATATCTCATCTATACGGAACTAAGTGGGGTATAGTTTTCATTATTACGATTTCCATTGCAGCTCACTTTATTCCAACCTCGACGCATGGATTTATGACCCTATTCTCTTTAATATATATTGCTTTTGGCTACGCCGTAAATTCTAAGGTCGGTGAATTAACAGGTCGTATTTCAAATATATATTTAGCCATGATAGTATTTCTTTTCCTGCCTACGTTCCTTGCAGAACAATGGGTTGGTCGCTCTTTCGTCCAAGGGTTTTTGGGCTTCATCTTTGTTTCTGCCTTATATCATGGAGGTGCCAGCAGCTTGAAAAGCTTCCTATCCTCCCCCACATCCCAATTCTTTGGCCGGATAAGCTTCAGCTTATATTTATGGAACGTCATTATTCTTAGAATATCTATGGCTTTGTACTCATCTATTTACGCCGAACCAGGCATTCACATGCTATCAAAAGGCATCATATTTGGTTTAATAGTTATTTCAATCTCATTGCCGATTTCTGCATGCGCTGAGAAATACATCGAGCGACCATCAATCGCTTTAGGTACTCGGCTTTCTAGCTGGATTGTTGGCCTTCTCAGGCGGGCAGGCTACGTCAATCCCGTCCCCATCGTCGTCACAATAGACAACGCATTAGAAACTCACGGTGCAGTGACGTAAGGACGATGGATAAGCAGTGACCGAAAGGCTGGCCTTCTTCTCGATTTCCGATCCAAGCTATGTGGACATGACGTCCGTGCTCTTCTCGAGCGTTCGTCACCACTATCCGGAAGCCGACCTCTTTCTCTTCATGGTCGGAACGGGGGAGCCGCAAGAACTCGATAACGGCATTCAAGTTATCTATGTCGGAGACATCGTCGAGGCCGACGACCTGGAGCAAAGGTTGTGTTTCTATTTGAACGTTGAGTTGGCAACAAGCCTTCGCCCTCACTGCTTCCAGGCATTGTTCGATCGAGAGTACGGTCGCGTTATTTATGTTGACCCAGACCTCTATATTTTTCGGAGAATGACCGAGGTCGATGACCTCCTCTCCGGCGGCGCGAACGGCATCGTGACTCCCCACGCGTTACGCTCGATATCTCCTATGAACGCCGCTATTGCGGGCGGTGACAAGATCTTCCTGCAAGTAGGAATTTTCAATCTCGGCTTCCTCGCCCTGAACCACACGCCCGAGGCCATCCGTATGGTCGCTTGGTGGCGCGAGAAATTGAAATGGCAATGTGTTGCGGACCAGAAGAACGGACTTTTCGTTGACCAGCGATGGCTGGAATTCCTGCCGGTGTACTTCGAGGGCTTTCACATCCTTCGGCTCCCCACGTACAACCTTGCCCCATGGAACGCGGAGCATTACTCGGTGATTAAATATGGGGACGCATTCTACATAGATACCCTGGACCAACCGGTCGCTTTCATCCATTTCAGTGGCGTCAGGCGCTCTCGTGCACACTTCAAGGACATGATCAGCGCACATGAATTCTACATGTCCAAGCTGAAGGCGGCGGGGAACGTAGATCTTGCCTTCGAGCCGTATTCATTGCGGATCAAGAAGGGCGGCATAGTTTGGGATAAGATATTAACATTCCTCTACAAGGATTACATTTCTGCAAGCGACGACGTTTGGAACGGGCCACTATGCAACGATGCGTTCTATAACTATGCAACAGGAATGGATATCGAAATCAATCTACCAAGATACTTAGTTAAGGCCATTGAACTCTATCCCCGCTTTGCGGCTGCGGTTCTGTTTTCCGACGGCGAAATCACCTACGATAATCTCTTGAAGGAACTGGATAACGACAAGTCGCCTTACGCAGATTGTGCGTGTCACGAAACCGTGGCGTACCTTAAACAGATGTCCCAGCTCCCGACCTCGAATATGAGCCGGGCGACAGTATCGACCGGTGAGCACCTCCTTATCAACCCTGCCAAGGGGCCAGTCAGGAGACTTTTAAGAAAAAGCCGAGTCGCACTAAAAATGTACGCCAGAGCGAGGGTAGCTGCGATCAAATTCTTCAATATTCACGTCGAGGCCCAGCCGATAGATTCCGGGCGAAACCTGATCAACAGTGAACTCGTCAGCGCGCGCAAGGATGCGGTACTAGCCCGCATCCTGCTCCGCAAATCTCCCGACACCGAATATGTGAAGTAGGAGTGTCGGCTTTCGAATGTCTCGTTTGTTACTTCATATTGGTCACTACAAGACGGGCTCCAGCTATATCCAGTCGAGCCTCGCTTTAGGCGTGGCTGCCCTAGAAGCCTCGGGAATCACCTATCGACATCCGGATTTTTCAGGTCGGGCGTCGGAAGGAAAAATATCATCAGGAAATGGCATGCTGCTTCGGCAGCTCGTCTTGGACAACCGGCCGCCAACTGCGCCGGCGGACTTGTACAGCAGTGAGCTCCTGTTTACCGAACTGCTTGGACATGAGTTTCAGCGATACTTCGGAGGCTTTGCAAACTACTTTTGCCAGATCGAAGTGCTCCTATTCATACGAGATCCAGTGGATTACGCATGTTCGAAATATCAGCAGGCGGTCAAGCGAGACGGCTACACTGGCGACATCGCAATGTTCTTTGAACACGAGAGCATGCCTTCAGAAGTGAAACGAGTAATTGAGTTTCTTAATTCCATCCCGAAGGTCGTGCTCACTGTATTCAACTATTCCGCGTGCTCGGACGCAGTCCTCCAGAAGACTGAGCGTTGGTTAGGCATTGTCCCAGGCACTCTGCCGCTCCCTCCAGTATCAGTCATTAATCGATCAATGACGTTCCCCGAGCTAGAAGCCCAGCGGATGCTCAACGTTGAACTGGGTCCGTCAGGCCACCTTCTGTCTGACTTCCTTTGCAACGAATTGCCCCTGGTGAGGGCTGACGATCTGAGACCGTCCGTAGAACGCCAGTCAGAGCTTTGGGAAAGGCTCTCGCCCGCCATTTCTTGGGTCAACGATCACATCCCGGAAACAGAGCATTTTTCCCACCGGCGAGATGTGCGCGAGCCCACGCTGCGTTACGAAGGCACATTCACATTCTCCGAGGCGCAGTTTCGTTTGATCATGAGAGAATTCGGTCGCCCTCATGCGGACGCAAGAAGGATACTGGAGTCCTACGGTGATTCTTAAGCCGCGTTGATGGTGCGATTGCCGAGGGTACGGAGCCGGCAGTAGTGGTGACGCGCCAGTCGCCTCAGCCACGCAGCGCTGGATGCTGTTCGACCGGCGATCCAATAGCTACTGTAATCTTAGAGCTCCGTAAGGGGCACTTCAGCAACAGAGCCGTGGTCGAGTTTGAAAATCCTGTTGCAAAATCGTTTGATAAGCTCGGTGTTGTGAGAGGCAAATACCAAAACTTTTGCGGCATCAATCATAGTTTCTATACGTCGTTTTGCTTTCTCCTGGAACTCGGCATCTCCCGTTCCAAACACCTCATCGATCAGTAGGATCGACGGAGCATACATGGTCGAAACGGCAAACATCAAACGAGTCATCATCCCCGCCGAATAAGTCCGGACAGGCAAGTCAAGATAGTCGCCGAGTTCTGTAAATTGGGCGATCTCTTCATAGATTTCCCTTGCATCCCTCTTGGTTCGACCCAGCAACATCATGACTCTGGTGACGTTGTCGTATCCTGAAAGTTCAGGATCCATTCCGGCGCCAAGCTCGAATACCGTTCCGATCGATCCCTCCCGGACAATTTTGCCGTGGAGGGGGACATATATTCCCGCCATTGTTCTCAGTAGGGTGCTCTTGCCCGCGCCGTTGTGTCCAACAAGGCCAACGCAGTCACCATCGCTCAGGCTAAAAGATACGTCGTCTAGCGCGGTGACTGTTACAACATTCCCAGCTTCGGCACCTATGCGTCCACCGGTACCCAAGCGCACCAAATGATTACGCACTGACATCGAACGAGCATTGTAAATGGGATAGCGAACGGTTACGCGATCAAACTCTAACTTTGCCATTCTCAGAGCCAGAACGCCAGACGCCGTCCTCGGCCACTCAACAACGAAATGGCTACGATGCCACAAACGACCATGCTAACAAACGACACTCCATAGACCCAAAGGCATGGTATTTTTCCAAAGAAAGGTGCCCGGACAATTTCCATAAAATAAGTAAAAGGGTTCAACCAGATCACAAATTGGCTGATCCCCAAATTCTTTGGTTCGTAGATGACTGGTGTTACAAAGAAGAGAAGAGGCATAAGCGATTGAACCAGTGGATCCAAGTCCCGAAACCTTGTACCGGCAACGCCTATTATTATAACAATAAATAATAGGTTGGCAGTTACGATGATCAAACCCAAAATTCCAACCAACCCATAGAACGAAAACGCATGAGGAAAACATACAATCATGAGGAGCACAATTGCAATATTGTGGGCCAAAGTTATTAGCTGGCGCATCACAAGCTGGAGCGGATGCATTATAAGCGGCAAATTGTAATTTCTAATTATCTGCGCCTGTCTTATGAAAACACTCGAGGCCTCTACCAGGCTACCAGAAATGAATTGCCACAAAACGAGCCCGATAGCCAAGCGGGGCATCAGTTCGCTTGGCGCCTGGTTCAAAAGGGCGCTCCAAACGATCCCCAGACCTAGAACGCCTATTCCCGCACCGAGAGTCAACCACCATGGGCCTAGTACGCTTCGCCGATAGCGTGCTTTTGTCTCGCTCACTGCGAGACTGATCGCAAGGGGCAATCGTCGTCTGAGTGCGACAAGCTCAGCGGTTAAATTGCCAGTATTCATAAGCCACTCACCTGGCAACGGAATGCGCCGTTACGTACTCATAGATCTTGGTCATTTCGTCATCCCATGTGATGGGCTCCATCGTCTTAAGACCGCCATCGGCCAACTTCTGGCGAAGCTGTCGGCTATCATAAAGGGCGGCAAAAGCATCAAGTACCGCCTGTGGGGCAGGATCCACAAGGTAAGCATTCTTGCCATGCTCGCAGTGCCATTCAATGTGATTGCCGTTGTTCGAAATTACTGGAACGCCAGATTGCATGAGCTCAACTGGCAGATAGGACAGGTTGGTCGCAGAGAAGGCCATACCCAAATCACACGTTCGGTAAAGTTCCCCCGTCTTCGCAAGGGTCATATTGCCAAGTAGCGTAGCCTTGAAAGGCGGCTCCATCGCAAGATCTAAGCCGGCGATTACAATCTCGACATCGGGATAGTGATCTGCAATTTTTTTCAAGGCAACCATGCCAAGCTCGAAACAGCGCCTTTCTGTCGAGGGGCGCCCGTAGAAGAATAGGCGTTTGACCTTCGATCGGACTTTCCCACCGGGATCTGCAGGAAAAAAAATGGTCTTATCAGCTGCAAATCTATAGTTCTGCGCGGTTCCCTTCCCAGCATGGGCTTCGTAACGGCTTTTCAGCCAGCCGCCCCCCGTGATGCCTCTAAACCCGAAGGTATATGTGGCATTGGCCTGCATTGATGCCGTCCCATATGCATAGAATTGGCTTTCATAGTCCTGCATGAAGTAGAATTTGTTCAGAGCGAAAGGAAATGCCCGGACATGGTACGCCGATTGCCATGTCGTTGCTAATGCTACATAGGCCTTCGGCAAATTCTTCGGGTCTGTTATCACCTCCAACGTGCAATTTTCGAAGACTTCATTGAGTTCAGCCTGAAGGGCCTTTGGATTACTATGGCGCTCGTTGTTATAAATGTAGATGATGTTGTGGCACCCGAAACTCGAAAAATGATGCGCGAAGCGAAATAGCGTGAAATGGCCTCCGCCCCAAACGTTCGACCAATCGGGCACGAACCAGACAAACACCGGCTTGTCGCTTCTCGGCTTCGCAGCCTTCTCCGCGCCTCCAAACTTCGTCCAAGGAACGTAGTCATAAACCGAATCAAACGAGGCCCGATAATCCAAAGCAGCAACAAGGGGGGAAACGCTGCTGGATGCTCCGCCGAGCTTTCGGGAGAGCAGAACAAATTTCCTCGGAAATATCTTGAACAGTGAGAATATAATTGCATTACTCCAGCCATACTGGCGGGCGTAAGCAAGAAACAGGCGCAGTTTTAGAAGCATGATGTCTCGCATTAATCAAGGAAGGTGGCGACGTAGCTGGCCAAATCGTCGCGCCAATTGCCTGGCTGGGGTGCTGCCGTCAAGAGTGGCGTATATATCGAACTCATTCCTTCTGAAAATGGCCGGGGGGCCGAGAGAGGAAAATCCGAAGACTTCACAGATGTTATAACTACATCCTTACCGATGATTTCACCGATCATTTGAGCGATATTGAATCGAGTTACCGTACCCTTGCTTGTATAATGCAAAGTGCCGGTACAACGTGACTCCAGCGCCCAGACGATGAAATCACTAAGTAGGGACGCCCGGGTAATCGACCCAAATTTATCACCTACCGCCCGAAGCGAAACGGCTCCTTCCCTGATTTGCTGTATAAGCTTTCCGACAAATTTATGATCGCCGCTTGCGCCACCCCCGATCATCCAACCTGCGCGCACAATCAAGTGATTCAATGGGCAGTGTTGTCGGACCGCGTATTCGCCCATCAGCTTTGAACGACCATAGTAATTTACAGGCGACGGCAGATCCAATTCGTTGTGTTCGAAGCTGCCCCGCTCTCCAAACACGTTGGATGTTGAAACGTACAACATCCAGGCGCCGGATTTTTCCGCAGCCTTTGCAATGCTGGCGGTCGATAGGTGGTTTCGTATGCCGGCTTGTTGCGGATTTAATTCGCATAAATCCACATTTGTCTCGGCTGCCAAATGCAAAATCGCGGCCGGCTTTTCTGCCAGGACGTAGTCGTAAGCTGCATCGGGATCAGCTAGATCAAATTTTGCACGATCCGCCAAGACTACGACATGAGAAGCGTGCTCCAATGCCTTGGACACGTAACCACCGAGCATCCCGCTACCGCCAGTTACGAGCACCTTCGCCATACTTTTATATCCTTCTTAAGAGGGTACTAGTGCGAACCGATCAACAAAGTGATCGGCGTCCGGCCAATTTTCCCTTAGCGTCCGGTCGAAACAATTGGCGTCATGCCGACAGAATCGTTCCATAAAATGCATTGCCCAATGTTCAGCAGACTAGGTGCGTGGCCTTGTAGAGAAATTCTGCGCCTTACGAAAGGGTCATGAACCCATCCCGCAAACCAGATTGTATCCAAAGCTGTCAGCAGTTCATCAACCCAATTTTCCAAATGTGGGGGACGATCGACGCAGATCACTTGGCTCTCGTCGATCCAACAGTTCCCCTTTCCTGCCCAGCCGCTCGCCGCCATAGCGCTGCTCGCGGATCGGCCCCCACCACCATTTGTTGTCGAGGAACCAGTCGACCGTCCTTGCCAGGCCGCTGTCGAAACTCTCCGCCGGCGCCCAGCCGAGATCCCTGCTGATCTTGGAGGCATCGATGGCATAGCGGCGGTCGTGGCCAGGGCGATCGGTGACGAAGCTGATCAAATCGCGGTAGCTCCTGCCGCCGCCGCGCGGACGCCTGATGTCGAGCAGGTCGCAGATCGTCTCGACGACGCCAAGATTGGTGCGTTCGGAATTGCCGCCGACATTGTAGCTTTCGCCCGGCTGACCCTTGGTGGCGACCAGTTCCAGGGCGCGCGCATGATCCTCGACGAACAGCCAGTCGCGCACATTGGCGCCGGCGCCGTAGACCGGCAGCGATTTTTCTTCGAGCGCATTGAGAATGACCAGAGGGATCAGCTTTTCGGGAAAGTGATAGGGCCCGTAATTGTTCGAACAGTTGGAGAGCACGACCGGCAGGCCGTAGGTCTCGTGCCAGGCCCGCACCAGATGGTCGGACGCCGCCTTGGAGGCGGAATAGGGCGAGGACGGCGCGTAAGGCGTTTCCTCGACGAACATGCCGCCGTCGAGGGGCAGATCGCCGAACACCTCATCGGTCGAGACATGGTGGAAGCGGAAGCGGGCTTTCCTGTCCTCGCCAAGGCCGCGCCAATATTCGAGCGCAGAATTCAGCACCCGGTAGGTGCCGACGATGTTGGTCTCGATGAAGGCGTCGGGTCCGTCGATCGAGCGGTCGACATGGCTTTCGGCGGCGAGGTTCATGACGACGTCGATCTCGTCGCGGTGGAGGATGTCGAGAACCGCCCGCTCGTCACAGATGTCGGCCTGCGCAAATTTGTAGTTGCGCGCATTCTCGATCATGCGCAACGAGGCGAGATTGCCGGCATAGGTGAGCTTGTCGAGATTGGTCACATGGTAGGCCGGATTGGCGCACAAATGCCGGCACACCGCCGAGCCGATGAAGCCGGCACCGCCTGTCACCAGAAAATTCATGACGCTCTCCTCATATCGTCGCGCGTCATGCGAACACCTCGGCCGTGGCAAGCGTCGGCGCCTTGAGGTCCTTGGCCGAGAGCTCGAAGGCGCCGGCCGGCGACGGCCAATCGATGCCGATATCAGGATCGTCGAAACGGATCGATCGATCATGCGCCGGCGAATAGGTGTCGGTGACCTTATACAGAACCTCGGTGTCCGGCACGAGCGTGACGAAACCGTGCGCGAAACCCTTCGGCACCAGGATCTGGTTGCCTTTCTCGGCCGATATCTCGAGCGCGACCCATTTTCCGAAGGTTTTCGAGCTGCGGCGGATGTCGACCGCGACGTCGAGGATCTTGCCTCTGATCACACGCAGCAACTTGTCCTGCGCGCGTGGGGGCAGCTGATAGTGAAGCCCCCGCACGACACCTGCGGCAGCCGAATAGGAATGATTGTCCTGGACGAAACGCAGATCGATGCCGGCCTCGGCAAAGGCCTCGGCATTCCAGGTTTCGATGAAATAACCGCGCGCATCGCCGTGCCGCTTCGGGACGATCTCCAGTACGCCGTCCAAACCGAGCTGCCTGATTTCGAGCATTCTAGTTCTCCGTCAGTTCGATGACACGCCGGCGCAGGTAGGCGGCGTATTCGTTCTTGCCCAGGCGGGTCGCGCGTTCAAGCACCTTGTCGGCGGTCAGCCACCCCTGCTCGAAAGCGATTTCTTCAGGACAGGCAACCTTGATGCCCTGGCGGTGCTCGATGGTGCGCACGAAGGAAGAGGCTTCATGCAGGCTGTCATGCGTTCCGGTGTCGAGCCAGGCATAGCCGCGGCCGAGCTGATGCACATGCAGCTGCCCACGCTCGAGGTAGATGTTGTTGACCGCCGTGATCTCGAGTTCGCCACGCGCCGAGGGCTTGATCGTCGAAGCGATGTCGACGACCTCGTTATCGTAGAAATAGAGGCCGGTGACCGCCCAGTTGGACTTCGGCTCCCGCGGCTTCTCCTCGATCGTCAAAGCCGTGCCGCTGAGCTTGTCGAACGACACCACGCCGTAGCGCTGCGGGTCCTCGACATGGTAGGCGAACACCGACGCGCCGCTTTGGCGCTGCGCGGCAGCGCGGCAGAGCTGCGACAGGCCCTCGCCGAAATAGATGTTGTCGCCGAGGATCATCGACACATTATCCTTGCCGATGAAGTCGCGGCCGATGATGAAGGCCTCGGCAAGCCCGTTAGGCTGCGCCTGCTCGGCATAGGAGAATTCGACCCCGAATTCCGAACCGTCGCCCAGCAACTCCCGAAACACCGGCAAGTCGCGAGGTGTCGAAATGATCAAAATCTGGCGGATACCGGCGAGCATCAAGACGCTCAGCGGATAAAAAATCATCGGCTTGTCGTATATCGGCAGGACTTGCTTAGAGATCGCTAATGTTAGGGGATAAAGACGCGTCCCGCTGCCTCCCGCAAGGATTATTCCTTTCACAAGCTCTCCTTGAATTGCCGGCCCCCGCCCTGAAATCAAGTTGCTCGTGCTTAGGTTTCGCGCAATGGCTTGTCAATTCAATCTCGGCCGTGGATCGGCGCCAGAATTGCTCTGCATCTGCCGTCTCGCGGCAATTTGATCTACCAGCCACAAGCTGACGATGCAAATTGGCGTGGCGATTTGGCAACCGGCTTGCACCATCGGCTGGCGGACGCGTGACAACAAAAGCCGGCGGGCCTTGGACCCGCCGGCTCATTCATTTGTCCGGTTTCAGGGCTGCTTGGGCAGCAGCGACCATACCGCCGGCACCAGGCTGGCGGCGAGCGCAACCTTGATCAGGTCGCCGAGGACGAACGGCAAAACGCCGAACTGCCACGCCTTTTCCGCGCCGATGAGGGTGGCCAGCCAGGCAAAGCCCATGGCCATCATGACGACTTCGGCGACCAGCATGGCGTTGAACAACTTGATCGGGTGGCGGTCCCAGCCGCGGTCGGCGGCCCAGCCGACAATGGCTGCCATGACGATGAAGCCGGCGAGATAACCGCCGGTGCCGCCGATCATGTAGGCGATGCCGATGCCCTTTTCAGGCGTGCTCTGGAAGACCGGGAAGCCCATGGCGCCTTCGGCCATGTAGAGAAGCAGGGTAGCGACGCCAAGCCGCAGGCCAAATGCGGTGGCGATCAGCAGGACGGCCAGCGTCTGCATCGAGATGTCGACCGGCCCGAGCACGACTTTCGTCTTGGCCGACAGGGTCAAAAGCAGCGTTCCGGCGATCGCCAGCAAAAGCTGGGTTGCCAGGCGCTGCGCGCCCTCCTGGGGCAAAGCGAGAGAAACAAGCGGGCGCATCGTCGTTGCAAGTGCCATGGTCTTCCCCAATCCGGATTGCCGCAGATCGCGGCCTTGCGTTTTTCTATATTGGCTTCCGTGTTATGCGGCAATCAGTTTTGCCGTCTTCCTGAACAGAGATTCAACGACACCGCCATGGCGCTCAAATTCGACACCAGCTTCGATCCGGCCTATGGCGAGGGCGTCACCGTTGCGCCGGACGTCTTGCGCGTCACCGCCAAAAACCCCAGCCCGTTCACCTTTCACGGCACCAACAGCTACATCGTCGGGCGCGATACGCTGGCGGTGATCGATCCCGGCCCCGATGACGAGGCGCATTTCCAGACGCTGCTCAAGGTGATCGCAAACCGGCCGGTCAGCCATATCTTCGTCAGCCACACGCATCGCGACCATTCTCCGCTGGCAGCCCGGCTGAAAGCGCACACCGGCGCTATTGTACTGGCCGAAGGCCCGCACCGCCCGGCAAGGCCGCTGCGGATCGGCGAGATCAACCCGCTCGACGCCAGCGCCGACACGGTTTTCGTCCCGGAGATCGCGTTGCCCGACAATGCGCTGGTCGAGGGCGATGACTGGACGATCCGGACGGTGCTGACGCCGGGCCACACCGCCAATCACGCGGCATTTGCGCTCGAAGGCACCGGCATCCTGTTTTCAGCCGACCATGTGATGGCGTGGGCTACATCGATCGTGGCGCCGCCGGACGGAGCGATGGCCGACTACATGGCCTCGCTCGACAGGCTGATCGCGCGCGGCGATCGCCTGCTGCTGCCCGGCCATGGCGGCCCGGTGACCGCGCCGCGCAGCTTCATGCGCGGCCTCAAGACCCATCGCAAGATGCGCGAACGGGCGATCCTCGAGCGGATCCGCGACAGCGACCGGACGATCCCGGACATGGTCAAGGCTATCTACCGGGACACCGACCCGCGCCTGCATGGCGCCGCCGGCCTGTCGGTGCTTGCCCATCTCGAAGACCTGGTGGCGCGCGGCCTGGTTGCTACCCAGGGTGACCCGGCCATCGACGGCGTTTTTGTGCCGGTGGGGTAGAGAACTATTCAGCCGGCGCGGCACCCACCTGCCCTGCAACCTCCTGGTCGAGTTCGGCGAGGAACCCGACGATGCGCGCCGCATTGTCGCCGAGGTCGTAGCGGCCGTAGCGGGAGGCTGAGCGCATGTCGACCACGATCGTGTCGCCGTCATTGCTGACCCGGATGGCGACGTCGGCGGGCAGGCCGACCACGAAGCTCCGGGCAACGGCCGATATCGTCACCTCGTCCTGACCGTCCGTCACCGGATATGGCGCAGTAAGTTGCCAATCGCGGCGGTCGAGCACGGTTTCAACGGCGTCGACGACGGTTTCGAAAGGCAGATTGTAGCTATGCCCGGTGACCAGCGGATAGGCGTCGGCCTGCAGGCGCGCTTCGCCCGGCGTTGGCAGCGCGAGCACGTTCATGTCCTTGGTGCGGTCGCTAGTGTCGAGCACTGGCGGATTGTCGAGGTCCGTCGTGATGTCCCTCAGGGGCGGCGTGGTCGCCGCCAAATAGGTGGCAAAGCCGTAGGGCGTCAGCACCAGCAGCGCCAGCAGGGCGCCGACCGAGAGGTCGCGGCCGCCACGGTCACCGAAATGCCACAGCCGGGACAAAGCGAGGCCGGCAAACAGCAAAGCGAACGCGGCAAGCAAGGCGACGATCGCCAGCACCCACAGGAAGGCCGGCGTTTCGACCAGTTCGAAATGATGGCCGGCCAGCACGGTCAGCAGCAGGACCAGGGCAAAAGCGCCCGTGCGCCGCGACCAGCCGGCCGCCTTCGATGTCTGCCGCTCGTCAATTTCCATTGTCTTCAGCACCGCCCCAACCCGCACAGACGCTTAGAGCAAAGGATGCTCAAATTGAACATCCCCTGCCCTAACGTTTTTGCCGCCGGTAGCTTGAAGGTCAAGGAAACGCACGGTCCCGGTCAATCCGTCGGCAGGCGGTAGTCGCTGAACTGCTTGCGCAAGGTGATCTTCTGGATCTTGCCGGTGGCGGTGTGCGGGATTTCACTAATGAAAGCGACGTCGTCGGGCATCCACCATTTCGCCACCTTGCCGTCCATGAACGCCAGTATATCGGCCTTGCTCGGCTCCTTGCCGGGTTTGGCGACCACGACCAGCAACGGCCGCTCGCCCCATTTCGAATGATGGACGCCGATCGCCGCGGCCTCGGCGACATCGGGATGGCCGACGGCGAGGTTTTCCAGGTCGATGGTCGATATCCACTCGCCGCCCGACTTGATCACGTCCTTGGCGCGATCGGTGATCTGCATGTAGCCGCCGGAATCGATATGGGCGACATCGCCAGTGTCGAACCAGCCGTCCTTGTCGAACTGCTCGGCGCCGACGCCGCCATAATAGGCGCTGGCGACGGCTGGACCGCGCACCTTCAGCCGGCCGAAGGTCTTGCCGTCCCAGGGCAGTTCCTTGTCGTCATCGTCCGTCACCTTCATCTCGACGCCGAAGGGCGGGTAGCCCTGCTTGCCCTGGATATCGAGCCGGGCCTCGCCCTCGAGCGCTTGATATTGCGGCTTCATGGTGCACAGCGTGCCGAGCGGCGACATTTCGGTCATGCCCCAGGCATGGATGACTTCGACGCCGTAATTGTCCTGGAATTTCCTGGTGATGGCGCGCGGACAGGACGAGCCGCCGATGACGACTTTGCTGAGATGGGGAAGCTTCTTGCCGGTCTCTTCGAGATGCTGCAGCAGCATCATCCAGACGGTCGGCACGGCGGCGCTGAAGGTCACTTTCTCGGTGTCGAGCAGCTCGTAGATCGAGGCGCCGTCCATCTTGCAACCGGGCATGACCAGCTTGGCGCCGATCATCGGCGCGCTCTGGCCAAGGCCCCAGGCATTGGCATGAAACATTGGCACGACGGGGAGGATCGTGTCCCGCGCGGAGAGGCCCATGGCGTCGGGCATGGCGGCGATCATGGCATGCAGCACATTCGAGCGGTGGCTGTAGAGCACGCCTTTGGGATCGCCCGTCGTCCCGGAGGTGTAGCACATGCCGGCTGCGGTGTTTTCACCGAAAACCTTCCAGGCGAAGTCGCCATCGGCCTCGTTCAACCAGTCCTCATAGGCAACCACATTCGGCAGCGTCGTTTCAGGCAGATGCGCCTTGTCGGTCAGGACGATCACCTTTTTCAGCGATTTGACCGCGCCGGCGATCTTTTCCAGCAGCGGCATGAAGGTCAGGTCGACGAAGATCCCTTTATCCTGCGCATTGTTCATGATCCAGACGATCTGCTCGGGGAACAAACGCGGGTTAAGCGTATGGTAGATGGCGCCGATGCCCATGATGCCGTACCAGGCCTCTATGTGGCGCGCCGTGTTCCAGGCCAGGGTCGCGATGCGGTCGCCGAGCACAAAGCCATCGCGTTCGAGCCTTTGGGCGACCTTCAGCGCGCGCCGATGGATCTCGGCATAGGTCGTGCGCACCACCGGACCTTCGATCGAGCGAGAGACGATCTCGCGTGTCCCGTGCTGCCGCTCGGCATTGTCGATCAGCTTGTGGCAGAGCAGCGGCCATTCCTGCATCAGTCCGAGCATCTGGTTCCTCCCATTGCTTCCTCGTTTTTCCCGTCTTTTGTTCCATTGTGGGACGAACGGAAGGATTGTCCAGTCGTGACGTCTCCAACCGTTAACGGCTGAAGCAAGCAGTGATCGAAAGGCGGAGAAAACCGCCACAATCCGGCCATCGTCGACGTTAAAGTTCGTTAACGGGGTAGGGGTGCGGATTGGCGACTGAAAGAGGTTCGCATGGACACGCAGCTCGACGACAAGCAGATCGACGACAAGCAGATCGACGACAGGCAGATCGACGACAGGCAGATCGACGACAGGCAGCTGGATGACAGCGGGGCCCAAGACGTGCAGTTGGACGATATTCAACTCGACGACAAAGAGCTTGAAGACACGCTTGCCGCAAGTCTGGCCGATCTCGTGCCGGAGGCCAAAAAGGTCTCCGAAGACGAATTTGTCGAGGTGGTCGGCGGCGCCCTGGAAGCGGTCGGCGGCACGCTGCTGTTCAAAATGTGCGTCCAGAACGAAGGCGAAGGCCAGCATGTCGCCGCCGCATCGATCGGCGACGGCGGCAATCGCCAGTTCCTGCTGCTCACCTTGCCGACCGGCGGCGGCCCGCTGAAGGTCGAGACGACGTCAAGAAGCACCAACCCGGTAGCCGGTATTGCCGCGGCCTATGCCGGCCTCATGGACGTGTTCAAGACCGCAGCCTGAGCATTCCACGCGGGATCGTTTTTAGTGATCGGAAGGCCAGCTCTGGCCTACTGGCGAAGGCTTGCGCAACGAGTTCTCCAGACACATTTTAGGGACATGGGAAGCAACCCCGCACTCTCTCAATCGGACTGTGCTCCCAATCGAACAAGGAGAACCCCGCATGGACCAGATCGCCAACCCCGCGCCCCCGGCTTTCAGAGCAATCCCGGCAAGGTTATCACCGTCGAACCCTATCGCGGTACCGTGGTCGTGCGTGCCGGCGATACGGTGATCGCCTCATCGACGCGGGCGAAGCTTCTGTCCGAACCGCCCTACCCCCAGGCATTCTACATCCCCTTCGAAGACATCGACTTCACCCAGCTCGGCAAAACCACCCTGTCGACCCACTGCCCCTACAAGGGCGACGCCAGCTACTGGAGCGTGCTGCCGGCCGGTGAGACCGGCAAGGACGCGATGTGGGGCTATGAGCAGCCCTTCGACGAAATGGCTGAGATTCGCGACCAAGGCGCGTTTTATCCCAACAGGGTCACTATCGAAGCAGCACCGGCCTGAGCAAGCGACTCAAGCCGCCGTTGCTCGCTTCGTCATCCCAGGGTCTTCGCGATGGAGCTTCGCTCCTGTTTCATCCTGGGATGACGAAGTTTAGAGGCCTCGGCTAATCTCAAACGTCGGCGACGTCAGTCCAAAGGCGATGAAACTGCCTGCCGCCGCCTAAGCCTAATCAGTCGTCCCGTCGTTGCCGACACCGTCCGCGTCATCCAGCCGCACGAACGTCAGCCCCTTGGCCTTCAGCGCGAGCAGACCTTGCACGACGCCCTCACCGGCGGCGTGGGTCGGCTGGTTGATGTGGGCGATGATGACATCGCCATCCTTGGCGGCGGCGATGCGCCGGGCAGTTTCTTTTGCGCCGAGCAACGAGCCGCCATCGCCGTTGATCGAAAAGCCGGCGACCTTGAAGCCAAGCTTGCGGATCATGGCGATAGCCGACGGGCTGTATTCGGCGGTCGCGCCGCGAAACCATTTCGGCGCCGGCTCGCCGGTGCCAGCGAGAGCGGCAGCGCCCGATTCGACTTCGGCCCGCACCGCTTCCGGGCTGCCGGCGCTGCGGATGCCATAGATCTTGCGCGGCGTGTCGACGGCCGGGATGTGATGGCCGCCATGGTTTTCCAGTTCGAACAGGTCCGGATGCGCGCGCATGATCTCGACGACGGCGGCGTTGCGCTTCAGCCAGATGCCGGTGACGAAGATCGTCGCCGGAATCCGGTTCTCCACCAGCGCCGACAGGATCCTCGTATCGGTCTGGCCGCCACAGGCGTCGAGCGTAAGCGCGACGCGGCCGACATTGCCACTGCCACCATCCTCAGCCTTCAGATGCAGCGTCGGCTCGACAAGCGGCGCGGCCTGGGCCGACGACACGGCCAGGATAGATAGCGCCAAGGCGCAAAACAGCTTTTGCAAGGGATGCCTGTCTTGTCTGAGAATCGGCGCTGTCATAGCCGCATCGCAGGACCCGCAACAAGGCGGAAATCGGGATAGTGGCCGTGAGAAAGCTGATATCCCGACAATGTGACCGCCGCGCACCGTCAGACGGCGTGTTCCAGTTCCACATGCGTGCGTGACAGGACTTCGCGCACGGCCGCGACGACCAGTTCGACCTCGAGGCGCCAGACACAGCAGGCCTTGCTGGGATCGAGCGGATTGCACAGGCTGCCTGCCACGCAATTGCACGGCATGGATGGCTGCAAGGCGAGGCTGGGCACGCCGACCGGTCCCCAGACGGCCGGGCTGGTCAGGCCGAAAAGGCCGACAACCGGCGTTCCGGCCGCTGCCGCCATGTGCATGGGGCCGCTCTCATTGCCGACAAACAGCCGCGCCTGCTGCAACACCGCCAGCAGCGTTTCCAGCGACAGCGCGCCGACGAGGTTGACGATCGACGCGGCACTGGCGAGGATCTGCTCGGCCGGCTTGCGCTCGTCAGGGCCGCCGACGAGTACGAAATCCAGTCCGGTTTCGCGCGAAATCGTGTCGATCACGGCGGCAAAGCGTTCATGCTGCCAGCGCCGGCCGTGAAAACTTGCGCCGGCATGCACCGCGACAAAGCCATTTGGCCGCAGATGGTGTTTGTCCAACAATGCCTGGGCCCTCGCCGTCTCCATCGGCAATGGCCGAATCGACGGCACCCGCACGCGCAGGCCGACGCCGAGCGGCTCGAGCGGCGAAAGGTAGCGGTAGAGATAGTGACGTTCGCCAAAACCGAATGGCTCGGCAAAGACATTGGCGGGCTGGCGCTCATGCCAGCGCAGCGGCCTTTCCGGAGGATTGTAGCCGATGCGGGTGCTGGCGTTGAGGAACCTGACGATGAGCCGCGATGTCTTTGAATCGGTCAGGTCGATGGTCAGGTCGAAACGGAATTGGCGCAGCTGGCTGATCATCGAATAGAGTTCGCGTCCACGCTCCAGCGGGGTGCCGCGCATGGCGGCGCGGCGGAAGGTCACGACTTCCGAGGCGATGCCGTGGGCGGTCACAAAACTGGCCAGGCGCGCCTCGCAGAGAAAGACGATCCTGACACCGGGATATTCGAGCTGCAGGTTCTTGGCGAGCGTGGAGGACAGAACAACATCGCCGATGAACTTGGTCTGGATAATCAGGATCGAGCGGAAGGGTCTGGGCGAAATCTGTAACATCTTTTTCTCGGCACCGGGCGGGTTGGGGGGCCGTGAAATTGGGCGGAAACGATGTCGGGATTGCGTGTTGAGCCGCGCACATCAGCGTGAATTTGCTTACAAAATCGTAAGCTTAGCGCCAAACGGCCACCCAGGGGTGGCCGTTTCATCGATACCGAAAGGACTATGTCGAAATCAGGATGCCGCGGCGCTCTTTTTGGGGCGCGGCACTGCTGTTTTGGGAATCTGCACCGCGGCTTGGGCTGCGGCCAATCTTGCGATCGGCACCCGGTAGGGCGAGCACGACACATAGTCGAGGCCGACCTCTTCGCAGAAGCGGATCGAGGCCGGATCGCCGCCATGTTCGCCGCATATGCCGAGCTTGATGTCGGGCCGCGTCGCCCTGCCCTTCTCGGCAGCCATGCGCACCAGTTCGCCGACGCCCTCGATGTCGAGCGAGACGAACGGGTCCTGCTCGATGATACCTTTCTGCCGATAGGTCTCGAGGAAGGATGCCGCATCGTCGCGCGAGATGCCGAAGGTGGTCTGGGTGAGATCGTTGGTGCCGAAGGAGAAGAACTCGGCCGTAGCGGCGATGACGTGGGCGCGGATCGCCGCGCGCGGAAGCTCGATCATCGTGCCGGTGAGATAGTCGATCTTGACGCCGGTCTCGTCCATGACAGCCTTGGCGACCGCATCGATGCGCGCCTTGACGTAGTCGAGCTCCTTCACCAGGCCGACCAGCGGCACCATGATCTCGGGAACGACCAGCGCGCCGGCTTTCTTGCCGGCCTCGACGGCTGCCTCGAAAATGGCGCGCGCCTGCATCTCGGCGATCTCGGGATAGGAGACGGCGAGACGGCAGCCGCGATGGCCGAGCATCGGGTTGAACTCGTGCAAGGCTTCGGTGCGCTGCCTGAGCTTGTCGGGCGAGACGTTCATGGCGGCGGCGACCTCCGCCACCTCCGCTTCCGTCTTGGGCAGGAATTCGTGCAGCGGCGGATCGAGCAGCCGGATCGTCACCGGCAGGCCGGCCATGATCTCGAACAGTTCGAGGAAATCCGAGCGCTGCATCGGCAACAGCTTGGCAAGTGCGGTGCGGCGGTCCTTCTCGGTATCGGCCAGGATCATCTCGCGCATGGCGACGATACGCTCGCCGTCGAAGAACATGTGCTCGGTGCGGCAGAGACCGATGCCTTCGGCGCCGAAGGAGCGCGCCATGCGCGCATCGAGCGGCGTCTCGGCATTGGTGCGCACCTTCATGCGGCGCACCGCATCGGCCCATTCCATGATGGCGGCGAAATCGCCCGACAGTTCCGGCTGCAGCATCGACACGGCGCCCTTCAGCACCTGGCCGTTGCTACCATCGATGGTGATGATGTCGCCCTTGCGGAAGGTCTGGCCCATCGACATCAGCGTGCCGGCCTTGTAGTCGACACGCAGCGAGCCGGCGCCCGAAACGCAAGGCTTGCCCATGCCGCGCGCGACCACGGCGGCGTGGCTGGTCATGCCGCCGCGCGTGGTCAGGATGCCTTCTGAAGCATGCATGCCGTGAATGTCTTCGGGGCTGGTTTCGATGCGCACCAGGATTGCCTTGCGACCTTGCGTCTTCAGATCCTCGGCATCGGCGGACGAGAAGACGATCTCGCCGGTCGCGGCGCCCGGAGAAGCCGGCAGGCCGACGCCGATGACATCGCGCGCGGCCTTGGGGTCGATGGTAGGATGCAACAGCTGATCGAGCGAGGCGGGATCGATGCGGGCGACCGCCTCCTCCGTCGTGATCAGCTTGTCGCGCGCCATTTCGACGGCAATCTTCAGCGCCGCCTTGGCGGTGCGCTTGCCGGAACGCGTCTGCAGCATCCACAATTTGCCGCGCTCGATGGTGAATTCGAGATCCTGCATGTCGCGGTAGTGCTGTTCCAGGCGGTCGGAGATGTCGACGAAGGACCGGAACGCGTCCGGCATCAGTTTCTGCAGCGACGGCTTGTCGGAGCCGGCGGCGATGCGCGCCGCCTCGGTGATGTTTTGCGGCGTGCGGATGCCGGCTACGACATCCTCGCCCTGCGCGTTCACCAGGAATTCGCCATAGAGCATCTTTTCGCCGGTCGAGGGGTTGCGCGTGAAGGCGACGCCGGTGGCCGACGTCTCGCCCATATTGCCGAACACCATGGCCTGGACATTGACCGCCGTGCCCCAGCTTTCCGGGATGTCGTGCAGGCGCCGGTAGGTGATGGCGCGGTTGTTCATCCAGCTGGAAAACACCGCGCCGATCGCCCCCCACAGCTGCTCGTGCGGGTCCTGTGGAAACGGCCTGTCGAGCTCCTCCTCGACCTTGGCCTTGTAGAGGGCAATGACGCTCTGCCATTCCTGCGCTGTCAGTTCGGTGTCGAGCTCGTGGCCGAGGCTCGCCTTCTGGTCCTCGAGGATTTCCTCGAACACTTCGTGGTCGAGACCCATGACGACATCGGAATACATCTGGATGAAGCGGCGGTAGCTGTCATAGGCAAAGCGGGCATCGCCGGAATCGGCTGCCAGCGCCTCGACCGTCTCGTCATTGAGGCCGAGATTGAGCACGGTGTCCATCATGCCCGGCATCGAGGCCCTGGCCCCGGAGCGGACCGAGACCAGAAGCAGCTTCGACGGATCGCCGAAACGGCGCCCGGTCAGTTGCCCGATATGGTCCAGCGCCTTGACGACATCGGCCTGCAACGCGGCCGGATAGCTGTTGCCGTTGGCGTAATAGGCGTTGCAGACTTCGGTGGTGAGCGTAAAGCCCGGCGGCACCGGCAGGCCAAGACTGCACATCTCGGCCAGATTGGCGCCTTTGCCGCCGAGAAGGTTGCGGTCGCCCGCACGTCCTTCCGCGGCGCCATCGCCGAAGGTGTAGACCCATTTGGTCATGCTCGCCCTCCAAGTTCTCGGAAGATTAGAACCCCGGGGCCAAGACCCGGTTCCCCCGCGCTCCGACCCGAGCGTTATTATGCTGCAGTGCGAAAGGCAAGGTGTGGCAGCGAAGCCCGGCGACTACAATCGATTAAGCAAAAGCTGCGTCGAAAAGACTTGCCGGATCGCTGCCCAGGATATAGAACATATAGGGAACAAGTTGGGAGCAGCGTGATGAAACTCAACGGAAAACTCGACTATCTCGAACTGCCCGCGACCGGCGCGACGCTGGACAGCGTCAAGGCTTTCTACAGCGCCGCCTTCTCGTGGTCGTTCACCGATTACGGGCCGACCTATTCGGCCTTCGGCGAAGGGCTCGATGGCGGCTTCCAGGCCGATGCGGCGGAGGCGCCGGCGAAACCATTGCCGGTGCTCTATTCGCAGGATCTGGAAGCAACGCTCGACGTTGTCGAAAGCGCCGGCGGCACGATCGTCAAGCCGATATTCTCGTTCCCGGGCGGCAGGCGGTTCCATTTCACCGATCCCGCTGGCAACGAGTTGGCGGTCTGGGGCGAATAGCGCGCCCCCGCGCCAAGCGGTGGATCAGTTTTGCACAGTGGCCAACTCGGCATTGAGCTTTCGTGCCGCTCGTCCTATAAGGCCGCGCGCAACGGGCAAAGCTCGCTTGCTGGGGCGTCGCCAAGTGGTAAGGCATCGGTTTTTGGTACCGACATTCCCAGGTTCGAATCCTGGCGCCCCAGCCAAATCACATGCCTTTGGAATCAATGATTTACCGACCTTATCGATGGCTGCCGTCAGGAGCTATCTGACTCCCACGCGACCCCGACTCCGTTGACAGAGCCGGGGCCGTGCGGAGAGGATCAGTAATCGTTGTCGTCCTGGATGACGACGGGATGATGCCGATGATGTCGATAATGGCGATGATGGCTGCGCTCGATCGAGCCGGTCACGATGACCGTATCCCGGCGATGATGTCTGCGGCCGTGGTCGTAGAAGGCAACCGTGCCGTGTCTGCGGTGATGAAGGCGTTGACCCTGGTCATTGATGACCTTTACGCTCCTGTGATGATGTCGATGGTGGGTCGTGATGACCACGTCAGCTTCGGCTGCCGGAGCTATCGTCGGCATGGCAATGAACAGCGCCAAGGCGCTCACGATCATTGTTTTCATTGTAATATCTCCACCTGCTAATTATCCCTTCGCGGGGATAACCGCGTCCCATCCCTTTGGTTCCGAGTAGCGTCGTCGGTCCACGGGCGCGATCAGTGACGGCTGCTCCCGCGCAACACGGCGTGTGAAGGAAGGAATTGCGACAACAGCTCTTGTTGGCAAATTCTGGTGAGCACGCCCTTTCAAGCCGGCCACCAAGGTTACGCAACTCGACAAAGCAGCGCTGCGCACGACCATTCTATGTCGTCGCGTTCGATCTCCTTTATGTGACGGGAAACACTTGTCTTGCGAGGAGGACTGTCGGCACAACTTTTCAGATTTACGAGAATACGACCAATCAGGCCATCTTAGATCGCCTAAGTCGGGCCGTCTCAGATCCCGTAAGAAAGTGCAAGGTAAACCACCGGCGCCAAGATCAGCAGAACCGCGATTCCGATAACCACTGCGATTGCCAGGCGCTCTGTTCGCCTGACAAGTTCAGCGACGTTGTCGTCGTCAGCCGATGGTATGAGGTCAAGAACGGAAGAAACTTCCGCAGGACTGTCGTTGTCGTTTGCGGGTCGGGTGGCGCCGTCACGCACAGATCTCTGGACAAAGGTCACTGTTAGCCTCGCTATTGAAACGCACGCGTTGGCGGTGTCACGACAATCGGGTGCCCGCTAACCTCTCAGGGATGGCGGGCACCCGATTGACCACCGATGAAGGGACTCATGCTCGGCAGCCCGGTTCCAATGCATCGGGAGGGCATAGGTTGCCCGCCTTCAGGCCTATGGCTCCGACGTCAGGACTTCAGTCATACCCTGTTCGGACCTTGGTCTGGCAATCGACGAAGCGATGGCCGCCATTTTGTTTCGACGCAGAAAATGCGGGAACATTAGTAGGCTCTTACGAGTTCACTCCCAGCAACTAGTTCGGGAGAGATACGGTGAACAACATAATCTGGCTCATCGGAGCAGTCGTTATCGTGATTGCGATACTGAGCTTCCTGGGCTTCCGATAAACGTGGCAGCTGAATTGCGGTCGGAGCCTATTGCCATCTGTGCCTTATAGGCATCGCTTTCGCGTTGGCCGGGCGCTTTGCATGTGGGCTTTGGCGTTCGCTCTCAGGTGGCGCTTAAATTCCTTCTCTTCGAACCTTACAGAATGCGCGTCGCAAGCAGGTCGCAAGGGCGACGGTCCTGTTGCAACAGTCGGATCGAGGCCATCGCCGACGAAATCAACAAAGCATGCTGCGTCAGCTCGCCTCGCGCATCGCCTCGGCGGCCTGCAGATCGACCGAGACCAGTTGGCTGACGCCCTGCTCGGCCATGGTCACGCCGAACAGGCGGTTCATGCGCGCCATCGTGATCGGGTTGTGGGTGATGATGACGAAGCGCGTCTCGGTGGTCGCGGCCATTTCGTCCATAAGGTTGCAGAAGCGCTCGACATTGTGATCGTCGAGCGGCGCGTCGACTTCGTCGAGCACGCAGATCGGCGCCGGATTGGTCAGGAACACGGCAAATATCAGCGACATCGCCGTCAGTGCCTGCTCGCCGCCGGACAGCAGCGTCATGGTCTGCGGCTTCTTGCCGGGCGGACGTGCCAGGATTTCGAGCCCGGCTTCGAGCGGGTCGTCGGATTCGATCAGCTGCAGTTCGGCCGTGCCGCCACCGAACAGATGCGAGAACAGCCGCTGGAAATGGCCGTTGACCACCTCGAAAGCGGCAAGCAGCCGTTCGCGGCCTTCGCGGTTCAGGCTCTGGATCGCTTGCCTGAGCTTGCGGATCGCCTCGATGATGTCCTCGCGCTCGGAGACGATGGTCTCCAGCCGGTCCGACAATTCCTTCTGCTCTTCCTCGGCGCGCAGATTGACGGCGCCGAGCCGCTCGCGCTCAACCTTCAGCCGGTCGAGCTGGCGCTCGATCTCGGCCATTTCCGGCATCGGGCTGTCGGCTTCCAGGCCAGTATGGCGAATGACCAGATGCGGCGGCGTGTTCAGCGTTTCCTGGATGCGCGCCTCGACCTCGAGCCGGCGCTCATCGGCGGCGGTCAATCGCTCTTCGGCGCGGACGCGGGTTTCGCGGGAATCGGCCAGCGACTGGATGGCCGCGGTGGCGGCCTTGTCCAGCTCGGCCTGCTTGTTCTCGGCCTCCTGCAAACGGTCGGCGGCCGCCTTGCGCAAGGTCTCGGCCTCGGTCAGCTGCGACATCAGCGCGCGCCGCCTGGCGTCGATCTCGTCGGGGGCGTCGGCCAGCGTTTCGCGCTCGGCCTCGGCCTCGGCCCTGCGCTCGCCCAGCGAGGCAATCTGCGTCGAGGCGTTTTCGGCCCGCTGCAACCAGTTGCTGCGCTCGGCGCCGATGGCGTCGAGCCGGCGCGTGCGCGCCTCGGCTTCGCGGCGCAGGCCTTCATGGACGGCGCGCGCGTCGGCCAAGGTTGCGCGGTCCCTGCCGACATTGGCGGCGGATTGTTCAAGCTGCAATTGCAGGTCGCCGAGATCGGGGGCGTCCTGCAGCAGCATTTCGGCCTCGGCGAAGGCGGCGGCCGTTTCTTCATGGCTGTCGACGATTCGTGCGCGCGCCTCGTCCAGGGCGGCGCGGCGGCTTGCCAGCTCGCCACCGGCCTTTTCGGCCTCGGCCAGCGCGCTGCGGGCGGCGTCCAGGCCGTGCTGGGCATCGCGCCCGGCCTGGCGGGCATTGCGTTCGGCCTCACTCGCCTGGCGGAGTGCATGTTCGGCCTGGGCAAGGGCAGCCTCTGCCTCGCGCATGATCTGCGTCGCCTGCACCGCCTCGGCATCGAGCTCGGCCAGCCGGTTCTTCTGCGCCAGCCTTTGCGCGGCCGCGGTCGGTGCATCGGCGCTGGCGGTCAGCCCGTCCCAGCGCCACAGCGCGCCGTCACGGCTGACCAGCCGCTGGCCGGGGGCAAGCAGCGTCTGCAGGCGTTTGCCGTCGGCGGCATCGACGATGCCGATCTGCGCCAACCGGCGGGCAAGCTGCGAAGGCGCGCGCACCACGCTGGCGAGGCTCTTGAGGCCTTCCGGCAAGGCCGCATCGCCTGGTTGAACCTGGCTTTCGCCCCAGTGCACCGGCGCGCTGCGGTCGAGCGGCACGTCGAGATCCTCGCCAAGCGCAGCACCAAGGGCCGTCTCATGGCCGCGTTCGACGCTGAGTTGCTCCAGCACCGACGGGAAAAGATCGCCGCTGGCGGCATTGAGGATCTTGGCCAGCGTGCGGGCTTCGGTCTCGATGCCGGCGAGTTCGGCCCTGGCATCCTGCAGCGGCGGACGGGCGGCACTCTCGGTGGCGCGCGCCTCGGCGACCGCCTGTTCGGCAGCAATGGCGCCGGCCTCGGCCTCCTCCAACCGGGCGAGCGCGTCCTCGACCAGAGCGCGCTTCTCGGCGGGATCGGGCAAGCCCGCAACCTTCGACATAATCTCGGACAATTCGCGGTCGACATCGGCCAGATGGCGGGCAAAGCGATCGCGGCGTTCGGCGTTTTCGCGCAGCGTGCGTTCGATCTGATTGCGCGCGGCGGCGGCCTCGGCGCGTTCGGCGGTTAGCGCAGCGAGCTTGGCTTCGCTCTGCGAGAGCGTTGTGCCGGCCTGCTCGAAAGCGGCCCGCGTCGTGGCCTCGCGTTCGGCGGCGCCGGCATTTTCGGAATTGAGCGTGGCTTCTTCCTCGCGCAGGCGCTCAAGAATATCCGCATTGTCGCGGACCATGCGCTCCTCGCGGGCGATGTCGCCGTCGAGCTGCTGCAGCCGGCGCTCCAGTTCGGCCTGGCGGGCGCGGATGCGGCCAGCCTCCTCCTCGATCTGAGCCTTGGCGATCGACAGGCGCTGGAAGGCGGCAGCCGCGGCGGCCTCGGCATCGCGCAGATCGGGCAGCCGGTGGGCGCCGATGCCTTGCTCACGGGCGGCAGCCATCTGGGCGGCGGCGCGGTCGCCGACCAGAGCTGTGGCAACCGCCAATGCCGAACGCGCATCGCCCTCCTGGGTTTTGGCCAAAGTCCAGCGCAGATGCAAGAGCGTGGCTTCCGCCTTGCGGATATCGGCCGACAGGTTCTTGAAGCGCGATGCCTGGCGCGCCTGGCGCTTAAGGCTTTCGATCTGGCTCTCCAGTTCGCCGACGACATCGTCCAGCCGTTCCAGATTTTGTTCGGCCGCCTTCAGCCGAAGCTCGGCCTCGTGACGGCGCGTGTGCAGGCCGGAAATGCCGGCGGCCTCTTCGAGCAGCGCGCGGCGCGCCTGCGGCTTGGCCTGGATCAGTTCGCCGATACGGCCCTGTCCGACCATGGAAGGCGAGCGCGCGCCGGTCGACTGGTCGGCGAACAGAAGCTGCACGTCCTTGGCGCGGGCTTCCTTGCCGTTGATGCGGTAGAGCGAGCCGGCTTCGCGCTCGATTCGGCGCGACACTTGCAATTCATCGGCGTCGTTGAAGGCGGCGGGCGCGGTCCGGTCGCTATTGTCGAGGAACAGCGTGACTTCGGCGGTGTTGCGGGCCGGGCGCGTTCCCGAGCCGGAAAAGATCACGTCGTCCATGCCGGACGCGCGCATGTTCTTGTACGAGCTTTCGCCCATCACCCAGCGCATCGCCTCGACAAGGTTCGACTTGCCGCAGCCATTCGGCCCGACAATGCCGGTCAGGCCACGTTCGATGACGAACTCGCCGGGTTCGACGAAGGACTTGAAGCCGAGGAGGCGAAGGCGCGAAAACTTCATTCGCGCCTGCCTGGAAGGCACAAAGGTGCGCTGACGCCGAAGCGCAGTCGCTCCGGCGCCGCCTGGACGTCAGAGCAGAGGGTCGATGATGGCCGATATTTCCTCAATCGACATCGCACCTTTGTAGGTTTTCCCGTTGATGAAGAAGGTCGGTGTCGAGTCGACCTTGAATTCATCGGCGCCGCGCTTCTGGACCGATCTCACATCGTCCAGAAGTTTCTGGTCCGTCAAGCAGGCCTCGAAGGACTCCTGTGTAAAACCGGCGAGCTTGGAGATCTGCAGCAGCGCATCCTTGGTATTGTTGACGCCGACCCAGTTGGCCTGCTGCTTGAACAGCACGTCGACCATCGGGAAATAATTGTCCTTCGAACAGCGCGCCAGCATGAAACCGGCCTCGGCGCTCGGATCGAACGGGAATTCGCGCAGGATGTAACGCGCCTTGCCGGTGTCGATGTATTTGGTCTTCAACTCAGGGAAGGTGGTCGCGGCGAAATGCGCACAATGCGGGCAGGTCATCGAAGCATATTCGACGATGGTGACCTTGGCGTCATCCTTGCCGAGCTGCTTGTCGGGCAAAGCGCCGGGCTTCAGCAGTTCGGCCATGTCGACATTGCCGGAAGACTCCGGGACCTTGACGGCGGCCGGAGTGGCAGGCGTCGAAGCAGGCACCGCGGGAGCCGCAGGCTTCACATCCGCTGCTTTGGCATCCTCGCCTGAATCGCTGCATGCGGCGAGCATAGCCACTGCCGGAATGACGGCCAGCGAAGACAGGAGGTTTCTGCGGGACAAGCTACGGTTCATGCGAATCACCTGACTGTGGTTTGATTTTGCAACGCAAAGGCTAGAAAAGGCGAGAGTTGGCGGGAATTAAGGCATCGCCGTCCCCATTCCAATCGCCAAACTCTACATGCAGGATCACGAATGCGCGAGATAGATGACGCGTTCATGACCGACTGATTGCCGGTTGATTACCTTGGCCGCTTCCTTTGGCCAAGAATTGTGGCGCCAAGACGCTCCAGCGAGGCGCGCAAGCCTTCATCCTCGATCTTGCCGACGGTATCCGACAATTTGGCCTTTTCGACAGAAGTCAGTGCTCTCGGCGTCGGTTTCGGCCGGGCTTTGTCCCTCAGCACCGGCTTTTGCACGATCCGGATCCTGCCGATCGCGTTGAAGCCGAGAAAGGCATTGACGCGGTTGATGATCTCGCCGGTCTCGTGCTGTAGGTGCAGCGCGGCCATGCCCTCGCAGGCGATGACCAGCACCGCCGGCTCGAACGGATCGTCCTCATGCATGCGGCGCGGCCACTGGATTTTTTCGGGGCGCGAATGGCCGGCGAGCCTGGGGCCGGCGATCTCTTCCCATGACTGCACCAGCCCGATCGAAATGCCGGCCCGCTTGCGCAGCACGGGGTCGAGGATCGCGGTCGCGAGATCGCTCACCGGAACGGGATTGCCGTAAGGCGTTCTCCCTGCCATGTACGTTCTCCAGCCACGCTCCTCACCAGCCTAGAGCCAGCCCGCGATCAATGGCACTGCACGAACAGACCCGCAAGGCCGCATCCGGACCAACTCTATCGGGAGAGATCGCCGCGCGTCTGCTTGCCTGGTACGACGCGCACCATCGCGAACTGCCGTGGCGGATCACGCCGCACGCCGCGGCCGGCGGTGCACGGCCGGACCCCTATCGCATCTGGCTTTCGGAAGTGATGCTGCAGCAGACCACGGTCGAAGCGGTAAAATCCTATTTTCGCGCCTTTGTCGAGAAATGGCCTGATGTGAAGGCGCTGGCGGCTGCGCCGGCCGAGGATGTGATGAAGGCCTGGGCCGGGCTCGGCTATTATTCACGGGCGCGCAACCTCAAGGCCTGCGCCGATCTGGTTGCGAGCCAGGGCGGCCGTTTTCCCGACAACGAAACGGGATTGAGGGAATTGCCGGGGATCGGCGCCTATACGGCGGCGGCGATCGCGGCGATCGCCTTCGACCGTCCGGCGGCGGTCGTCGACGGCAATGTCGAACGTGTCATCTCGCGGCTCTATTCGATCGCAACGCCGCTCAGCGAGGCAAAGCCTGAAATCCGCGCGCTCGTCGCAAGACTGGTTCCGCAGACAAGGCCGGGCGATTTCGCCCAGGCGATGATGGACCTCGGCGCTACGATCTGCGCGCCAAGACGGCCGCGCTGCATGCTGTGCCCGGTGCGCGAGGATTGCAGCGCCATCCTGTCCGGCGACCCCGAGCGCTTCCCGGTCCGCCTGCCCAAGGTCGACAAACCACTCAGGCGGGGTGCCGCCTTCGTCGCCGAGCGCGGCGACGGCGCCATCCTGTTGCGCAAGCGGCCTGACAAGGGCCTGCTCGGCGGCATGACCGAGGTGCCGACCACAGGTTGGACAGCGCGGATCGACGGTGCAACCACTTCGGAGGCAGCGCCCTTCCCTGCCGACTGGCGGCGCGCTGGAGAGATCGCGCATGTCTTCACCCATTTCGCGCTCGAGCTCGAAGTCTTTCACGCTCAAGTGAAAAGTGATGCGCCGGAAGGGCATTTCTGGTCGCTGGCCCATGACATTTCCGGAGAAGCGCTGCCGACGGTCATGAAAAAGGTCATCGAAGCAGCGATACCGGGCGCAACCAAAAAGCACCGCCCCATTGACTAGCATTCGCTTTGAAAGGCCAGAAATGACTGAAATCCGCCATATCGTGTTCGACATCGGCCGCGTCTTGCTCCACTACGATCCGAACATTCCGTTCAGCCGCCTCATTCCCGATGCCGAAGAGCGCAAGTGGTTCTTCGACAATGTCTGCACGCATGACTGGAACATCGAGCAGGACCGTGGCCGGACGTGGGAAGAGGCGGAAGCGCTGCTGATCGCGGATTACCCGGATCATGCTGAAAACATTCGCAATTTCCGACGCTATTGGAACGACATGGTGCCGCATGCCTATGAGGACAGCGTCGCCATCATGCTCGGCCTGATCGAGAGCGGCCACGACGTGACCATGCTGACGAACTTCGCCGCCGACACACTTGCCGAGGCAAGACTGCGCTTCGATTTCCTCAGCCGCCCGCGCGGCGTGACCGTGTCGGCCGATATCCGTGAGATCAAGCCCGACCGCGCCATCTACGACCATCACGTCGCCGCGTTCGGTCTCGAACCGTCAGCCACGCTGTTCATCGACGACAGCCCCAGAAATGTCGATGGCGCCAGGGCCGCCGGCTGGCAGTCGGTGCTGTTCACGGATGCAAAAACGCTGCGGGCAGATCTTGCGGGGTATGGGATCGCGGTGTGAATGCGCGGAGGGCCGAAGTAACGCTCTACGGCGCCCCCCTCTGGCCTGCCGGCCATCTCCCCCTCAAGGGGGGAGATCAGCAGCCGCTGCGGCCGTTCTCACCTTGCAAGATCAAAAATTGGCGAAAGCGTTGATGACAGCAATCTCCCCCCTTGAGGGGGAGATGCCCGGCAGGGCAGAGGGGGGCCGTCGTAGAGCGCCGAATTTAAACCTTGAATCTCAAGCCCCTGCGCGCTCCATACCGAGCCTGGCGATGCGGCGCAGTTCGTCGATCGGGGTCAGGCCGCCCGAGCGCTCATAGTGCCAGAAGGTCCAGCCGTTGCAGGCGTCCAGGCCCTGCACTTCGGCGCCGATCTTGTGGATCGAGCCGGCGCTGTCACCGATGGCAACCGTGCCGTCGGCGCGTACCTTGGCCGACCAGCGCTTCTTGGCATCGTAAAGCGTGGCGCCGGGCTGCATAAGCCCGGTATCGATGAGGCTGACAAAGGCGACGCGCGGCTCGGCGCGCTTGCCGGTGAGCACGGCGAGATCGGCGCTTTCCAGCGGCCGCACCGCATCGATGCGCTCATTGGCGGCGTCGATATAGGCCTGTTCGCGCTCGATGCCGACGAAATGGCGGCCAAGCCGCTTGGCCACGGCGCCGGTGGTGCCGGAGCCGAAAAACGGGTCGAGCACGATGTCGCCCGGCTTGGTCGAGGCCATCATGATGCGGGCGAGCAGCGCTTCCGGCTTCTGCGTCGGATGCAGCTTGTCGCCATTGTCGTTCTTCAGCCGCTCGCCGCCAGTGCAGATCGGGAACAGCCAGTCGGAGCGCATCTGGATGTCGTCGTTCGATGCCTTCATCGCTTCGTAATTGAAGGTGTAGCCCTTGCCCTTCTGGTCGCGCGAGGCCCAGATCATGGTCTCATGCGCGTTCTGGAAGCGGCGACCGCGGAAATTCGGCATTGGGTTGGTCTTGCGCCAGACGACATCGTTGAGGATCCAGAAGCCGAGATCCTGCATCTTGGCGCCGACGCGGAAGATGTTGTGGTAGGAGCCGATGACCCAGATGGTGCCATTCGGCTTCAGCACGCGGCGTGCCGCCAGGAGCCAGGCGCGGGTGAAGGCGTCATAGGCCTCGAAACTCTCGAACTGGTCCCAGTCATCGTCGACGGCGTCGACCTTGGACTGGTCGGGCCGGTGCAAATCGCCGTCGAGCTGCAGATTGTAAGGCGGATCGGCGAAGATGACGTCGATGGATTTTTCCGGCAGCCGGTCGAGCGCGGCGACACAATCGCCCTTGAGGATCGTGTCCAGCCACTCGGATTGCTGGGGGGCGTGGGAGAGGTCGGCGAGAAGACGCACGGCAGACATTTTTACACCCAAGGCACGCGTTACTGTTTACTCCCCGTTATGGTTACCGATCAGCGTAAATATTCGGTGAAGGACGCAACGGTCCAGGCAGCCCTGACGTCGTCAATTTGCGCAGCCCGGCCCGTTGGTGTATGTCGCGCCGCTTGAGCCTTGCCGGGCCTCCATCACCCTCCTCGTTCGGATTGCCATGCCCCAGCCAGATCTTGTCATCTTCGATTGCGACGGCGTGCTCGTCGATTCCGAAATCATCGCAGCCCGCGTCGAGGCCGAATTGCTGACCTTGGCCGGATATGAAATTTCGGCTGAGGAATACGCCGAAACCTATGCCGGACTGACCTTCAAGGACATCATGATGCGGGTCGAGCAAAAATCCGCCATCCCGTTCCAGGCCTCGATGATCGACCGGGCCGAAGAGCTGGTCGACCGCAAACTGCGCAGCGACGTGCGCGCCATCGACGGCGTGCGCGAGGCGGTCGCCGCGGTCACCGCGCCGCGCTGCGTCTGCTCGAACTCACGCTTGGAGCGGATCGAGTTCATGCTCGAGAAAGTGGGCCTGCTGCCGTTCTTCGCCGGCCGGATTTTTTCAGCGCTGGAAGTACCAAGCAAGAAAACCAAGCCCGCGCCGGATGTGTTCCTGATCGCGGCGGAGCAACTCAACGCCAATCCGGCAAACACCTTCGTCATCGAGGATTCGGTGCACGGCGTCACCGGCGCCAGGGCCGCCGGCATGCGCGTGATCGGCTTCACCGGCGCCGCGCACAGCTATCCCGGCCATGCCGATGTGCTGACCGAAGCCGGAGCCGAAACCGTCATCCGCCGCTGGGCCGAACTGAAAAGTGTGATTGCCGCTCTGTCGGAGTGGTCGGACGCCTGAACCGATCAGTCCTTGGCTTTGGCCGACCTGGCCGGTTTCTTCTTAGCCCTGTTGTAGGCAATCGCGGCGCGGACGAGCGCTTTCAGCGCATCCGCATCGATCACGTCGCCCTCCGACACATCGATGGCGCGCCACACCTTGCCGTTGAGCCCGTTGTTGAACAGCCTGTCGGGATCCGGCAGGCTGGCACCGTGAGAAAAGGTCAGCTTCACCTTGTCCTTGTGAGCGTTGCCGACGGCGATCATGCCGTCGCGTGACCATACCGGGCTGCCCATCCACTTCCACTCCTCGATGATTTCCGGGTCGGCGTCGAGGATGGTCTTGCGCAGGCTGGCCAACGTCTTGCCCCGCCAATCGTCCAGCTCCCGGATTCGGGCATCTATCCGCTCGGAGGCAGAGGCGCCTCCCTCGTCCTTGCTCGACATGCTGATCTTCATGGTCTGCCTCCGTTCACATCTTCTCGCCGGGCAATCGGCTGGCCTGCTTCACCCAGGAGGCGAAGCGGGCTTCGTCGATCTCTTCGCCTTCATGGATGTCGAGATAGCGCACTTCCTTTTGCCTGGAACCGCCGGGAGGCACAGGATCGAGCGACGTGCCGCGAAAGAAGGCGACTTTGACGTATCTGGTGAAGCAATGCAGGCTGAGGAACCAACCGTCGCCCTCGATGCCATAGAACGGTGAGTTCCACTTCACCGCCTTGCAGACGCCGGGGAAGGCGCTGACGATAAGTGCGTCGATCCGGCACCCGACATCGCTTTTCCAGCCCGGCATGGCGGCAATATATGCCTGCACCGGAGCGTCCCCATAGACCTTAGGGATCTGCGGGTTGCCGCCCGAAAGCAGGACCGGCTTTTCCGGCTTGTCTGGGGCCGGTTTTGCGACCTTCGATTTTCCCGGCGCCTTGGCCATGTCCTACCCTTGCGCGCCCTGCTCGCCACGCGATCTCGCGACGTAAGGCAGCACGAACATGTAGAGGCCGCTGAACAGCAGCAGGAATAGCGGCAGCAGCGGCGAATAGACCACCCAGGCCGGAGGTTGCCCGAACGCCATGGTGATGAAATTGGCTGCCACGGTCAGCGTGAAGATGATCGACAGCCAACGATGGGTTTGACGTATCCATTTGCTCAAGTTCATTGCAACTTCCTCTTGAACCAGCGCCTACCAACGCGCCAGTTGGGTGATCTGGATGAGATTGCCGCAGCTGTCGTTGAGCTGGGCGATGGTCGAGCCGGTCACTTCTGTCGGCGCCATGGCGAACGCACCGCCGCGTCCCTTGATGCGCTCGTAATCACCCTTGACGTCGTCGGTGAACAGCATGAGCGCGGGCTGCCCCTGCTTGAAGATGGCCTGCTGGTAGGCCTTGGCGGCCGGGTTGTCGTTGAGCGCCAGCTGTAGCTCGGCTCCCTCGGGCTCATCGGGTGAGATGACGGTCAGCCAACGAAAAGCCCCATTGCTGAAGTCGGCCTTCACAGCAAAGCCCAGCACGTCGGTGTAGAAGCGCAGTGCGTTGTCCTGGTTGTCCACATAGACGCTGGTCAGCTTGATCTTCATCGATTTCCTCCTTTTTGCATTCGGTGCCCCGCGATCAGGGCATGGTACCGGCAGGCTTCAATCCGGCTTCGCCAGGACCTGCTCCAGCTTGGTGAGGAATTGCTGCCACCCGGCCCTGGCGCCGCCATAGGCCTGCTTCTGGCTCGGATGGAAGCCCGACTGCTCGACGCGCAGATGGGTTCCCGAGCTCGTGGGTGTGAGCGTGAACGTCACCACGCTCTTCAGATTGTAGGCGGCATCCTCATGCGCAAAATCCCAGCTGTAGGACAGCGTCCTGTTTTGCTCGATGGCCAGCACCTCGCAGTCGAGCACGCCGCCCCAGTCGCCGCGAAGATTGAAGCTGTGGCCGACGACAGGCTTGAAATCGTTCTTCATGAGCCAATCCTCCATCAGATGCGGCTGCGTCAACGCGCGCCAGATCTTCTCCGCCGGCCAGGATATTTCACGTTCGACGACGACGGTGCGCAGTTCGGGATTGCTCACTGGTCCATCCTTTTCAGCAGGTTCTCGAGATCATCGAAGCGGCTCTCCCAGAATCCTGTCATTTGAACTGTCCAGTCGGTCAGCGGACCAAGTGCCTCGGGCTGCGCGCTGTAGTGGGTCTGGCGTCCGGCGTGGCGGTCACGCACCAGGCCGGCCAGCTTCAGGACGCCGAGATGCTTCGACACCGCCGGTTGCGAGACCCCGGACTGCGCCGTCAGCGCCCCCACGGTCTGCTCACCTTGGCGGCACAAGCGCTCGAAGATGGCCCGCCGGGTCGGGTCGGCAAGCGTTCTGAACAAAGTATCGTGGGCGTCCGGCATCGGGATCAATAACCTGCGAGCTATTGATTGACGTATAACCGCCGGGATATGGATGAGTCAAGTGCGCTGGCGGAATGGATCGAGATTAAAGCGCAGACGCGACCTGCCGCAGGCGCACGCCTGCAGGATTACGATCGGATCGTTTGGATCTTTCAAAGAGTTGACCGGCACCGTCGCAGCAGCGACGGCGCCCAGGCGCTTAGTTCGTCGCCGGAGCGCGCTTCTTTTTCTTGCCGGACTTCTTGTCCACCGCCGCCGGCGCGGTGTCGTCATAGCCGGCATAGACAGTGTAATCCCGGGCGGAGGGTTCGGGCACGACGACGTTGGGATCGGTGAACACGAACTGGGTGGCGGTCGAGGGATCGCTGACCTGGATCTGATAGGGGTGGATCTGCGAATAAAGCACGTCGGGGCCGTGCATGACGGCAATGCGGATCGGCATGGTGATGGTGCCGGGGGCGAACAGCGGTCCCGGCACGATCTTGCCGGCAACGCCAACCTTCATCGTCAACTGGCCGTTGGCACGGCTGCAATCGCGGCTCACATCGCTGATCGAGGCCTGGTAGATGATCTTGGCCGGATCCTTGTTCGGATCGACGATGGAGCCGTCAGGCGCCGTCTGCGCGGCGGCAGCGGCCTCGGCATCCTGTGTTGCATCAGCCTTTTTCTTTTTCGGCTGCGGCGCGCCCTTGGCGTAGGTATTGAAGTATGCGGTGCCGTCACGCACCGTCACTTTCGGGCAGTAGGCCTGCAACTGGCTGGCGAGAACCTTGGGATCCTGAGGCGGTATTGGCGCATTCGGGTCGGTCTTCTTGCCGAAACCGAGATTGAGGATGCCATTGTCGCTCGATTGGCAACCGGCGGCGGCAAGCATAAAGCCGGTTAGCGCCAGACCCGCGACAAAGCGACGGTTGAACTTATGAAACGCCATGAAACTGCACTTCCCTCTCGCAAAGTTGGTGACGTATAGCAACGCCACGGCAAAAATGCGACTGAGGCGGCTCGGAAAATTAACCAATTGCCGTGGATGAAACCGGCGGCAGCAATGGACCTTTGACGATGCGCTATGTGAGTACCCGCGGGGATGCGCCCGTGCTTGGATTTGCCGATGCGGTGCTGGCGGGGCTGGCCCGCGACGGCGGGCTTTATGTGCCGCAGACATGGCCGCAGTTTTCGGCAGCCGAGATCCGCGCCATGCGCGGCCTGCCCTATGCGGACCTCGCCATCCGCGTGCTGACGCCCTTCCTCGGCGGCGAGATCGCCGCACCCGTCTTCGAGCGCCTGGTGCGAGAAGCCTATGCCAACTTCCGCCACCGGGCCGTCTGCCCGCTGGTGCAGACCGGCGCCAACACGTTCATCCTCGAGCTCTTCCACGGTCCGACGCTGGCCTTCAAGGACGTTGCCATGCAGCTGCTTGCCCGGCTGATGGACCATGTACTGACTGAGCGTGGCCAGCGCGCCACCATCGTCGGCGCGACCTCGGGTGACACTGGCGGCGCCGCCATCGATGCCTTCGCCGGCCGCGACCGAACTGACATTTTCGTGATGTTCCCGCATGGCCGCGTCTCGCCGGTGCAGCAGCGGCAGATGACGACATCGACTGCCGCCAACGTCCAGGCGCTGGCGATCGAAGGCAATTTCGACGATTGCCAGGGCCTGCTGAAGGATATGTTCAACGATCATCGTTTTCGTGATCGCGTGTCGCTGTCGGGCGTCAATTCGATCAACTGGGCCCGCATCATGGCCCAGATCGTCTATTATTTTTCCTCGGCGCTTTCGCTCGGCGCGCCGGACAGGCCGGTCTCCTTTACCGTGCCGACCGGCAATTTCGGCGATATTTTCGCCGGTTACGCCGCCAAGAATATGGGCCTGCCGATCGAGCGGCTGATCGTCGCCACCAACGACAACGACATATTGGCGCGCACTTTCGCGACCGGTGAATACCGCACCAAGGGTGTGTTTGCGACGACGTCGCCATCGATGGACATCCAGGTATCGTCGAACTTCGAGCGACTGCTGTTCGAGGCCTGCGACCGTAACGCAGAGACGGTGCGGCGTTACATGGCCGGCCTCAAGCAATCCGGCGCCTTCACCATCGAAACCGCAGAAATCGACCGGATGCGGTCCGAATTCGACGCCGGACGCGCTGATATGGACGAGGTTGCCGCCACCATCCGTTCAACGCTCGAATCCAGCAATTATCTGCTCGATCCGCACACGGCCGCGGCCGTGCATGTCGCCGCCGGCAAGGCTGAGGGTGCAGTGCCGATGGTGGTGCTGGGCACGGCGCACCCGGCCAAGTTCCCGGCCGCGGTCGAAGCCGCCTGCGGCGTGTCGCCGGCCCTGCCGGCATGGCTGGGGTCCTTGATGTCAGCCGACGAAAAGTACACGGTACTTCCATCCGACCTGAAAATGGTGGAAGATTACGTGAGCAGCCACTCAAGGGCAGCGCGTTAGGGAGTACTTGCTATATGGGTGTTGAGGTAAGCCGTCTGTCGAACGGCCTGACAGTCGCCACCGAAACCCTTCCAAGCCTCGAATCCGTTGCCCTTGGCGCCTGGGTCAAGTCCGGCGCCCGCAATGAGCGTGACGACGAGCACGGAATGGCCCATCTGCTCGAGCATATGGCCTTCAAGGGTACGAAAAGGCGGACGGCCTTCGAGATCGCCTCGGAAATCGAGGATGTCGGCGGCGAGATCAATGCCGCCACATCAGTCGAGACGACGTCCTATTACGCCAGGGTGCTGTCCGACGATGTGCCGCTGGCGGTGGATATCCTTGCCGATATCCTGCAGGAGTCCGAATTCGACCCGGAGGAACTGGAGCGCGAGCAGCATGTGATCCTGCAGGAGATCGGCGCCGCGCACGACACGCCCGACGACATCGTCTTCGACCGTTTCACCGAGACCGCCTTCCGCCACCAGACGATCGGCCGCTCGATCCTCGGCACGCCGGAAACCGTCAAATCCTTCACCTCCAAACAGCTGCATGATTTCATCGAGCGCCAGTATGGCGCCGAGAAGATGGTGATCGTGGCGGCCGGCGACATCAAGCATGACAATTTCGTGCGCGAGGTCGAAAAACAGCTCGGCGGTTTCCGCAGCAAGTCCGACAGCACGATGCCCCAATATGCGCAGTATGTCGGAGGCGATTTCCGCGAAGATCGCGACCTGATGGACGCGCAGATCGTGCTCGGCTTCGAAGGCCGAGCCTATCATGTGCGCGATTTCTACGCTTCGCAGGTGCTGTCGATGATCCTCGGCGGCGGCATGTCGTCCCGGCTGTTCCAGGAGGTCCGCGAAAAGCGTGGCCTGTGCTATTCGGTCTATGCCTTCCACTGGGGTTTTTCCGATACCGGCATCTTCGGCGTTCATGCCGCGACCGGGCAGAGCGACATTGCCGAACTGGTTCCGGTCATTATCGACGAGCTGCAGAAGGCCGGCGAGAATATCCTTCAGGAAGAGCTCGACCGCGCCCGCGCGCAATACCGCGCCGGCCTGATCATGTCGGCTGAAAGCCCGGCCAGCCGCGCCTCGCAGATCGCCAGGCAGTTGCTTCTGTTCGGCCGGCCGATCGCCAAGGAGGAGTTGATGGAACGGCTGTCGGCGCTGACCGTCGAGCGGCTGACCGACCTGTCGTCACGGCTGTTTTCGACCAAGCCGACGCTGACTGCGGTTGGACCGGTGGGTACGCTCGCGCCCTATGAGGCGATTCTCGATTCGCTTGCGGGCACGCACACCACGGCCCGCAAGCTCGCCGTCTAAGCCTTCAAGCGCCGGTGTTCGCGCTCCCTTTCTTTCGCCGTGACCTGCCGGCACTGAAAGGCGACCGGGTCATGCTGCGCGTGCCCTACACCAACGACTATCGCGAATGGTCGGCGGTGCGCGGCGAAAGCCGTGCCTTCCTCGAACCGTGGGAGCCCCGCTGGACGCCCGATGAACTCGACCGCACCGCCTGGCGGCTGCGCATCGGCCGCTACCGCGAAGACTATGCGCAGGGAACCGCCATCGCCTTCTTCATCTTCGAGAAGGCGAGCGGCAAGCTTGCAGGCGGCATTACGCTCGGCAATATCCGCCACGGCGTCTCGCAAAGCGGCCATGTCGGCTACTGGATCGGGGAGCGGTTCGGCGGCCGCGGCCTGATGACCGACGCGGTCAAGGTGGTCTGCCGCTTCGCCTTCGATACGCTGAGGTTGCACCGGATCGAAGCTGCCTGTATTCCCGACAATGTCCGGTCGATCCGCGTGCTTGAAAAAGCCGGATTCCGGCGCGAAGGACTTCTGCGATCCTACCTCAGGATCAACGGCATCTGGCAGGACCACTACCTCTACGCCCGGATCGCGGACGATCCGCCGGGCGCTGGAACGAAGGACTGATTTTTGACGAATTTCCTGCGAAACGGGTCGCTGTTGGCCTTTTTTCTGGCGGCTGTCGTCACGCTTTGCGCGGCGCTCCCGGCCTTCGCCGTCGAACCGATCAAGATTGCCCGCGACGATGTCGCGCTCGACCTGTCGCGCGCCGTCCAGATCTACGTCAATCAGGGCGAAAACTTCCAGGTGTCGACCGCGCCCGGTCCCGACGGCATCGTGCGGCGCATCGAGGTCGAGGCCAATGACGCGCGCTCGAGCGGCGACTGGGCGGTGTTCGCGCTCGCCAACACCACCGACCAGCAGCTCGACCGGCTGATCGTGGCGCCGCATTTCAGGCTGGTGAATTCCGGCATCTTCTGGCCCGATCTCGGCGCCACCCGCATCGCCGCGATCACACCCAGCGAGGGCTTCGCGCTCGACCGCCAGTCAAGCTCCGACGCCGACGTGTTCCGGGTGACGCTGAACCCGGGAACGGTGATCACCTTCATCGCCGAACTCGCCTCGCCGAAGCTGCCGCAGGTCTATCTATGGGAGCCGGAAGCCTACAAGGACTCGGTCAATTCCTATACGCTGTTCCGCGGCATCGTCATCGGCATTGCCGGCCTTCTGGCGCTGTTCCTGACAATTCTGTTCGTGGTCAAGGGAACCTCGATGTTTCCGGCGACAGCCGCACTTGCGTGGGCGGTACTTGCCTATATCTGCGTCGATTTCGGCTTTCTAAACAAGATCATAGAGATATCGCCCGGGAACGAGCAGATGTGGCGGGCGGGAACGGAGGTGGCGCTTGCGGCGACCTTCGTGGTGTTCCTGTTCGCCTATCTCAACCTCAACCGATGGCACGGCCATTTCAGCTATGGCGCGCTGGTCTGGATTCTCGGCCTGGTGCTGATCGCGGGTGTGGCCATCATCGATCCGGCCGTCGCCGCCGGTATTGCCCGGCTGTCCTTTGCCGCCACCGCGCTGACCGGGCTCGGCCTCATCATCCTGCTCGGTCTTCGTGGTTACGACCGTGCGATCATGCTGGTGCCCAGTTGGGTGATGGTGCTGCTATGGCTGTGCGGGTCGTGGATGGCGATCACCGGCATGCTCGACAACGACATCGCCCAGCCGGCATTGGGCGGCGGGCTGATCCTGATCATCCTTTTGATCGGCTTCACCGTCATGCAGCATGCCTTTGCCGGCGGCGCGCTGCATCAGGGCCTGTTCTCCGATCTCGAGCGCCAGGCGCTGGCCGTCGCCGGTTCCGGCGACACGGTGTGGGACTGGGACGTGCTGCGCGACCGCGTCGTCACCAAGCCCGACGTCAGCATCCAGCTTGGCCTGGCGCCCAACAGCCTGGGGGGTGCGGCCCGCAACTGGCTGCCGGTGCTGCATGCCGACGACCGCGACACGTTCCGCACCACGCTCGACGTGGTGCTCGAACATCGGCGCGGCCGGGTCTCGCAGAATTTCCGCCTGCGCGGCGCCGACGGGCACTACCACTGGTTCTTGCTTCGGGCGCGGCCGGTGATCGGCTCGGATGGCGAAGTGATTCGCTGCGTCGGCACCATGGTCGACGTTACCGAGCAGAAAAAGTCCGAGGAAAGGCTGCTGCACGATGCCGTTCACGACAATCTGACCGGCCTGCCCAACCGCGAACTTCTGATGAACCGGCTGGAAGCCATCATCTCGATCGCGCGTACCGAAGAGAAGGTGCGCCCCACCGTCTTCGTCATCGACATCGACCGTTTCAAGCAGGTCAATGACGGGCTTGGCATCTCGGCCGGCGACACCATCCTGCTCACCATTGCGCGCCGCTTGCACCGGCTGTTGAAACCGAAGGATTCGCTGTCGCGCTTTGCCGGTGACCAGTTCGCCCTGATGCTGCTCTCCGAACAGGAACCCTCCCGCATCGCGGCGGTGGCAGACGCCATCAAGCACGCCATCAACAACCCGATCACCTTCGCCAAGCGCGAGATCGTGCTGACTGCCTCGATCGGCCTGATCACCTGGACCTCGGCGCAGACTTCGGCAGAAGACATGGTCAAGGACGCCGAGCTTGCCATGCACCAGGCCAAGCGCTTCGGCGGCGACAGGATCGAACCGTTCCGGCCGGCCTTCCGCACCGTCGGCACCGACCGGCTGCAATTCGAATCCGATCTGCGCCGCGCCATCGAGCGGCGCGAATTCACCCTTGCCTACCAGCCGATCGTGCGGCTGGAGGATGGCAGCATTGCCGGCTTCGAAGCGCTGCTGCGTTGGGACCATCCGCGCCGCGGCATGATCCCGCCGGGCGATTTCATTCCGGTCGCCGAAAGCTGCGGCCTGATCGTGCAGCTTGGGCTGTTTGCCATGCAGCAGGCGGCCGAGGACCTCGCCGGCTGGCAAAAGCAGATCGGCGACACGCCGCTGTCGGTGTCGGTCAATCTGTCCAGCCGCCAGCTGATCCGCCGCGACCTGGTCAGCGATGTCCGCTCGGTCATCGCGCGCGCCAATCTGAAGCCGCGCTGCTTCCGGCTCGAACTTACCGAATCGCTGGTCATGGACAATCCAGAGCAAACCTCGCATGTGCTGACCAAGCTCAAACAGCTCGGCATCGGCCTGTCGCTGGACGATTTCGGCACCGGCTATTCCTCGCTCGCCTATCTGACCCGCTTCCCCTTCGACACCATCAAGATCGACAAGAGCTTCGTCGACGACGCGACGCCGAAGCGGGCGGTGCTGCTCAAATCCATGGTCAACATGGCGCATGAACTCGGCCTGTCGGTGGTGGCCGAGGGCATCTCCGACGAAAGCGATGCGCTGGAACTGCGCCAGATGGGCTGCGAATATGTGCAAAGCTTCATGTTCGGCGCGCCGATGCCAGGCGACCAGGTGCTGAAGGCGTTGAAAGAGCAGTACCCGATGACGCAGGCGTGATGGGTGAGGCATGCGTCGTGCAGGCGCGTGGTTACATTGGAATGAACCCCTAAAATTAGCTGAAGCGACCGCGCCTTCGTCATCCTGGGGTGAAGCAAGGAGCGCAGCGACGCAGCGCAGACCCTAGGATGACGAAAGTGGCGGGCGGCTTCGGCTAGTCGCGAAGGTTCGGCGGAACGTCGGCAAATGCGAGGCCTCAGGCGTGCCCCGCGGCCAGGCTCAGATGCGCCAGATCAATCCCGATCGATGCCAGGATGCGGTCGTATTTGCGCTCGATGTCGGCGTCGAACAGAAGCTCGGGCGTCGCCGGACAGGTCAGCCAGCCATTCTCGGCGATCTCGGTTTCCAGCTGGCCGGCGCCCCAGCCGGAATAGCCGAGCGCCATCAATGCGCGCCGCGGGCCGCGGCCGGACGAGATGGCGCGCAATATGTCGACCGTCGCGGTCAGGCAGATATCGTCGGAGACGGTGAGCGAGGATTCCACCCGGTAGTCGCCCGAGTGCAGGACGAAGCCGCGGCTGCGGTCGACGGGGCCGCCATTGCGCACGACGAAGTCGCGAGCCTGCGCCGGCAGCCTGATCGCCTCCTGCTCGTTCATGATGCCGAGCTGCACCAGAAGATCGGGAAACAGCATCTGCTGCGTCTGGTTGATGATCAGGCCCATGGCGCCTTCATCGCTGTGCGCACAGATGTAGATGACCGAGCGCGTGAAGCGATCGTCCTTCATGCCGGGCATGGCAATCAGAAACTGGTCGTCAAGAAAGCCGCGTCCACCGGCCGTCTTTTTGTGGCGCAACAAGTCCATGGACGGGAGCGTAACGCGTTTCCGGGACGCCGAAAAGATGCGCCGCGTGCGATTCGGCCAAAGCCCAACGGTTGGAACAACGGAATCTTGACTGCGAACTTTGCTCGGCCGATTGCTTGAATCCAACTGTTCCTTGCCCGAAGGTCACGCAAATATGATACGCAGAGCGCCATGAAAACATTGCGCGGCCATGAACTGACGATCAAATCAACGCCATGCAAAGCTTGAAAATCCTGCTGCTCGGCGCCGCCATCGGATGCGGAGCAGCTATTCCCGCCGCCGCCTCGTCTTCCGACTGGTACAACAGCGAAGGGGGCAAGGTGCGGCTGGTGACATCAGGCAAGGCCGACGAGGCAGGCCGCATCCATGGCGTGCTCGACATCGCGCTCAAGCCCGGCTGGAAGACCTATTGGCGTGATCCGGGCGACGCCGGCGTGCCGCCGCAGATCGACGTTTCGGCCAGCACCAACATCACCGATGCGGCGTTTTCCTTCCCGCCGCCGCAACGCCATGACGACGGCTACGGCAAATGGGCCGGCTACAACCATCCGGTCTCGCTGCCGGTGACATTCACTTTGTCGTCGCCTGGGGATGCGGCCGTCATCGATGCCGACATCTTTCTCGGCATCTGCGAGACGATCTGTATTCCGGTGCAGACGCGACTGAGCGTCGATCCCGCCGCCGATCCCGACAATGCCGAGGATGCGGCGCTGGTGAAGGCGGCACTCGCCACCTTGCCCGCGCCTGCCAAGCCCGATTTCGGGATCAAGGTGCTGCCGGGCGACCATGAGACGCTGATCGTCGAGGCGACTTTTCCCGGCGATCCGGAGGCGGCGGATTTATTCGTCGCCGGGGGTCGCGACTATATGTTCGGGGCGCCTGCGCGCAACGAGAAGGACGGCCGGCTTGTGTTTACCATTCCGATCCTCGACCGGCCGTCGACGACACCGACCGATGGCGGGTTGTATTACACCCTGACAAGTGCCGAAGGCGCGGTCGAGGGCGTTCTGCCGTTTCCCTGATACCGACCCGATCCAGGCTTTCCCTTGATCCAGGCCTTGTCGGCGGTTGCGGGAGATGGCCGATTTCGCTATCGCAAGAAACCTTCCCTGCTTTTCACACGAGGACCATCATGACGATTGCCGTTGGCGACAAACTGCCCGATGCGACCTTCAAGGAAATGACCGCCGACGGCGCCAAGGTGATCACCTCGGCCGAGATTTTCGCGGGCAAGAAGGTCGTGCTGTTCGGTGTTCCAGGCGCCTTCACGCCGACCTGCAGCAACAATCATCTGCCGGGCTATCTCGAGAACCACGATGCCATCCTGGCCCGCGGCGTCGACACCATCGCCGTCGTGTCCGTCAACGATGTCCATGTCATGGGCGCCTGGGCCAATTTCACCGGCGGTCAAGGCAAGATCCTCTATCTCGCCGACGGCAATGGCGACTTCGCCAAGTCGATCGGCCTCGACTCCGACTATTCCAGCGGCGGCATGGGATTGCGCTCGAAGCGCTTCTCGATGATCGTCGACAACGGCAAGGTCACGGCGCTCAATGTCGAGACCAAGCCAGGAGTCGACACATCGGGTGCCGCTCACATTCTGAGCCAGCTCTAAACCGCGGCGGCCGCCTCGGCTCATGAGCGCCATGGCCTGACGACCACGCGCTTCCAGCCGGATTGCCTGCTTTGGGGGACATCGACGATGTTTGACATCATCTGGCGCAGCATTGCGATTGGCATCGGCGCCACGGTGCTGATGGATCTTTGGGCGCTGTTCCTGCATCTGGCGCTCAGCCAGCCGCGGCCGAACTGGGGGCCGCCCGGCCGCTGGGTCTGGCACCTTAGGGAAGGCAAGGTTTTCCACGACGATATCGCCCAAGCCGCACCCTATGCGCATGAGCAGGCGCTGGGCTGGGCTTTCCACTATGTTACCGGCATCGTCTACGGCTTCATCCTGGTGGCGCTGGTGGGCAGGGCATGGCTGGACGCGCCGACCTTCCTGCCGGCCTTCATCCTCGGCATGGTCACCATCGGCGCCGGCTGGTTCCTGCTGGCGCCCGGCATGGGCGCCGGCTGGGCCGCCTCAAAGCGCCCCAACGCGATACAGATCCGCGCCTTCAACGTGATCTCGCACACGGTGTTCGCGCTCGGCCTCTACGGCACGGCCCTGCTGATCCGCTGAGGACGGGTTCTATCCGCTGGTCGCGCGCGGCTTCATCGCGGCTACGGTATCGATGATCTCCTGACATCCGCTTTAGCGCGGCGCCAGACTGTCTATCGGCCGCCATCCGTGGACGACGCGGCGCGTGCCGACATCATAGGCGAAGTAATTACCACCGCCGGCCGGCTGGTCCGCCGCGCGGCTGATTGCGCGGCCGCTGAGCGAGAGCAGCAGCAATGTTCCGACGCCGCCATGGCCGACGAAGGCAATGTCGCCGCCATCGGCAGCACCCAGCACCGTTTCGACCTCGCTGACAATGCGTTGCTGGGCATCGATGGCCCGCTCCCAGCCGCGGATGCTTTTGTGCGGGTCGGCGAAGAACTGGTCGGCGACCGCCTCGAACTCCGGCGGCGGCAGGAAGCCGGTTGCCGACCGATCGTTCTCATGCATGCGCTCCCTCACCTCGACCGCGAGGCCGAGGTGTTTGCCAAGAATCTCGGCGGTTTCGATCGCCTTGCGCTCGGCCGACGAGACGACACGGCGGATCGATCCGACCCATGGCTGATCGAGCATGGCTGATGCTCGCGCTCGTCCGATCTCGGATAGCCCCCAGTGCGGCACGGGAACGTTGGCATCGATCTGAACCTGGGGATGGGTGATGTAGTATACGATCGGCATGAGTGAGATCCCCTGCCGATAGCTTGAGCTCAATAGCTTTGGGTCGAGCGCCGTGCCCGTGGCGCCGGCTGCTTCTCGGATGCCGCCGGCTTCAGCGCCACTTTCGGCGCCGCAGGTTTGGCTGAGCCCCTCTTGAACGGCGCCATACCTTCCCTTGCGAGTTCGTCGGCGCGTTCGTTCTCGGTGTGGCCGGCATGGCCCTTGACCCAGTTCCAGGTCACCTTGTGGCGCCGATTGGCCTCATCCAGCGCCTGCCACAGTTCACCGTTCTTGACCGGCTTCCTGTCAGCGGTCTTCCAGCCGTTTTTCTTCCAGCCGTGGATCCATTTGGAGATACCGTCCATGACATATTTGCTGTCGGTGTGAAGCTCGACGGCGCACGGCTCCTTCAGCGCATTCAGCGCCGAGATGGCGGCCAGCAGCTCCATACGGTTATTGGTCGTCTCGGCCTCGCCGCCCGACAATTCCCTGGTCTTGCCGTTGAAGCGCAGGATGGCGCCCCAGCCGCCGGGACCGGGATTGCCCGAGCAGGCACCGTCGGTGAAGATTTCAACCTGCTTGGTCATGTCAGTCCGTATTCCGAAGGCGACTTGATCGCGCGGTGGAAGCGCATGCGGCGGATATATTCGGTCGGATCGCGCTTCATGACCAGCCCGCCGTCGGGAACGGTCAGCCAGTCATAGAGCCGGGTCAGCATAAAGCGCAGCGCCGAGCCGCGCGAAAGCATCGGCAGCGCTGCTTTCTCGCCCTCGCTCAAAGGCCGCACGCTCCGATAGCCGGCCAGCAGCGCCGTGCCTTTGGTCAGGTTGAAGGAGAAATCCTTCTCGAAACACCAGGCGTTGAGACAGGTGGCGACGTCATAGGCGTAGAGGTCGTGGCAGGCGAAATAGAAGTCGATGAGGCCGGACAGTTTCTCGCCGAGGAAGAAGACATTGTCGGGAAACAGATCGGCATGGATGATGCCGGCAGGAAGGCCCTGCGGCCAATGGCGTTCGAAATCCGCGAAATCGGCGTCGACCTCGGCCGCCAGTCCCGGCTCGACCTCGTCGGCTCGGTCGCGCGAGGCGTTCCACAATTTGCGCCAGCCCTCGATGGCCAGTGCGTTGTCACGCGTCATCGCAAAATCCTGCCCGGCCAAATGCAGGGCCGCGAGCGCCTTGCCGACCTCGGCGCAATGCGCCGCTGTCGGCCGCCGCAGCGACAGGCCTTCGAGGAAGGTGATGATGACCGCGGGACGGCCGGCCAGCGTGCCGATGACGGTGCCGTCATGCGCGGTCACCGGCAGCGGACAGGAAATGCCTTTGCGGGCGAGATGGCCCATCAGGCCGAGGAAGAACGGCAGGTCGGCCTTGTCGACGCGCTTCTCGTAGAGCGTCAGTATGTAAGAGCCGCTTGAGGTGTGCAGCAGGAAATTCGAATTCTCCGTGCCTTCGGCGATACCCTTGTAGGACAAGAGTTCGCCGACTGGATATGCCCTCAGGAACGCGCCGAGTTCGCCCTCATTGACGTCGGTGTAGACCGCCATGGGCTGTTCACGCGGCTCCGTTGACGAAGGCCATGTCGGCCCGCGTCAGTTCGACATCGCGCAGAACCCGCATGACTGGAAAATCCTCCGTTTCGGTGGCCGTGATCGCCAGGTCGATGTTCACCTCGAAGCGCTGGCGGAAGGCGTCGATGATCTCGTCGACGATGATCTCCGGCGCCGACGCGCCGGCAGACAGGCCGAGCGTCGAGATATTTGTGATGTCATTCCACGGAATTTCGGCGGCGCGCTGTACGAGAAGCGACATGGTGGCGCCGGCGCGCTCCGCCACTTCGACAAGACGGCGCGAATTGGAGGAATTGGGCGCACCGACGATCAGATAGAGATCGGCGCCGGCGGCGGTTTCCTTGACCGCTTCCTGGCGGTTGGTGGTGGCGTAGCAGATCGATTCGGCGGCCGGTGCATGCAGTTGCGGGAAGCGCTCCTGCAGCACCCGCAATATGCCGGCAGTGTCTTCGACCGACAACGTTGTCTGGCTTACGAAGCCGAGCGCTTCCGGGTCGGCGGGGGCAAAGGTCCCAGCGTCGGCTTCGGTCTCGATCAGCGTGACGGCGCCTTCAGCCAGTTGGCCCATGGTGCCGATCACTTCGGGATGGCCGGCATGGCCGATCAGAAGCACATGGCGGCCGAGCCGCTGATGGCGCATCGCCTGCTTGTGCACCTTGGACACCAGCGGGCAGGTGGCGTCGAGATAGAAGAGCTCGCGTGCCTTGGCGTCGGCCGGCACCGATTTCGGCACGCCGTGGGCCGAGAAGACAACCGGCGACTTGCGGTGCTCGGCCGGGATTTCCGAGAGTTCCTCGATGAAAACCGCGCCAAGGCTTTGCAGGCCCTCGACGACATAGCGGTTGTGCACGATCTCGTGGCGGACATAGACCGGCGCGCCGTATTTCTTCAACGCCAGCACGACGATCTGGATCGCGCGGTCGACACCGGCGCAAAAGCCGCGCGGCTGGCAGAGCCGGATCGTCAGCGGTGGTTTTGTGGCGGTCTGCAGCATGATTCCAGATCGGTTGATCGTATCGTGACGCGAAATGAGGTGTGCACCCCTGCCCTGTCAAGGGCAGTTGAGATCAGGTTGAATGGTCAGCCTGATCTAACTCTTTGTTGGAGCATGATCTTGTCCGAAAACCGGTTCCCACTTTTCGGGATGATGCTCTGGATCATTCAGTCTTTGCCGGACGGCGCAGCCTGACGATCAGAACCGCGGCAAGAGCCGCCGCCAGGCCATACCAGGTGAAGGCATATTGCAGATGAGAGTTCGGCAGGTCGATGATGGTGACGCCGCCGACCGGCAGCCCGCCCGGGTTCGGCGTCTTGTCGGCGTCGATGAAGATCGGCACCAGCACGGCGCCAGCCGGCAGGCCGGCACTCGCCGCCATGACATCACGATCCTTCCAGTAGAAGATGTTCTTGGCCACGTCATTGTCGGGCAGCATCATCGACGGCTTGCCCGGCAGCGGGTTGCGCGCCAGGCCGGTGACCGTGACCTTGCCGGTCACCTGCCCTTGAGGGCGCTTGGCGGCATCCTTGAGATCATAGGGAACGAAGCCGCGGTTGATCAGGATATAGCGGCCATCGTCGAGGGCCAGCGGGGTGTAGACGTTGAAGCCGGCGTCGCCGTCCCATGTGGCGTAAAAATGCCGCTCGCCGGAGTGCAGGAACGTCCCGCTGACGGTGACCGGCGTGTAGTCGACATCACCGGTGGCGTCGAATTCCTTCTCGACGTCCGCCAGCGGCCGCGGCGCTGAATGGGTGCGCTGGTCGATGGTCTGCAGAAGGGCTTCCTTCCAGTACAGGCGCTGCACCTGCCATGTGCCAAGCCCGAGCAGGATGACGAACACCACCAGGCCGAGGCCGAGCAGCAATGCCGTCTTCGGCCGCGAACGGCCGCTGGGCTTGGTCAGTGCCTCGTTCATTGCCCCTGGTCCAGGCGGCCTTCGGCCGCCTTGTTGGCGTATTGAAGCGTCAGCAGCACCCCCTTGATCAGCCTCAGCGCCGTCAGGCACAGCGCCACGGCCAGCGGTATCCAGATGATGAAATGCAGCCACAGCGGCGGGCTCAGCTTCACCTCCACCCACAGCGCCAGCCCAACGACGATGAAGCCGATGATCAGGATGACGAACACCGCCGGGCCGTCGCCGGCATCGGCGTAGGAATAGTCGAGGCCGCAATTGTTGCAGCGCTTGCCGACCGTGAGGAAGCCGGAAAACAGCCGTCCTTCGCCGCAGCGCGGGCAGCGTCCGTGCAGGCCGGCCGAGATCGGCTCGATGGGTGGCCAGATCGCCCTATCTTCACTCATGGATAGTCATGCTTTACGGCTCGATTTCGATCAGCGTTCCATCCGGCAATCGTCCAGATTTCGTCCATGTCGCAGTCGGTAACCCCAATGCAGCCATCGGTCCAGTCGACCAATTGAAGCAGCCAGCCCGACCAGCCGAATTCGTTGGCCATTGATGAGGCGCCGAAAAGAAGAAAGGCGACCGCGTTGCCGCGAGCGCCCTTCTGATTTGTCGGTTCGGTGAAGCCGTCAGTGGCCTTCGATCACCGCGCCGACCGATCCCCAGACGTAGATCGATGCGAACAGGAACAGCCAGACCACGTCGACGAAGTGCCAGTACCAGGCAGCCGCCTCGAAGCCGAAATGCTGCTTGGGCGTGAAGTCGCCTTTCCAGGCGCGGATCAGGCAGACCAGCAGGAAGATGGTGCCGATGATGACGTGGAAGCCATGGAAGCCGGTCGCCATGAAGAAGGTGGCGCCGTAGATGGAATCCTTGAAGCCGAACGGAGCGTGCATGTACTCGTAGGCCTGCACCATGGTGAACAGCATGCCGAGGCCGACGGTCAGCACCAGGCCGTTGATCAGGCCCTTGCGGTCGCCATGGATGAGCGAATGGTGCGCCCATGTCACCGTGGTGCCCGACAGAAGCAGGATGATGGTGTTGTAGAGCGGCAGATGGAACGGATCGAGGACTTCAAGACCCTTCGGCGGCCAGACGCCGCCAGTGAAAGCGGTGCGGGCGTAATTCTGCACTTCGCTCGGAAACAGGCTGGCATCGAAATAGGCCCAGAACCAGGCAACGAAGAACATCACTTCCGAAGCGATGAACATGATCATGCCGTAGCGCAGATGCAGCGACACGACGCGCGTATGGTGGCCCTCATGCGCTTCCTTGATGGTGTCCGACCACCAGGCAAACATCGTGTAGAGGACGATGACCAGGCCGATGAAGAACAGCCATGGATTGGCGATGTTGTGGCCGAAAATTGGAAAATCGCCGTTCTTGAGATACTGCATCAGGGCGACGCCGCCGACTGCAGTCACCAGCGCGCCGATCGACCCCAGGAAGGGCCACGGGCTCGGGTTGACGAGATGGTAGTCGTGTTGTGGTTTTGCGTGCGCGTCTGCCATATCAACCCCCGAGATTTGCTTCGGTATCTGAAACTTTGCTGCTGCTGTCCGGCGTCGATGACGCCACCGGCTTGTTCTTTTGGACCGGGAACATCGTGTAGGACAGGGTGATCGTCTTCAAGTCCTTCAGTTCCGGCACGTTGACGATATCGGGATCCACATAGAACACGACCGGCATGTCCAGCGTCTCGCCGGGCTTTAGCGTCGTGTCGGTGAAGCAGAAACACTCGACCTTGTTGAAGTAGGGGCCCGCCAGTTCCGGCTGCACGTTGAAGGTGGCGCGGCCGGTAACGGCGCGGTCGAACTTGTTGGTGGCGCTGTAATGCGCCTGCGTCGTCTCGCCGATCTTGATGGTGACCGAGCGGGCGACCGGCTGGAACTGCCAGGGAATGCCGTTGGTGTTGGCGTCGAAGCGTACGGTGATGTCGCGGTCGAGGATGCGGCCGGCATATTGCTTTTCGGCGCGCTGCGTCGTGCCGCCATAGCCGGTGGCCTGGCAGAACATCTTGTAGAGCGGCACCGCGGCGTAGGCCATGCCGATCATGCCGCCGAAGAAGGCGACGCAGACGGCGGCGACGACGCGGTTGGTGTTCTTCTTCCTGGGATCGGTCACGGTCTGGCGGGTCATCATCGGCCTCATCCGGTATGGCCGAATTTCACGATGGTCGCGACGTAGAAGATGACGACCAGAATCGCCAGCGCGACGCCGATCGCCGCCGAACGGTTGCGCCGCGCCTTCTTCTGGCTTTCGGTCAGCGTGACCAGTTCAAGCTTCTTGTCGATCATGGTCATGCTCCACCGATGGCCAAAGCGCGACCGACGACACAGTCGGCAAGATAGATGGCGAAGATGGCGAAGAGGTAGAGCAGCGAATAGGCGAACAGAGCCTTGGCCGGCTTCATGACGCGGTCGCTATCGGTCATGCACAGCACTTTCCAGGCATACCAGACGAAGCCGGCGCCGAGAGCCACTGATGCGACGCCATAGAAGGCGGTAGTGAAACCGAGCACCCAGGGCAGCACGCCGATCGGCGCCAGGATCAGGGCGTAGGCAAAGATCTGGCGGCGGGTCGAGGCCTGGCCGGCAACGTTCGGCATCATCGGGATGCCGGCCTTGGCGTAGTCGTCGGACTTGAACAGCGCCAGCGCCCAGAAGTGCGGCGGCGTCCACAGGAAGATGATCAGGAACAGAACGAGGCTTTCCAGGCTCACCGTTCCGGTCACCGCGGCCCAGCCGATGACCGGCGGGATGGCGCCGGCGGCGCCGCCGATGACGATGTTCTGCGGCGTCGAGCGCTTCAGCCACATCGTGTAGACGACGGCGTAGAAGAAGATGGTGAAGGCAAGCAGCGCCGCCGACAGCCAGTTGACCAGCACGCCCAGCGTCATCACCGACAGCACCGAAAGCACAAGGCCGAAGCTCAGGGCTTCGCCGGGCAGGATGCGGCCGGACGGTACCGGGCGGCCGGCGGTCCGGCTCATCACCGCATCGATGTCGGCGTCGTACCACATGTTGAGCGCACCCGAGGCGCCGGCGCCGATGGCAATGGCCAGGATGGCGATCACCGCCAGCAGCGGGTTGATGGTCACGGGCGCAGCGACCATGCCGACAAAGGCCGTGAACACCACCAGCGACATGACGCGCGGCTTCAGCAGGGCGAAGAAATCGCCCGACGTGGCTTCCGACATGCGAAAGCCCGCTTCGTCAATCATTGGGTCGTCGACAAGGGCCATGCGTACATAAGTCCAATCATTCCGTTGGCCGAAAACCGCCGGCGGGCCGGCGGTTTCGTATTCGGGCTGCCTTACTTGATCTTCGGCAGCTGTTCCCATTGGTGGAAAGGCGGCGGCGAAGGCAGCTGCCATTCGAGCGTCGTTGCACCCTCGCCCCACGGGTTGGCGCCGGCGACGCGCTTCTTCTGGAAGGCCTCGAACACGCCATAGAGGAAGATCACCACGCCGACGGCCGATATATAGGAGCCGTAGGACGACACCATGTTCCAGCCGGCGAACGCGTCGGGATAGTCGATGGTGCGGCGCGGCATGCCGGCCAGGCCGAGGAAATGCTGCGGGAAGAAGATCAAATTGACGCCGACGAAGGTGACCCAGAAGTGGGTGTTGGCGATCACCGGCGAGTACATGTAGCCGGTCATCTTGGGGAACCAGTAGTACCAGCCGGCGAAGATGGCGAAGACCGCACCCAGCGACAGCACATAGTGGAAGTGGGCAATGACGAAATAGGTGTCATGCAGCGAGCGGTCGAGGCCGGCGTTGGCGAGCTGGACGCCGGTGACGCCGCCGACCGTGAACAGGAAGATGAAGCCCAGCGCCCACAGCATCGGCGTCTTGAACGAGATCGAGCCGCCCCACATCGTCGCGATCCAGGAGAAGATCTTCACGCCTGTCGGTACGGCGATGACCATGGTGGCGAAGACGAAGTAGCGCTGCGTGTCGAGCGACAGGCCGGTCGTGTACATGTGGTGCGCCCAGACGATGAAGCCGACGGCGCCGATCGCGACCATGGCGTAGGCCATGCCGAGATAGCCGAACACCGGCTTCTTCGAGAAGGTCGAGACGATGTGGCTGATGATGCCGAAGCCCGGCAGGATCAGGATGTACACTTCGGGGTGACCAAAGAACCAGAACAGATGCTGGAACAGGATCGGATCGCCGCCGCCATCCGGGGCGAAGAAGGTGGTGCCGAAATTGCGGTCGGTAAGCAGCATGGTGATGCCACCGGCCAGAACCGGAAGCGACAAGAGCAGCAGGAAGGCGGTGATCAGAACCGACCAGGCAAATAGCGGCATTTTGTGCAGCGTCATGCCCGGCGCGCGCATGTTGAAAATGGTGGTGATGAAGTTGATGGCGCCGAGGATCGAGGACGCGCCGGCAATGTGGATCGACAGGATCGCCAGATCCATGGCCGGCCCGGGCTGGCCGGAGGTCGACAGCGGCGGATAGAGCGTCCAGCCGCCGCCAACGCCATAGGCGCCGGGCGCGCTCGGCATGAAAGCCGAAGCGATGAGCAGCAGGAAGGCCGGCGGCAGCAGCCAGAACGAGATGTTGTTCATGCGCGGGAAGGCCATGTCAGGCGCGCCGATCATGATCGGCACCATCCAGTTGGCGAAGCCGCCGATCAGCGCCGGCATGACCATGAAGAAGATCATGATCAGCGCGTGCGCGGTGCCGAAGGCGTTGTACATGCTCTTGCCGCCGTCGATGGCGGCATCGCCGTTCATGCCATAGACCATCTGCGCCAGACCGGTGAAGATCTGGATGCCCGGCTCCTGCAGCTCCATGCGGATGACGACCGAAAGCGCGCCGCCGACGATGCCCGCGAAGATCGCGAAGATCAGGTAGAGCGTGCCGATGTCCTTGTGGTTGGTGGAGTACACCCACCGGACCCAGCCATGATAGGGCTTGTGGTCGTGGTCGTCGTGAGCTGCAGCTTCTGCCATGGTCGGCTCCGTTCCCTAATTCTTGCTAACCCGCGGCATCAATTGCCGGCGGCCGCTACCTTGTTGGTACCGTCGACCTCGGCCATCAGCGCCTTGTTGGCGCCGGGGAGGTCGGTCTTGGCTGCTGCCAGCCAGGTCTTGTACTGCGCATCGGATACGACGCGGACGGCGATCGGCATGAAGGCATGGTCCTTGCCGCAGAGCTGCGAGCACTGGCCGTAATAGATGCCTTCCTTTTCCGCCTTGAACCACGTCTCGTTGGTGCGGCCGGGAACCGCGTCCATCTTGATGCCGAAGGCCGGAACGGCAAAGGAATGGATCACGTCGGCTGCGGTAACCAGGACGCGCGTCATGGTGTTGACCGGCACGACCAGCTCGTTGTCGACCGCCAGCAGGCGCGGATAGACCTTGCGGTCTTCCTTGCCGATCGCGGCGCGGTCGGCGTCCTGCAGGATGGCCGAGTTGAAGGAGAGCGTGTTCTCGGTCTGGTACTCATAGTCCCAGTTCCACTGATTGCCCGTTACCTTGACGGTCAGCTTGGCCTCTTCCGGCGGCGTGTACTGCGCCGTCAGCAACTGGAACGAGGGAATGGCGATGAACAGCAGGACGACGACCGGCCCGACTGTCCAGATGATCTCGATCAGCGTGTTGTGGCTGGTCTTGGACGGAACCGGGTTTTTGCTGGCGCGGAACCTGAAGATGCACCAGGCGAGAAGCGCCAGAACCAAAGCAGTGATCGGGACGACGAACCACATCGTGTAGTTCCCGAACCACTCGATCTGCCGCATCATGTCTGTCGCCGGCGGCTGAAAAGTCATCTCCCACGGCTGCGGCTGGGCCGCATGGGCGGAGGCACCGGCGAAAAATGCGGCGGCGGCGCCTGCCGTTGCCATCAATTTGGCGCTTGCTGGGAATTTTCTCATCGCCCTCTTCATCTCCCGGTTCCTCGCGATCGCGACGCAAGAATATCGAACAATGCCGGGATGGGAATCCCGGACAGTCCCAAGGGTGGTTCAAACCATACTCTATTTCCCTCCGCAAGAAAGGAGCGGGCGAAACCGTGCGGCATTTTTGCGCGCAAGTGCTGCCGCGCTGTTTCGACGGCCTCGTGGCCCGCGCGGGTCGTCGACAGACAGGCTATGCGGGCTTGTGTCCGGAATGCGCCCGACGGTCGCAATTCGGGCGAATTTGCTAGGGAAAAGCGCATTATTGCGCCTGCCGGGGCTGACCGGCGGTCGCCCTATCCTTTACTTGGCCTTGGCGCGGCTTAAAGTGCCGTGATTCGCAATGGAGCCGTCATGACCTCTTGGCTTTCGAGAAACGCCTGGCATTCGAAGAGCGCCTGGCATTCGAAAAGCGCTTGGCTTTCGAGAAGCGGGGCGAAGGTCGTTTTTCTCGCCGCCCTGATCGGTATCGGCTCGTCCGCAACCGGCGTCGCCAATGCAGCGCAGCCCAGCGGCACGGTCAAGTCAACGCATGGCGCGTGGTCGATCATCTGCGACACGCCGGCCGGCGCCACCTCGGAACAATGCGTGATGATGCAGAACGTCGTTGCCGAGGATCGCCCGGAAATGGGACTGTCCGTCGTCGTCCTGCGCACCGCCGACAACAAGGCCGAGATCCTGCGCGTGCTGGCCCCGCTCGGCGTTCTGCTGCCCAATGGCCTGGGCCTCAATGTCGACGGCAAGGATATTGGCCGCGCCTATTTCGTGCGCTGCTTCCAGGACGGCTGCTATGCCGAGGTCATTCTCGAAAAGCCGCTGCTCGATACGCTGAAGACCGGGACGTCGGCCACCTTCATCGTCTTCCAGACGCCGGAAGAAGGCATCGGCATCCCCGTCGACCTCAAGGGCTTCGCCGACGGTTTTGCCGCCCTGCCCTGAGCTTGATGCTTGCGAAACCGTCTTTCCTCACAATTCCCACGGGTTTGATCTTTGGCTGTGGGGGTCATCATGCGTGCTTGTTCTTTGCTTTTGTCGACCGGTCTAATCCTGACCGGCGCCGTTTCCGTCGCCTTTGCCGAGGATTCCGAAATCATCACGGCGCCCGATCCGGCCGTCATTTTCGAGCTTGCGAAAGGCTATGGCTCGGCCAAGATGGACAAGGACGACGGGGCGATCCGATGGTCTCGGGCCGGCTTCAGGGCATGAAATATGTCATCTACTTCTATGGCTGCGAAAACCATGAGAAGTGCAAGTCGATCCAGTTCTCCTCGGGCTATACCGACCCCTTCACGGCCGACCAGGCCGATGAATGGAACAAGAAATATCGCTGGGTGAAGGCCTTTTCGGGTGACGGGTCGAACTTCAAGATGGATGTCATGTTCAGGGGCGGGGTTACCCGCTCCTACCTGCTGCGGATCGTCATTGCGGATTGTGCAGGCGCGTCTTCGCGCCTACATCGTGGCAACACCATTCCTCTTGTGAGCGGACCTGCCATGAACAGCCTGACCGGCCAATTCGACATTTCAGACGATCGCATCAAGCGGATCGTCGCCGACACACTGAACGGCGCCGACGACGGCGAACTGTTCCTCGAATACAGCGAGAGCGAAGCGCTGATGTTCGACAATGGCAGGCTGAAGACCGCCAATTTCAACACCGACCAGGGTTTTGGCCTGCGCGCCGTGGCCGGCGAGGCCAGCGGCTACGCTCATTCCAGCGATCTTTCGGAGGCGTCGCTGCTGCGCGCCGCCGACGCCGTCTCGACAGTCAGGGGCGGCTATTCCGGCACGCTTGCCGCGGCACCCGCGCGCACCAACCGCCATCTCTATGGCGAGGAGAACCCGATCCCCTCGCCCTCCTTCGAGGTCAAGGCCAAGCTGTTGCAGGAAATCGACGCATGGCTGCGCGCCGAGGACCCGCGCGTGCGCCAGGTGACGGCCTCGCTCGCGGCGTCCTGGCAGCATGTCGAGATCGTGCGCGCCGACGGCCAGATCGTGCGCGACATCCGCCCGCTGGTCCGCATCAACGTTTCCGTCGTCGTCGGCGACGGCGACCGCCAGGAAAGCGGCTCCTATGGCATGGGCGGGCGCAAGGCGTTCGGCGAGTTCCTGGTCGAGGACGCCTGGAAGCATGCGGCCAGGGAGGCGCTCAGGCAGGCGCTGGTCAATCTCGAAGCCATTCCCGCGCCGGCCGGAACGTTCGACATCGTTTTGTCCAGCGGCTGGCCGGGCGTCATGCTGCATGAGGCTGTCGGCCACGGGCTGGAAGGCGACTTCAACCGCAAGAAGACGTCCGCCTTCGCCGGCCTGCTGGGCCAGCAGGTGGCGGCCAAGGGCGTTACCGTGGTCGATGACGGCACCATGCCGGAGCGGCGGGGTTCGCTGACCGTCGACGATGAAGGCACGCCTTCGGCCCGCAATGTGCTGATCGAGGACGGCAAGCTTGTCGGCTACATGCAGGACCGCCAGAACGCCCGGCTGATGGGCATGAAAGCCACGGGAAACGGCCGGCGCGAAGGCTATGCGCACCAGCCGATGCCGCGCATGACCAACACCTATATGACGGCGGGCGACATGGAGCCGGACGAGATCATCGCCTCGGTCAAGACCGGCATCTATGCCGTATCCTTCGGCGGCGGCCAGGTCGACATCACGTCAGGCAAGTTCGTGTTCGGCTGCACCGAGGCCTACATGATCGAGAACGGCAAGGTGACGCAGCCGATAAAGGGCGCCATGCTGATCGGCAACGGACCGGACGCCATGCACCGCGTTTCGATGATCGGCAACGACATGAAACTCGACACCGGCATCGGCATGTGCGGCAAGGCCGGACAAGGCGTGCCGGTCGGCGTCGGCCAGCCGCATCTCAGGATGAACCAGATGACGGTCGGCGGCACCAGGGTTTGAGCGAGGAGACGTCGGCGGGCTTGAATAGTTCCCCTCACAGGGATATCTTACCTTTGTCTTACACAAGGGTAATACCGCAATGGGTGCAATAGAAAAGCTTATAACGACCGTCTCGACCAAGGGACAAGTCATCCTGCCCAGCGCTATCCGCAAACGGAGGGACTGGGGCGCGGGCACGCGCCTGCAGGTCGAAGACACACCGGACGGTGTACTTTTGAGACCGGCGCCTGCCTTTGCCCCGACACGACCAGAAGATGTCTTTGGTGTCCTGCCGCACAGTGGCAGACCGAAGACCTTGGAGGAGATGGACGCGGCCGTCCTTGCTGAAGCACGGCGGCGCCATGCTCGCGATTGATACCAACGTTGTCGTCAGGTATCTGACGAACGACGATCCCGAGCAGTCCCCGCGAGCCCGGCGGCTGATCGACGGTCAGCCCGTTTTCGTCGCCGTCACGGTGATCCTGGAGGCTGAGTGGGTGCTGCGCAGCGGCTATGGTTATGATCAGGCCTCGATCGTCAATGCACTGCGGGTGTTCGGCGGGCTTCCCACTGTCGAGATAGAGGATGCTGCGATCGTCTCTTCCGCGGTCGATCTAGCCGAGACGGGAATGGATTTCGCCGATGCGCTCCATCTGGGCAAGTCCTCGCACTGCTCAGCATTTGTTTCCTTCGACCGTAAGTTCATCAAGGCCGCACAAGCGGCCGGGTACGAAAGCGTTCGCGAAGGCTAGTTTGCCAGCCGGCTACGTCTTGCGGGGCGGCAAACTCAAGCACGGCCTTGTGAAAATCGGCGGATTAACGTCGCCGTTTCGGCTTCTCCAGCAGCGCCACGGCCTCGACATGCGGCGACCACAGGAACTGGTCGATGGGCGTGACGCTCTTCAAGATGTAGCCGCCGTCAATCAGGATGCGCAGGTCGCGTGCCAGCGTCACCGGATTGCAGGAGACGGCGGCGACGAACGGCACATCCGAGCGGGCGATCTGCTTCGACTGGTCCTCGGCGCCGGCGCGCGGCGGGTCGAAGACGACGCCATCGAAAGCATTCAGCTCCTTGAACGTCAGCGGCCGCCGGAACAGGTCGCGGCGTTCGCCGGTTACCCGCTTCAGGCCGGTGGCGAAGCGCGATCCGCGGTCGAGCGCCGAAAGGGCTGCCGCGTCGCCTTCGACCGCGTGGACTTCGGATTTGGCCGCCAGCCGAAGCGCAAAGCTGCCGCAGCCGGCGAAAAGATCCGCGACTTTCCTGGCACGCTTCAGATGTCCGCCAACGAGATCGGCCATCGTCTGTTCGGCGGCTTGCGTTGCCTGCAGGAAGGCGCCAGGCGGTATGGCGACAGCGACGGTGCCGAACATGACCACCGGCTTTTTCGGCTCGATGACAATCTCGTCGTCGATCGAAAGCCGGGCAAAGCCATTGGCCATGATGAAGTTGGAGGCGACCCGGCGCTGGTTCTCGCCCAGCTTGCCCGACTCATAGACAGCGACGTCAAGCCCCGAGCCCGTCACAGTGACCGCCATCCGGAACGATTTGGTGGTGGCGCAAACCAGGTCGGCGACCGACCTCAAGCGATCGAGCGCGGCAACGATCTCCGGCAGCGAGATCGGACATTCCTCGATGGGGATGATTTCCGGCGACAGATGGCGATGGAAGCCAAGCAGCATGCCTGTGTCGGCGCGCCTGGCGGCAAGCACGACGCGGCGGCGTGTGTGTGGCGCACACGGCACCAGGGCGCCGATGTCGCCGGCAATGCCTTTCAAGGCATGCACGACCTTGTCGCGTTTCCATTGCTGGTAAGCGTCGGCTTGCAGATGCTGGACGGCGCAGCCGCCACATTCGGTGAAATGCCGGCAGGCCGGATCGATACGCAGCGGCGACGTCTCCAATACCGCCATCAGCATGGCGCGATCCCTCTCGCGCGCGGCGGTGACGGTCTCGCCGGGCAGGGTGAAGGGAATGAACAGCTCGCCGGTTTCCGTCTCGGCGACGCCGTCGCCCTGCGAACCCAGTCTCTTGATGGTGAAGCCCGTGCTCATCGGTCCTTGGTCCCGGCATCCTTGGTCCCGGCATCCTTGATCCCGGCAAGCAGGAATTCGCGGTTGCCGTCCCCGCCTTCGATCGGCGACATGTGCAAGCCCAATGTACGCCAGCCAGGGACGCCTTCGAGCCATTCCTGCAGCAAGCCGGCCACACGGGCGGCGTCATAAGGGTCTTTCAAAAGACCGCCCTTGCCGATCGCCTCGCGGCCGGCCTCGAATTGCGGCTTGACCAGAAACACCGCACGAGCGCCGTCCCGTGCCAATGCCAACGCCGGTGGCATCGCCAGTTTCAACGAGATGAAGCTTACATCGGAGACGATGAAATCGGGGATACGGCCGCCGAGATCGGCAGCCGCGAGCTCGCGAGCGTTGAGGCCCTCGATCACGGTGACGCGCGGGTCGGACGAGACACCGGGATGCATCTGGCCGTGGCCGACATCGATGGCAGTGACATGGGCCGCGCCGCGTTCGAGCAGCACCTGGGTGAAGCCGCCTGTCGAGGCGCCGATATCGAGGGCTTCACTGCCCGCGGGATCGAGACTGAAATGGTCGAGCCCGGCGATCAGCTTCAGCGCCGCGCGTGAGACATAACCCTGCGCCGGGTCGTCGATGACGATGAGACAGTGCGGCAGAACCGTCTGGCCGGGCTTGCGGGCGACCACGCCGTCGACCGTCACGGTGCCGCGCTCGACCGCGTCGCGGGCGCGCGAGCGGCTCGCAAACAGGCCGCGCTGGACGAGCAATTCGTCGAGCCGCTGGCGTGTGCTGGCTGGCAGAGGGGAGTTCATCGGCCTTCATGGCGAAAGCCGGCCGCGAAGGCAAGGACATTGGCATAGGAGGACGTCGAGACCCGGGCCGCAAGCCAGTCCGCCCGGTTGAATAGCGCATCCAGTCCGGCAAGATGTAGAGGCTCAGGCAATGCGGAGGAAGACGAATGCTGACGGGAACCTGCCATTGCGGCGCCGCCCAATGGACCCTGGAAGGCGATCCCGGCCCGATCACGGCCTGCAATTGCACGCTTTGCCGCCGCTATGGCACACTCTGGGCCTATGACTTTGTCGACGAGCGTATCCGGCTTGTGGGGCCTGTGCAGTCCTACACCCGCGCTGGCAAGGAGACGCCGTCGCTGGAAATACTGTTTTGCCCGACATGTGCCTGTGTGCTTGCCTGGCGCGGTTTGCGCCGCAGCGACAGCGGCCGCACGCGGATCGCCGTCAATGTCAGGCTGGCACCGCCGGAGGCGGTCGCCGACCTGCCGATCGACCATTTCGACGGGCTGGACACTTATGACGACCTGCCGCGCGATGGGCGCTGCGTGCGCGATATGTGGTTTTAGAAGATCGTCCGTGAGACCTGCCGTTCAACGGCCGGCATCAGGCCGTCGCTTCCGTCATCTGAAGCCTGCTTGCGCGGGCGCTCGACAGCAACGACTGGTGCGTCCGGCACGACGACAAGCTGCGGCACCTGCTTGTAGGAAAAAGCGCCCCTGATATCGCCCATCTTGCGGGCGACGATGCCTGCCACCGCCTGTTCGAGCTTGCGGTCATAGCGCGTCTCGGCCATGGCCGGCGCGGCGATGACGGCCAAAAGGGCCGCGCCGCACAGAAGCGTTCGCATTGTTTTTAACTCCCTGCCTGGAGGCAGTTCTAGCAGGGCGGCGTTGAAAAACGGCCAAAAGAGACGGTAAGCGAAACGCCAAAGAGAAGCGTTAACAAAGTGTCAGGCTTGCACAGGCAACTGCTTCAGCTGCGTGAGGTTTGATTCAGGCGCGCTGCGCGCGCGCGGAATGGCCGAGCGCGACGAACACGGTGCGCACGATGCCGGCCGCGTCGAGCCCGGCATCGGCATACATTTTTTCCGGCTTGGCGTGGTCGGCGAACTCGTCCGGCAGCACCAGCGGCCGAACTTTCAGACCGCTTTCCAGCAAGCCTTCATGGGCGAGGAACTGCAGCACGTGGCTGGCGAAACCGCCGACAGCCCCCTCTTCCACCGTAACCAGCACTTCGTGCGAGCGGGCGAGACGGCGGATCAAATCCTCGTCCAGCGGCTTGGCGAAACGGGCGTCCGCAACCGTCGTCGAAAGCCCTGCCGCGCCGAGTTCCTCGGCCGCCAGCAGACAGTCCTGCAGTCTTGTGCCAAAGGACAGAAGCGCCACCTTGGTGCCTTCCCTGACGATGCGGCCCTTGCCAATTTCGAGCACCGAGCCGCGCTCCGGCATGTCGACGCCGACGCCATTGCCGCGCGGATAGCGGAAGGCGATCGGGCCTTCGTCATAATAGGCGGCGGTGCGCACCATGTGGCGAAGCTCCGCCTCGTCGGCGGCCGCCATCACCACGAAGCCCGGCAGCGTCGCCAGGAAGGTGGTGTCGAAGGCGCCGCAATGAGTGGCGCCGTCGGCGCCGACGAAACCGGCGCGGTCGATCGGGAAACGCACCGGCAGTTTCTGGATCGCCACATCATGGACGACCTGATCGTAGGCGCGCTGCAGGAAGGTCGAATAGATGGCGGCGAAGGGCTTGTAGCCCTCGCTGGCGAGGCCGGCGGCGAAGGTCACGGCATGTTGCTCGGCAATGCCGACATCGAAGGTCCGGCTCGGAAACGCTTCGCCGAACAAATCGAGGCCGGTGCCGTTCGGCATGGCGGCGGTGACGGCGACGATACGTTCGTCCAGGCGGGCTTCCTGGACCAGGCTTTCGGCAAACACCTTGGTGTAGGCCGGCGCATTGGCCGGGGCCTTGGTCTGCGCGCCGGTGATGACGTCGAACTTGTTCACGCCATGATATTTGTCGGCCGCAGCCTCGGCCGGCGCGTAGCCCTTGCCCTTCTGGGTCACGACATGGATCAGCACCGGACCGTCGGCATGGTCGCGGACGTTCTTCAGCACCGGGATCAGATGCTCGAGATTGTGGCCGTCGATCGGGCCGATATGGTAGAAGCCAAGCTCCTCGAACAGCGTGCCGCCGGTGACGTAGCCGCGCGCATGCTCGACCGCCCGCTTGATGGCGCGATCGGCACGCTTGCCGAGATAGGAGGTCAGTTTCTTGCCGAAGTCGCGCAGGCCAAGATAGGTCTTGCCAGAGGCAAGCCGCGCCAGATAGGCGCTCATGGCGCCGGTCGGCGGCGCGATCGACATGTCGTTGTCGTTGAGAATGACGATCAGGCGAGCATCGAGCGCGCCGGCATTGTTCATGGCTTCATAGGCCATGCCGGCAGACATGGCGCCGTCGCCAATGACGGCAATGACATTGTTGTGGCCGCCGGAGAGGTCGCGCGCCATGGCCATGCCGAGGCCAGCGGAAATGGAGGTCGAGGAGTGCGCGGCGCCGAACGGGTCGTATTCGCTCTCGGCGCGACGGGTGAAGCCGGACAGGCCGCCCTCCTGGCGCAGCGTGCGGATGCGGTCGCGGCGGCCGGTCAGGATCTTGTGTGGATAGGCCTGGTGGCCGACATCCCAGATCACGCGGTCTTCCGGCGTGTTGAAGACATAGTGCAGCGCCACCGTCAGTTCGACGACACCGAGGCCAGCGCCGAGATGCCCGCCCGTATGCGAGACGGCATCGATCAGCTCGGCGCGCAGCTCCGAGGCCAGCTGCGGCAGCTCGCTTTCGTCAAGCTTCTTCAGGTCGGCTGGAATGCGGACCTTGTCGAGAAGCGGCGTATGCAGCGTTGCGTTCACTGTTAAGGGCCTGCTCAGCTATGATGCGCGTCGATCATGGCGAAATATGCCTGCGTCGCCCGAATGTAAATGCGTGTCAGTGACGCGGGTGATGCTGACGTTAATTGTCCGGTAACGGAATGAACTCTTCCTCATCTCCAGGAACGATATCGAAGCGGCCCGTCTTCCATTCCTGCTTGGCCTGTTCGATGCGTTCCTTCGACGACGAGACGAAGTTCCACCAGATGTGGCGCGGAGAGCCGAGCGAAGCGCCGCCGAAGAGCATGAAATGGGCGCCGCGCTCGGACGACACGACGATCTCGTCGCCAGGCCGGAACACCAGCAGCCGTTCGGCCGGAAAACGGTCGCCCGAGATTGAGACATCGCCGTCCAGCGTGTAGATGGCGCGTTCCTCGGCGTCGGCGGGAATTTTGACGCTGGCGCCGGGCGCCAGCCTCAGATCGGCGTAGAGCGTCTCGGTGTCGGCTCTTACCGGCGAGCGCAGTCCCTGGAAATCGCCGATCACCACGCGGCCGGAAACACCTTCGGCGTCGATCTCGGGCAGAAGGAGCGCGGCCGTGTTCTCGAACACCGGCGCCACTTCCTCCTTGCCGTCGGGCAAAGCCAGCCATGTCTGCAGGCCGGAGACCGACATTGGCGCGCCGCGCAGTTCTTCGGGCGTGCGCTCGGAATGGACGATACCGCGGCCGGCGGTCATCAAATTCACGTCGCCCGGCTGGATGACCATCTCGGTGCCGAGCGAATCGCGGTGCCTGATATTGCCGTCGAACAGATAGGTGACGGTGGAAAGCCCGATATGCGGGTGCGGGCGCACATCCATCGCCTGGCCGGCGCGCAAGATCGCCGGCCCCATGCGGTCGAAGAAGATGAAGGGACCGACCAGCCGCCGCTTTGCCGTCGGCAGAGCGCGGCGAACCTGGAAGCCGCCAATATCCTTGGCGTTTGGAATGACCATGAGCTCGATCTGGTCGCTGGCGAAGGCATCGCCAGGCTCAGGGTCCTTGCCGGGGAAGAAACTCATCTGGATGTCCTCAGGCGAAGCGGAGCGCCGATTTGGCTTTTGCCTTGGCCGCCACCTCTTCGCGATTGCGCGGATGATGCGTGGTTTCCAGCGAATGCAGCAATTCATGCGCCGATTCGGCGATCGCCTCGACGGCACGATCGAAGGCCGCCTGGTTGCGCTGCGAGGGCCGCGTCGTTCCGCTCAGTTTGCGCACGAATTGAAGCGCGGCGTCGCGGATCTCGTCATGGGTCGCCGGCGGCTCGAAATTGAACAGGGTCTTGATGTTTCTGCACATGCTTGAACTCCTATCTGCTTTATGCCCGCCCCATTCCACTACTCCGCGTCGAGCGGCTCCGTTCCCACCGGTTTGCCATCACGCGACAGCCTGATCTTCTCGACCTTGTCTTCGGCCGCCTTCAGCAGCCGGTCGCAATGGGCCTTCAGCGCCTCGCCGCGCTCATAGATCTTGATCGACTGGTCGAGCGGCACGTCGCCGCGTTCCAGATCATCGACAATCTTTTCCAGCGCGTCGAGTGCCTGCTCGAAGCTCATCGCCTTGACGTCTTCGTTTGCTTCGCCAGCCATACTTTATCCCTTCATCAGCCGCCCGACATGGGCAGCGACCGAAAATGCCAATCCCTGCAGATCGTAGCCGCCCTCGAGCAGGCTGACGAGCCGGTTGCCGCTGTGGCGCCCGGCGCGTTCCAGCAACTGGCCGGTCGCCCAGTCGAAATCGTCCTCGCTGAGGTTGATCTCGGCCAACGGATCGCGATGGTGAGCGTCGAAGCCTGCGGAAATGATGATCAGATCGGGCGCGAAATTGTCGAGTGCCGGCAGGACGCGCGACAGCAAGGCATCGCGAAACATGTCCGAGCCGGTCTGCGGCGCCAGCGGCGCGTTGACGATGTTGCCGGCGCCGGTTTCGTTTTTAGCCCCGGTGCCGGGATAGAGCGGCATCTGGTGCGTCGAACAATAGAGCACCGAGGGATCGTCCCAGAAAATGTCCTGCGTGCCGTTGCCGTGATGCACGTCCCAGTCGACGATGGCGACACGCTCGGCGCCGTGTTTCTTCTGCGCATAGCGGGCCGCGATTGCGGCGGTGTTGAACAGGCAAAAGCCCATCGCCGTGGTCTTTTCGGCATGATGGCCTGGCGGACGTGAGGCGACGAAGGCATTGGCGACGCGGCCCTCGAAAACGTCGTCGACAGCGGCGTTGGCGGCACCGATGGCGGTCACCACCGCCTGCCAGCTTTTCGGGCTGGCGCTGGTGTCGGCGTCGATCGAGGCGATGCCGCTCTCAGGGATCGCGGCGCGGACGCGGGCGACGAAATCCTCGGGGTGGGCGTAGAGAATGGTGGCCTCGTCGCCTTGCGGCGCCGTTACCCGATCGAGTGCGGTGAAGGCCTCGTCGTCGAGCACGCGCTCGATAGCGCGCAAGCGGTCCGGCCGCTCCGGATGACCGGGGGGCGTCAGATGTTCGAGGAAGATCGGATGGGTGTAGAGCCTGGTGACCATGACCCGATATAGGCGCGCCCGGCCGCTTTGACCATGGTTTGACGCCGCACCGCCCCGACGTTCAACAGGGATTACACCCCGGGCGCCGGCTGCGTCCAGCGCGAGCCGCCGAAGGAGGCCAGCGCCTTATCCCTGAGTTCCCTGAACTTGGACGACCCCTCGGCCAGCCGCTGGTCCCATTCGGCGTTCGGCACCTGGCCTTCGATGGTCTTGAAATAGACCTGCATCAGGCAGGCTATGGCGAAGGGTTCGATGAAGGCCGCCTTGAAGGCCCAGGCAAGGAGGACGGCGAGCACGAAGGCCCAGCCGCCGAGCTGCCCCGGAATGAACCACATGATGGCGGCGGCCGGCGCCAGCATCAAAAGGAAGATGACGAAGGACACACCCCACATGATGACCGCCAGCCAGATGGCGTTCTTGACCATGGTCTTGCCGTTCTGGGCGTAGAGCACGACGCCTTGCCGGGCTGTCTCGAAGGGCGATGATGAATTGATGCGGATATTGTAGCCGAGGATGATCTCGTCGACATAGGTCAGCGACAGGCGGATCACCGTATTGATGAAAGCGACCAGGCCGCCGAGGCCCGGAATGGGCAGGAAGGCGGCGATGCCGCCGATCAGGCCGGTGATGGCGCGGATGGCGCCCTTGACCAGCTGGTCGAGCACGAAAAGGATGTTGGCCTCGGCGAAACGTTCCTTCACCACATCCTTGGCGTAGGCGATCTGGTCCTGGCCATTGGGAATCTCGCGGCCGTCGATCAGATGCACCATGACGGCGATATGGCCGGCCTTGACGACATAGAGGATGTCTTCGCGGATCCAGTACAGCGCGATCGAAACGGCGCCGATGCCGACGATGCCGCCCCAGAGCGCAAAGGAAAGCGGCCCGTCGGGATCGGTGGAGACATGGCCGACGCCATAGCCGACGGAGGCGCCGCTGCCGGTCGCCACGATATAGGCGAGCGTGATGCCGAAATAGACGATCATGCGAAAGACGATGAATGGCCATGTCCTGATCATGATGGACACCGACCTGCCGATTTCGAAATCCCACATGCGCCCGAATCTCCCCTCAGAGATGGACGGCGAGGATGAACCCGGGCCGGGAATTGTCAATCTCGGCAATGCCGGGGATCGGCTGGCGAGATTTCAGACCGGCTGCGAGTCCTGCTTTTTAAGCAAGCCTTCAAGCAACTGCTGGAAGGCCGCCACCACGGTCTTCGACGTGGCTTCGGGGTCGTTCGAATTGGCGATGCGCTGTGCCGCCTGGCTGCTGGCGCCGTTGATTAGTCTTGCGGCGGTTTCCGGGTCGACGCCGGGGACGACCACCCCCTCCTGCTGCAGCCTGGTCAGATGATCGGTCATTGAACCGACGCAGGCATTGGCATTGGGCCATTGCGCCGGATCGCCGAGCACAGCCGGACCGTCGCGAAACATGATGCGCTGGATTTCCGGCTCCAGCGCCATCTCGATATAGGTCGTGCATTCGTCGACGAAACGCTGCCAGCGGCTTGGCGCCCGCGACGCAATCTCATGGATGCGGACGGCCATCTCGCCATCGATTTCGGCGATGACAGCCTGCAGCAGGCCCTTCTTGTCGCCGAAATGATGGTAGAGCGCGCCGCGGGTCAGCCCGGCCGAGGCGGTGAAGTCGTCCATCGACGCCTCGGCATAGCCGATTGTGCCGAAAGCGTGGCGGGCCGCCGTGATCAGCTTGGCGCGCGTTTCGGCAATCATCTCCTTGCGGGGTCTGTGCATGGTTCTGGCCTTATTCACATACGCTTCGTATGCCAATTGACATACGCGGCGTATCGACTACCTATATTCATACGGACCGTATGTAATTGTCGAATTGGCCTTTGTCGAGGAACCAGCCATGCAAAACCCATACTCGGAAATCTTTCGTGCCCCTGGAGCCAAGGGGTTTGCCGCCGCGGGTTTCCTCGCGCGGCTGCCGATCGCCATGGCGCCGATCGGCATCGTGGCCATGCTGTCGCAGACACGTGGCGAATACTGGCTGGCGGGAGCTGTCTCGGCGACGTTCGCGCTGAGCAACGCTTTCGTGGCGCCGCATATATCACGGCTGGTCGATCGCCTCGGCCAGACGCGGATCGTGATTCCGACCACCATCCTCACCGTGCTCGCCTTCGCGGTGCTGATTGCCGCAGCCAATCAGGACTGGCCGGTGTGGACGCTGTTTGTGTCGGCACTGGCGGCCGCCGCCATGCCCAGCATGCCGGCGATGGTGCGCGCGCGCTGGACCGAGATTTTTCGCGGCCGGCCGCAGATGAACACCGCATTCGCCTTCGAATCGGCGGCGGACGAACTCGTCTACATTGCAGGCGCATCGCTGTCGGTGGGCTTGAGTGCCGCTCTGTTCCCGGAAGCCGGTGTCCTGGTCAGCACGCTATTCCTCGCCCTTGGCTCGGCAGCCTTCATCCTGCAGCGTTCGACCGAACCACAAGTGCGGCCGGTGAATCATGTCTCGAGCGGCTCGGCAATCCGGCTCAGGCCGGTGCAGATCATCACCTTCGCCCTGATCTTCGTCGGCGCCACCTTCGCGACGACGGAAGTGAGCACGGTGGCGATCACCAAGGAACTCGGCCAGCCGGGCGCCGCCAGCCTCGTCATCGGCGTCTATGCGCTGGGATCGTTCGTGCTCGGCCTCGTCGTCGGTGCGCTCAACCTGAAAGCGCCGCTGCAGCGCCAGTTGGCCCTCGCGGTCGCCCTCGTTGCGCTCGGCACGCTGCTGCCGCTCACCGCCGACACGGTGCCGCTGCTGGCGCTGACCGCTTTCATCAGCGGCGTGGCGATCTCGCCAACCTTCATCACCGCCTTCGGCCTGATCGAACGCCACGTGCCGGAAGCGATGCTGACCGAAGGCATCACCTGGGTGATGACAGGCATCGGCATCGGCATGGCGCTCGGTTCGTTTGCCGCCGGTGCGGTGGTGGATGAATTCGGCGCCCGCAACGGGTTCTGGGTCTCGGTGGCGGCCGGCGTCATCGCATTGGTGACGGTGTTGCTGGGCCAGCGCAGCCTGGCCACCCACACATGCGAGCTGGACGGATGCGACGCGGCCGCCGTTCCCGCGGAGTAAGGACGCGGCCTGACGTTGGCTTTGGAGACCACCGCAAACGTTCGGAATTAGGTGAGGCCTCTGGCGTCGTCATCCAAGGGCGAAGCGGGAGCGAAGCGGACGCGCAGACCCGAGGAGCCATTCCGTTACCGTAGGGTGCAGCGGAGCAGAATTCTGCACCGTTGCAACGCGTCGAAGTCGCGGCATGGATCCTATGGTCTGCGCCGCGTCGCTTCGCTCCTTGCTTCGCCATAGGATGACGAACGCGTGGAGGCTTCAGCAAATCGCAGAAGCAGGCGACCTGCCCGCGTAATTTTTTCGGCAGCGTCGCTCTTGCGCGACGAACTAGATAATCTCGGTCTTGGCGATATGTATGCCAAAGCCTTCAAGCCCGACATAGTGGCGCTCGCGCGAGGCGATCAGGTTGATCGAGGAAATGCCGAGGTCCTTCAGGATCTGGGCGCCGAGGCCGATTTCTCGCCACTCGTTCTCACGGCGGCGGGCCTCTTCGTGGTCCTCACGGTCGGCACTCATCGGCCGGTTGCGCTCCTGATGGGCGACGCCGACCGAACCCTCCCGGAGATAGACGATAACGCCGCGCTTGCGTTCGCCCATCGCCTTCATGATGGCGTCGAGCCGGTGGCTGGTGCCGAACACGTCGGTTACCACATCCTCCGAATGCAGCCGAACCGGCACATCCTCGCCGTCGCGGATGTCGCCGAAAACGACTGCGACATGGTGCATGGAATCCCAAGGCAGCGTGTAGGTAAAGACCTGTGCCTTGCCGCCGAGTGTGTCGATTTCGGAGCAGGCGACGCGTTCGACCAGCGTTTCCTTGCGCTGCCGATAGGCGATGAGGTCGGCGACCGAAACCTGCTTGAGGCCATGTTCCTCGGCAAAGCTCGCCACCTGCGGGCCGCGCTTGACGGTGCCGTCGTCATTGACCAGCTCCGAGATCACGCCAACCGGCGGCAGGCCGGCAAGTTTGCACAAATCGACCGCGGCTTCGGTATGGCCCGAACGCATCAGCACGCCGCCTTCCCTCGCGATCAGTGGAAAAATGTGGCCGGGCCGAACGAAATCCGAACCGCCGACATTGCCGTTGGCCAGGTTGCGCACGGTCAGCGTGCGGTCCTCGGCCGAAATGCCGGTGGTGGTGCCATGCTTGAAATCGACGCTGACGGTAAAGGCCGTGGTGTGGGCGGAATCATTGTCGGCGACCATCGGCTGCAGATTGAGCCGCTTGGCCTCCTCGCGCGGCATCGGCGTGCAGACGATGCCGGAGGTGTGACGGATGATGAAGGCCATTTTCTCCGGGCTGCAATGCACGGCGGCAACGATCAGGTCGCCCTCGTTCTCACGCCCGTCATCGTCCATGACGACGACGATCTCGCCGCGTTCGAAGGCGCGGATGGCTTCGACGATTTTCTTCTGATCGTATGGCATTGGCTCGCTTCGCTCGCAGGGAATAGGGGTTGGGCAGTAGGAGTTAGGGAAGGAAGGACGGGCTGGCCTATTGCCTAATCCCTACTGCCTAATCCCCGGCCTGTCTGTCCCCGGTGCCGCAGATAATGGTCGGCGATGGCGCAGGCAACCATGGCTTCGCCGATCGGCACGGCGCGGATGCCGACGCAGGGGTCGTGGCGGCCCTTGGTCATGACGTCGACGTCGTTGCCGTCCTTGTCGATGGATTTTCGCGGCGTCAGGATCGACGAGGTCGGCTTGACGGCGAAGCGGGCGACGATCGCCTGGCCGGTCGAGATGCCGCCCAGAATGCCGCCGGCATTGTTGGACAGGAAGACCGGCTTGCCGTCATTGCCGATGCGCATCTCGTCGGCATTCTGTTCGCCGGTAATGCGGGCGGCTTCAAAACCGTTGCCGATCTCGACGCCCTTGACGGCGTTGATCGACATCAGGCCGGACGCGATGTCCTGGTCGAGCTTGGCATAGATCGGCGCGCCAAGTCCGGCGGGCACGCCGTCGGCGACGATCTCGATCACCGCGCCGACCGAGGAGCCGGATTTGCGGATGCCGTCGAGGTATTGCGTGAAGACGGGAACGGACGCCGGATCGGGGGTGAAGAACGGGTTTTCGGCGTCACCGATGAAATTCCAGTTCCAGTTGGCGCGGTCGATGGATTTCTCGCCCATCGAGACCAGCGCGCCGCGCACCACCATGCCGGGCACCACCTTGCGCGCCAAGGCGCCGGCGGCTACGCGCGCGGCCGTCTCGCGGGCCGAGGAACGACCGCCGCCGCGATGGTCGCGCAGGCCGTATTTGACGTCATAGGTGTAGTCCGCATGGCCGGGGCGGTACTGGCGGGCGATCTCGCCATAGTCCTTGGAGCGCTGGTCGACATTCTCGATCAGCATCGAGACGGGCGTGCCGGTGGTGATCATCGTCTCGCCGTCCTCGTCGAGGATGAAGCCGGACAGCACGTTCACCTCGTCCGGTTCGCGGCGCTGGGTCACAAAACGCGACTGGCCGGGACGGCGCTTGTCGAGTTCGGCCTGTATCTCTTGCCGCGTGAAGCGGATGCCGGGCGGGCAGCCATCGACCACGCAGCCGAGCGACGGGCCATGGCTTTCGCCCCAGGTGGTGACGCGGAAGAGATGGCCGAACGTGTTGTGAGACATGAATTTTAGCCCTGCCCGGCAGCGGACCGGATCAAAGGTGCGTTCTATTGGCGTTTTCCACAGCGGTCAAACTGTGATCCGGCGGTTTTAGTTTTGACACATTCGGTTGGTTTCTGCTCTCTTCCATCCGCCCGTTGAAAGCTCGCCGCCATCCGTGCAGGCGCAATGACAAAGAGGACGACGATGCGTACCCTGATTGGCGCTGCTGCCGCCATGTTGCTGATTTCCACCGCCGCCTATGCCGGCCAGACCGAAGGCCTGATCAAGAAGGTCGACAAGGACGCGCTGACGCTGACGCTGGAGGACGGCAAGTCCTTCAAGCTCAACGCCGAGACCGATCTCGATTCGCTGAAACCGGGCATGGATATCGTCATTGCCTATGACGTGACGAATGGCGAGAACGTCGTCACCGACATGGAACTGCCCGACACCGAGTAACACCGACATCGCACAGGCCCTTGCCGCTCGGCGGAGCCCTGCCCGGATAAACAGGACGGTCGTTCTGTTTTTATCTGCTCGAACCTAAAGCCAATCCAGACGCCCGTCCTGCAGCCTGAGCACCCGGTCCTGCCGCACTTCCAGGTTTGCCGCTTCGTGTTCGGAAACACCCTTGACCATCCGAAACAGGGTCCGCACGACGCCACCATGCGTGACGCAGACCGTCTGGCGGTCGAGCGCGTCGAACCACGGCTTCACCCGTTCGAGCAGCATCTGGTAGCTTTCGGCGCCCTCGCCCGGCGGCTGGAAATTCCATTTGTTGCGCCGTCGCGCCTTCGCCGAGCCCGGCATTCGCGTATCGAGTTCGGCATAGGTAAAGCCCTGCCAGTCGCCAAAGTGCACCTCGACCAGACGCGGGTCGGTGCGGTAGGCATCGGGATCGAGTTGCATCGCCAAGCGGAGCCGCTGCATCGTCTCGCGCGTCCGCTTCATCGGGCTGGCGACAAAGTCGAAATCCTCAGGGTTCTGGATCAGCTCGGCCAGCCGCCGCCCATTGCGGGTCGCCTGCTCGCGGCCGAGTGCGTTGAGATCGGTGTCGGCCTGGCCCTGCAGCCGCGACTCGGCATTCCACTGCGTCTGGCCATGGCGCACGATGTAGACGAGCGGAACCATCAGGTCTTCCGGAAATCAGGACAGGCGGGCGGAAACCGCGGCAGAACTATTCCTTGACGGTCGAAATATCCGGCGCGTCGACCGCCTTCATGCCGACGACGTGATAGCCGGAATCGACATGGTGCACCTCGCCGGTGACACCACGCGACAGGTCCGACAGGAAATAGACGGCGGAATCGCCGACTTCTTCCTGGGTGACGGTCTGCTTCAGCGGCGAATTGTATTCGTTCCACTTGAGGATGTAGCGGAAGTCGCCGATGCCCGAAGCAGCCAAGGTCTTGATCGGCCCGGCCGAGATGGCGTTGACGCGGATCTTCTTGCCGCCGAGGTCGACGGCGAGATAGCGCACGCTGGCTTCGAGCGCGGCCTTGGCGACACCCATGACGTTGTAATGCGGCATGACCTTTTCGGCGCCGTAATAGGTCAGCGTCAGCAGCGAGCCGCCATCGGTCATCAACGCTTCGGCGCGCTTGGCGATGGTGGTGAAGGAATAGACTGAAATGTCCATGGTGCGCAGGAAATTGTCGCGCGTCGTCTCGACATAGCGTCCGGTCAGCTCGTCCTTGTCGGAAAAAGCGATGGCATGGACGAGGAAGTCGAGCTTGCCGCCCCAATGCCTGGCGACACTGGCAAACACCTCGTCGAGGCTCGCCGGATCAGTGACATCGCAATGACCGGCGACAAAGGCGCCCAATTCCGCAGCCAGCGGCTCGACGCGCTTCTTGAACGCCTCGCCCTGATAGGTCAGCGCGATCTCGGCGCCATGGTCGACGCAGGCCTTGGCGATGCCGTAGGCAATCGATCTGTTGTTGGCGACGCCCAGTATAAGGCCGCGCTTGCCGGCCATAAGGCCCTGTCCACCCGCCATGTCAGCGCTCTCCGAAAGATTTTCTGCTTTGGAGTGCCTATCGCACAGGCAGAAAGGCGCATCAAGCGCAGACGGGGCGCGCGTTCAATTCAGACACTCGGCGTGACAACGAATGGGGGATAATAACGTTGTTGTGAGATTTGAACGCCTCATTGCGGCCAGCGCGCCTTGATGGCCCAGGCCCGGCCGACCCGCCGAATCGGCTGGTCGGCAACGCATCGGCCCTATCCAGCCATTTTGCGCCAGGGAATGAGCATTCCCACCTGCTTGCGGTAGAGGCGGTACTGATCGCCAAACATCGCGACGAGATCGCGTTCCTCGAGGAAGATGCCGAGCAGGATGTAGCCGGTGCTGCCCGCCGCGAACAGAAGATGGCCCCATGTCATCGACGGCGTCGCCCAGAAGGCCAGGAGAAAGCCGACATAAAGCGGGTGCCGGACCCATTTGTAGAACAGCGGCGTCCTGAACACGGGCGGCGCCGGTTCGCTCTTGCGCAAAGCGGCGAGAACCTGGCGCAAGCCGAACAGTTCGAAATGGTTGATCAGAAAGGTGCTGGTCAACAATACCGCCCAGCCGAGCCAGAACACGCCATGGATGACGGCGACCCAGACCGGGTTCTCGACCGTCCAGACGAGACCGGGGATCGGCCGCCATTGCCAGTAGAGCAGCAGCAGGATGAGGCTGGCCAAAAGCACATAGGTGCTGCGTTCGGCCGCGTGCGGGACAATCCGTGTCCACCAGCGCTTGAAAACCGGCCGCGCCATGATGCTGTGCTGGGCGGCGAAAAGGCCGAGCAGCAGCGCATTGACGATGACGGCTTCGACCGGACTTCCAGCGACTCCGGAATCGATGGATTTCGGCACGACCAGGTTGCCGACGAAACCGACCGCATAGAGAAACGAACCGAGAAAAATCAGGTATGCGGCAACGCCGTAGATAAGGGTGATTACGTCCGCCATGACTGCCCCTCCATGCAAGCATCAGGAATCGGTCGGTCGACCGAATTCAGCGTCAAAAACCACAAATTTTCTGACGAGTCAACTTGATCGGTCGATCGACCGAGATAGAGTGGAGGGACGTCCAGCCCCCGACAGGAGAAGCTATGATCCGCCCAGATTGCACCGCTAACAGCGGCAGCCACACCGCATGACGGACGCTGCCCAAGCCGTTACCCCACCGCAGAACAAGCAAAAGCGCGACACGCGCGCCGAACTGATTTCAGCCGCCGAGTTGTGCCTCCATCGAGGCGGCTACGCCGATCTGTCGACGCGCCGCGTTGCCGAGATCGCCGGCGTTCCGCTCAGCCAGATCCATTACCATTTCGGCTCCAAGGAACGGCTGTTCCTGGCCCTGCTCGACCATCTGAACGAGGGCCTGCTGAAACGCCAGGCGGAGACTTTTGCGGCACCGATGCCGCTGTGGCAGCGCTGGGAGCGCGCTTGCGATTTCCTCGACGATGATCTGGCGTCCGGCTATGTCCGGATCCTGCACGAGATGATCGCGGCAAGCCTGTCGAGCCCCGAAATCGCCAAGGCGGTGCGCCGCGACCTGCGCGGCTGGTTCGAACTGCTGGACGGACTGGCGCAAGAGGCGGAGCGGCGGTTCGGCGGCCTCGGGCCATTCTCTGCCGCCGAAGTGACCAGCCTGGTCAGCGCCGCCTTCCTCGGCAGCGAGACGATGATCCTGCTGGAGATCGAGAGCCCGCATGTCCCGGTGCGGCAGGCGCTGCGCCGCTTCGGCGAAACCATCCGGCGGATGGAGGAAGTGGCGCCCGGCAGTTAGCCAGCGAAGTCGAGCCGCGTCAGCCTTTGCGGCTGCGCATCAGCGCTTCGAGTTCGCTGTCGCCGCCTTCCGGCAGCATGATGCGGACATGGGCGTAGAGATCGCCATGGCCGCCGGCCTTTTCCGGCAAGCCCCTGCCCTTCAGGCGCAGCACCTTATCGGAACTCGACCAGGCCGGAATGTTGACCGCCAGCCTGCCGGTCGGCGTGTCGACCGGCACCTTGGCGCCCAGCACCGCGTCGGCCAACGCTACCTCCAGATCGGCATGCAAGTCACGGCCCTCGATGCGGTAGCGCGGGTGCCTGCGGATACGGATCTTGACCAGCGCATCGCCCGGCTGTCCCGGCCCCTGCTCGCCCTGGCCCTTCAGCCGGATGGTCTGGCCATCCTCGACATAGACCGGCAGCTTGACCGCGATCTTGCGGCCGTCGGGGAACATCGCCGTCACCTTTTCGGCGGTCGCTATCTCCTCGATGGTGACGTCGAGCGTGACGTTGAGATCGGCGGCGGTCGCCTGCTGGCGGCGGTCGCCTGTTCCGGCGCCACGCGCGCCTGAAAAGGCGTCGCCGAAAATCTGGCTGAAGATATCGCTGTTGCCGTCGAACGGATCGCCGCCCGGACGCCCGGATCGGAATTCGAAGCGCGAGCCGCCGGCGCCCTGCTGGCGGCGGAAGCCACCGAACGGATCACCGCCGCCGGCTGCGCCCTCGAAGCCCTGGAATTTCGGCTTGCCGTCGGCGTCGATCTCGCCGCGGTCGAAGGCCGCACGGTTCTTCTCGTCGCCGACGACCTCATAGGCCTGGTTCGCGGCGGCAAACCGGTCCTTGGCCTTGGGATCATTCGGATTCTGGTCCGGATGATACTTCTTGGCGAGCTTGCGGTAGGCCGATTTTATGTCCTTGGCCGATGCGTTCTTGGCAACGCCCAGCACCTCATAGGGGTCGCGCATGCGTCCTGCCCTGGAAAATGAGTTAAATCCACGTTGGCCCTTATATGCGCTCCCATAGGAAGAAATTCCAGTGGCGCACAGGCTTATCGAGGGTTGAAATTGCAGCGCCCGCAAACCTCGAAAAATCAGAGCGGTTTGAAGTCCTGCATGTGCCAGCCGCCGGCCGCGACGATGCACAATTGCCCCTTGAACAAAGCGACGCCGTCGAAGCTTTCGCGCGAGGCGGTAAAGCTGCGGCAGTCTTGGCCGTTGTCCTGCACTTCGGCGAGTTCGGTGATGGAGCCGCGCGAGCCGGTGTCGGCATTCGCCCACGGCACGGCCTGGCCGCGAAGCTCCTCGATGTCGGCCGAAGACACCGCATTGCCGATCGTGGTCTGGTCGGAAGCGCTGTCGGCGTCCGTCGATGTCACCCTCGCCGGCGCGCTTGAGGTGACGATGGAACGATCGACCTCGGCCTTTTCCAGGCTGAAGCCGCCGGCGCCGCAGGCGGCAAGCGGCAGGGCGATAATCACGATCACGGCTTTCGAACTGGCCGAAGCGATAACGCTCCATTGCCCGCTGTCAAAAGCTTGCGCGATACGCGACAATCGGCAACCTCCTGAAGCTCGAGACAATTTGAGAAAAACTATGAGTGACACTGAGTTAACAAGTAGTGACTTTACCGAAGCCGCCGAGCCGTTCCGGCTCTTTGCTGAGTGGCTGGAGGACGCCAAGAAAAGCGAAATCAACGACGCCAACGGCGTAGCACTTGCAACCGTCGATGCCGACGGCATGCCGGATGTGCGGATGGTGCTGCTCAAGGGTTTCGATGAAAGCGGCTTTGTCTTCTACACGAATTTCGAGAGCGCCAAGGGCCGCGAGATTCTTGGCAGCATGAAGGCGGCGATGTGCTTCCACTGGAAATCGCTGCGCCGCCAGGTGCGCATACGCGGTCCGGTGGAGATCGTCAGCGACGCTGAAGCCGACGCCTATTACGCGACGCGGCCGCGCGGCAGCCGCATCGGCGCATGGGCTTCGAAACAGTCGCGGCCGCTGGAAAGCCGCTTTGCCCTGGAGAAGGCGGTGGCCGAATACACGGCGCGCTACCCTATCGGCGAAATCCCGCGGCCAAAGCACTGGTCGGGCTTCCGCATCGTGCCGCAGGCAATCGAGTTCTGGCACGACCGGCCATTCCGGCTGCACGATCGGCTGGTCTTTTCGCGCAACGCCGAAGGCGGCTGGGACAAGACACGGCTTTATCCCTGAGGATAAGTTCAGGCCTTCTTCCTAGTCATAAACGCGGTCAACGCGGCGCGCGCTTCGTCGGACTTCAGCCGCTCGGAGAAATGCTCGCTCTCCACCTTGATGCGGGCGACAAGCTCGTCGCGCGGGGCGCGCATCAGGTCACGCGCAATCTTCAGCGCCTGCGGCGGCTTGGCGGCGATCGCGCCGGCTGCTGCGAGTACCGTAGCTTCTAGCCCGTCCTCCTCGACCACCTCATAGATCAGGCCGGCGGCCTTGGCGCGCTCGGCGGAAAAACCTTCGCCGAGGCCAAGCAGCGCGAAGGCGCCCTGCCTGCCGAGGATGAGCGGGGCCAGCAGGCTGGAGCCCGCCTCCGGCACCAGGCCGAGGTCGACGAAGGGCGTGCGGAAGACGGTGCGCGGCGTGGCGAAAGTCAGGTCGCAATGCAAATTGAGCGTGGTGCCGATGCCGACCGCAATGCCGTCGACGCCAGACACCATCGGCTTCTCGGTTTTGGCCAGCGCCATCAGGAAGTCCCAGACCTCGTTGCCGCCCTCACCGCCGGTGGCGATGACCTGGAAATCGGCGAGATCGTTGCCGGAAGAGAAGGCGCCTGAAACACCGAGGAAGACATGGACGCGAACCGCCGGGTCGGCATCGCCCTCGGCCAGCGCCTTGGACATTGTCGCGTACATGGCGCGCGTCAGTGCGTTCTTCTTGTCGGGACGGTTCATCCGGATAATCTGGATGGCGCCCTGGCGCTCGACGAGGATATGGTCTGTCACGGTCATTCTTCCCTGGTGAGCGCTCTGGTGTTCAGGCCGATATCAGCGCCTTGCCGGCGGCGGCGAGGCTCTCGGCGCCATCGATGACGCGTTCCTTCAAGGCGCTGACTTCGCCGAGCAGGTTTTCGGCGAAGAAGCGGCAAAGGGCGATGCGGTTCTGCTGGACAAGTCCGGCGCGCGCCAGATAGGCGCCGCCGGCAGCAAGCGAGATCAGCCTGAGATAGGGGGTCGCACCGGCCTGCGCTTCGTCCAGACGGCCGTCGGCCAGCAGCTTCTGCAGGAAGCGCGTCGCCTCGATGAGATCGTCGAACGCCCGGTCGAGGGTTTCAGCGGTGCGGCCGAAGCCCTGCAGGTTCGAGGTCCGCACTTCGTCGGCGACCGCCTTCAGTTCCGTGATGTAGCCATGCACATGCTCGCCGCCGGCAAGCGGCAGTTTGCGCACCACCAGGTCGATCGCCTGGATACCGTTGGTGCCCTCATAGATCGGCGCTATGCGGGCATCGCGATAGAGCGCGGCCGCGCCCGTCTCCTCGATGAAGCCCATGCCGCCGTGGACCTGGACGCCGAGCGATGCGACATCGACGCCGATATCGGTGGAAAAGGCCTTGGCCAGCGGCGTCAGCAGATTGGCGCGATCGCGCCAATGCGCGGCCTCCTCGCCTGCCGACACACGCGCAAAGTCGATGGCGTAGGCGCAGGAATACGAGATGGCGCGGGCGATCTGGGTCAAAGCCTTCATGGTCAGGAGATTGCGCTGCACGTCGGGGTGATGGACGATCGGCGCCATCCCGGCGCCTGAAAAGTCCGATGCCTTGCCCTGGCGGCGCTCATTGGCATAGGCGATCGCCTTCTGCGTCGCGGCTTCGGCCACTGCCACGCCCTGCATGCCGACGCAAAGCCTCGCGTTGTTCATCATGGTGAACATGCAGGCGAGCCCCTTGTTCTCCTCGCCGATCAGCCAACCGATGGCGCCGGGCGCAGCACCCTGGAACCCGTCGCCATAGATCATGGTGCAAGTCGGCGAGGCATGGATGCCGAGCTTGTGCTCGAGGCCGGAACAGAAGACGTCGTTGCGGGCGCCGAGCGAGCCGTCATCATTGACCAGGAATTTCGGCACCAAAAACAGCGAGATGCCGCGCGTGCCGGCCGGTGCGTCGGGCAGCCGCGCCAACACCAGATGGATGATGTTGTCGGTGAAATCATGCTCGCCATAGGTGATGAAGATCTTCTGGCCGAAGATGCGGTAGGTGCCGTCGCCGGCAGGCTCGGCGCGACTGCGCAAGGCGGCGAGATCGGAACCGGCCTGCGGCTCGGTCAGGTTCATCGTCCCCATCCACTCGCCGGAGACGAGCTTTGCCAGATACTTTGCCTTCAGCGCTTCGGAGGCATGCTTGTCCAGCGCCTCGACGGCGCCCATGGTCAGCGTCGGGCCGATGCCGAAGGCCATGGCGGCGGAGTTCCACATCTCGAGCGCGGCAACGCCGAGCATGGTCGGCAGGCCCTGGCCACCAAATTCTTCCGGTCCCGACAGCGCGTTCCAGCCGCCGTCGATCCAGCTGCGGTAAAGCGCCTTCCAACCGGGCGGCATGGTCACGGCTGCATCCTTCAGCATCGCGCCGTGTTCGTCGCCGATCTTGTAGAGCGGCGCCACCTCCTCGCTGGCGAAGCGGCCGGCCTCGGCCAGGATGGCGTCGACAAGGTCTTCGCCGAGGTCCCCGAACGCGCCGCTGTCGAGTGCCGGCTTGAGCCCGGCGACATGCTTGAGCGTGAACGAAATGTCGTCGACCGGGGCCTTGTACATGCCGCTTCTCCTCCGCTGCTCCGACCGCTCGATCCTAGGACCCGGGCCGATGCAAAACCATCCGCCTCTGGGCGGCCTCCGGCGTTCTTTTTACGTAAACGTCAAATTTTGTCACGCGGATTTTGTAGCGAACTCCGTCGTCCACGGGTGGAGCGGGAGCGTAGCGGACGCCGAGTACCATGTCGCGACCTCGCGCCAGGGGCGCAACGGTGCAGAATTCTGCGCCGTGGCAACGCTTCGAAGTCGCGGAATGGATTCTATGGTCTGCGCCGCGTCGCTTCGCTCCTTGCTTCGCCATAGAATGACGAAATCGCGAGAGCGATCAGGACTCCTGCCCGAAAGCACTTCCTTAACCATACCGGTCCACCATCGGTGTTTGGTCAGCGGGGATCCCCTGTTTGAAAACGCCGGCGCATCTTCTTCGCCGCTCAGCGATCGCTCTCGCGGCGATGATGGCGCTGATATCAGCGGCTACAGCCTCGGAGTTTTCCGAGCCGTGGCGGGATGGCGACCGCGCGCTGGTGGTCGACGCCTATGAATACAATTCCATCGACTGGGGTGCGCTTGCCACCGACAAGCGCATTGTCGGCTTCATCAACAAGGCCTCCGACGGGCTGCCGCCGCCCTATTTCTGCTACGGCGACGAAACCACGGTCAAACTCTGCAAGACGTTGTGGAAACGCTTTGCAGTGACGCGCGAGTTGTTCCAGACGCGCAAGGTGGTGGCCAAGGCGCTCGGGCTGAAATGGGGCGCGTATCATCTTGCCCGCCCCGGCAATCCGCTCGAGCAGGCCAACAGTTTCATCGATTTCGCCGAGCCAGCCCCTGACGATCTGCTCGCCCTCGATCTCGAAGGCAACGACCCCTCGCAATGGATGTCACTCGAGGATGCCGAGGAATTCGTGCGCCAGGTGCACCGGCGGCTCGGCCGTTTCCCGATCCTCTACACCAACGGCAAGACCGCCCAGTTCATCGCCGACAACCGCTATCGATACCGGCTCTTGTCGCGGCTGCCGCTCTGGTATGCGCGCTACAAGCCCGACATCGACGTGCATTTTCCGATGGGCAACTGGCAGGGCTATGCGCTGTGGCAGTTCTCGGCGCAGGCCAATTGCGGACGCCTGCGCTGCCCCTACCGGGTCGCCGGCACGCCCAACGACATCGACGTCAACGTCGCGCCGATGGACGCGGCGGCACTGCGCCAGCAATGGCCCTTCGGCGGCCTGATCGACGTGCCGCCCGACTACCTCGCCTCGATACCGGTGCCGGTCTCGCGCGCAGCCGGGCTCGCCGGCAAAGTCACCATCACCTATGCCGATGTGGCGACGCCACCGACGGTCGAGGAGATGGTGGCGGTGCTCGGCGCGCGCTGGCAGACATTCCGCGCTGCCTTCCGCATGCCGGTGGTCAAGACGGTGCCGCGCCGCGCGCGCTTCGGCATTGCCGAGTATGTCGCCTGGAAGCGGACTGCGTATCGTTCGGAGGCTCTGCTCGAGGCCGCCTTCTCGCAGGCCGCCGACCCGGTCAGCACCGCTTCGACGGAACTCGTTCGCGAGCGCTGAGGCTCAGGTGGCGCTGGCTTTCTCCCGCGCCACCGCCTGCCAGCCTATGTCGCGGCGGCAGAAGCCTTGCGGCCAGTCGATGCGGTCGAGCGCGGCGTAGGCGCGGCTCTGCGCTTCGCCGACCGTCTTGCCTGACGCGGTGACGTTGAGCACGCGGCCGCCATTGGCGACCAGCGCGCCGCCATTGATGGCGGTGCCGGCGTGGAAAATCTCAACACCATCGCCGGCCGCCTCTTCCAGCCCGCGGATGACCGAGCCTTTTTCCGGCGTCCCGGGATAGCCCTGTGCCGCCATCACCACGGTCAGCGCGGCATCGTCGCGCCAGCGGATCGAACTGTGCGCCAACTGGCCGTCGACGGCGGCGTTGAGCAGCACCAGCAGATCGTCCTTCAGCCGCATCATCAGCACCTGACACTCGGGATCGCCGAAGCGGGTGTTGTATTCGATCAGCTTCGGCCCCTTGTCGGTGATCATCAGCCCGGCAAACAGAATACCGGCGAACGGCGCGCCAAGCTCGGCCATGCCGCGCATGGTCGGCTCGACGATCTCGCGCATGGTGCGCTCGACCATTTCGGGGCTCATCACCGGCGCCGGCGAATAGGCGCCCATGCCGCCGGTGTTGGGGCCGGTATCGCCATCGCCGACGCGCTTGTGGTCCTGCGCGGTGCCAAAGGGAAGTGCGGTCGTGCCGTCGCACAGGCAGAAGAAACTCGCCTCCTCGCCGGTCATGAATTCCTCGACCACGACCTCAGCGCCGGCGTCACCGAATGCGCCGTCGAAACAAGCATCGAGGGCGGCGCGCGCCTCGTCCAGCGTCATGGCGATGGTGACTCCCTTGCCGGCAGCGAGTCCATCGGCCTTGATGACGATCGGCGCTCCCATCTTTTCGACGTAGGCCTTTGCCGCGGTCAGATCGGTGAAGCGGCCATAGGCAGCGGTAGGGATATCGTATTTGGCGCAGAGGTCCTTGGTAAAACCTTTCGAGCCTTCGAGCCTTGCGGCGCGCTTCGACGGGCCGAAGACGCGGATGCCTTCGCCGCGCAGGTCATCGGCAATGCCGGCGACCAGCGGGCCTTCCGGCCCGACGACGACGAGGTCGATCGCGTTGTCCTTGCAGAAGCTGGCAACAGCGGCATGGTCGGCGATGTCGAGCTTGACCAGTTCGGCCTCGTGGGCGATGCCCGGATTGCCGGGCGCGGCATAGAGCCTGGTCAAAAGCGGCGAGGCCGCGATCTTCCAGGCCAGGGCATGTTCGCGGCCGCCGGAGCCGATCAACAAAACGCGCATGCCGATGTCCCTTGTCATTTCACGACAGGGACTGCGCTATTGCCCCGGGCGGCGCGGGTCAAGAGTTTTACCTTGCGCCATACCGGTTGCGCACGGGAACGTCGCGCCGAGAGCACGGCGTCCCCGGCCGGTATCAGCTCTGGAAGACGACCGGGAACCAGTCCTCGCGCAGTTTCTGGCCGGGCTTCATGTCATGGCCGGGATAGGGCGGCGAGGTACGGCCGGGGCGCTCGACATAGCGCGCATCGTCGCCGACCCAGCGCAGCGACAGCGCCCGGCGACGCGCCGCGGTCGGATTGCCGCGCGCACCATGCGCGGTGCGGAAGTCGAACAGGATGGCGTCGCCCGGCTCCATCTCCCATTCGAGCACCTTCAGCGACGGGTCCTCGTCTGGATCCGGCACGGGCAGATAATCGCCCTCGCCGGCATAGAAATTGCTGTCATCGAGCCAGCGCACCGGCAGGATCATCTTGTCCCATTTGTGCGAGCCGGCGATCAGCCGCAGCGTCGCTTCCTTGACCGGATCGATCGGAATCCAGAAGCTGACGGTCTGGGTGCCATCGACGAAGTAATACGGGATGTCCTGGTGCCAAGGCGTCGGCTTTTGCGTGCCCGGTTCCTTGACCAGCACATGGTCGTGGAAGAACTGGGCGCTGCGCGACTGCATCGCCGCTGCCGCGAGTTCCCCGGCCGGGGAATTGCGCACCACGTCGACGAATTCGGGAATGCGCTCCCAATTGCAGTAATCGTCGAAGAAGCTGCCCTTGCCGTTGGCGATGTCCGACGCCGTGGCGCTGCGGTTTTGCATGTTGCGCTCGATGCCGGCGCCGATGGTGCCGACCCAGTCCTTGAAAGCGCCGCGTATGCAGACCGCGCCGTCGCGCTGGTAGTCGGCAATCGCTGCGGCATCGATATGTCTGGCGGCCATGTCATGTCTCTCCTGTTTCGATGACCGACTATCGCGGCCGCCGCACATCGCGTAAAATAATAACTTCTCATCCCTCTTATAGCTTTACCCTATGAACCTGACCCTCACCCAGTTGCGCTACCTCGTCACTGTTGCCCGTCACGGCAGCGTCACCGTGGCCGCCCGGATGCTGAACGTCTCGCAGCCCTCGATCTCGGTGGCGATCGACAATGTCGAAGCGACGCTCGGCCAGAAACTGTTCGTGCGCCAGCGCGGCAGCGGCATCGCGCTGACCTCGTTCGGCCGCAGCGCGGTGGCGAAGGCAAAGCAGGTGCTGGCCGAAGCGGACGAACTGGTTGGGCTCGGGACGCGCGACGCCGATGTCGGGGGCGAACTTGTGCTCGGCTGTTTCGAGGATCTGGCGCCTTATTTCGCGCCGGCGCTGATCCGCGCTTTTTCGCAACGCTGCCCGGCGGTCACCGTGGTGGTCCGCGACGAGACCTTCGAGACGCTCGGCCGGCGGCTCGGCGATGCGGCAATCGATCTCGGCCTGACCTACGATCTCGGCCTGCCCTCGCACTTCGCCCGCATCCTGCTGCATGAGCTGCGGCCACAACGCGCTTCTGCCGCAAGGCCACGCGCTGGCCAGCCAGGCCAGCGTCAGCCTGGCGGAGCTGGCGACCCATCCCTTGATCACCACCGACCAGCCGCATAGCTGGCAGCATATGCTGGACCTGTTCCTCAGCCGCGGCCTGTCGCCGGTCTCGCAATCGACGGCGAGTTCGTTCGAACTGCAGCGCAGCATGGTCGCCAACGGCTTCGGCGTCGCGGTGAGCTACACCAGGCCCTATGGCGACAGGAGTTATGACGGGCTGCCGCTGGTCTGCAAGCCGCTGTCCGATCCGCTGCCGATGCAGCGCATCATCCTCACCCATGACACAAGGCAAAGGCTGTCGAAGGCGGCGCTGGCCTTCACGGAGGTGGCGAAGGAATGGTTTGCCAGCCACGATATTTTCACCGCCTGAGCGACAATGCGGCCGCTTGACGGCGCACGCCGCTGCTGCCACTCCAGCACGATGGAAACCATCCAGTCGAAAGCCGCACAGGGCCGCGTCGCCGACGCGCCGAGCGGCCATTGGGTCTACAAGATATTGCCGCGCTGGCTGTGGCCTTACGCGCAGCTTGCGCGCTGGGACCGGCCGATCGGCTGGCAATTGCTGCTGTGGCCCTGCTGGTGGTCGGCAGCGCTTGCGGCCAGCGCCTATCCCCGCCCGGCAGACCCGTTGCTCACATTGCTGCCGTCGCCGTGGTTCCTGTTCCTGTTCTTTGTCGGCGCCGTCGCCATGCGTGGCGCCGGCTGCACCTATAACGACATTGTCGACCAGGACATCGACAACAAGGTCGAGCGCACGCGCTCGCGGCCATTGCCGGCCGGCAAGGTGACGCGCCGCCAAGCCTGGGCGTTCCTAGTCATCCAGGCCTTGCTGGGCCTCGTCGTGCTGCTGCAGTTCAACGACTTCGCCATTCCGCTCGGCATCGTCTCGCTGGTCATCGTTGCCGTCTATCCCTTCATGAAGCGCTTCACCAACTGGCCGCAATTGGTGCTCGGGCTCGCCTTCTCCTGGGGTGCGCTGATGGGCTGGGCGGTCGAGTTCGGCGATCTCGATGGCCCGGCCGTCATGCTCTATATCGGCTCGATCCTGTGGGTGATCGGCTACGACACCATCTATGCACATCAGGACAAGGAAGACGACGCCATCGTCGGCGTGCGCTCGACGGCGCGGCTGTTCGGCGACAACACCAAGACCTGGCTGGTCGGGCTTTATGGCGGCACGCTGGTCTGCTTCGCCATCGCCTTCGCCTCGGCGCAGGCGCCGGTGGTGGCGCTGGCCGGGCTGATCGCCGCCGGCGCCCATATGGCGCGGCAGATAGCGGTTCTGGATATCGACGATCCCGATCAATGCCTGCGGCTGTTCAAATCCAACAACCAGGTCGGCTGGTTGATCTTCATCGGCCTGATCGGCGGTGCGCTGTGGGTGGCGCTAAAGCCGCTGGTTTAATCTCCTTCTCCCCGTCACTACAGGGAGAAGGTGGCGGCAGCCGGATGAGGGGCAGCGCCAATCTTTGCAGTTGAGGTGAGATGCACAGCGGCGATATTGCGAGAAATGCCTCGGTCAGCGCCGCCCCTCATCGCCCTGCCGGGCGTTGGTCACTCGAAAAGCCAAGCAATTGGCTTTTCGTCCGCTACGCGGACCGCTCCTCAACCCCCGTATAGTGACGGGGAGAAGAAGGCTGTCGTCGGCGGTTTCGCCAATCGCCGGTCAAGCTACTCTCTCGAAATAATCTCCTGGCCGTCGATCACCAGTCTCAGCCCGAGATTGCCGGCCCTGCGGCGGGCGAGGAAGCGCGGGCGGCGCGTGGTCGAGACCCGGCCCTTGCGGCGATCCTTGGCCGGCAGCGCCTTGATGGCGGCGCCGAGCGATTCCTCAAGCGTGCGGGCAATGCCGTCGGATTCGATCAGCAGCATCTGCAGCCGGTAAGCATCGGCCCAGGCGCGCCAGTCGGCGGCGACGTCGTCGAGATCGTCGGCCACCAGCAGCGGCACCGACAGCATCGGGTCGTTGTGCAGGAGTTCGAGGGTTACCGTGACATTGCCTTGCGCATCCTCCATCGCGCGGGCGGCGACGCCGCGAAACGCGTTGGCGGGCAGCGCGATGATCGCCGGCACGCCGCTCATCTCGAGCGTGCGGCGGATGACGGCGCCGCGCTGGTCGATGGTGAAGGTAACGTCGCCATAGTCGTCGCGCGTCGCATAGCTCACCACTTGCGGCAGGCGGAATGGGTCGAGGCGCATGTTGCGCCCGGCCCAGACGGGCTTCAATACACTGTTCATCTGCTGCCTTCCTGTGTTTCTCCTGAGAGCCGCTTTCACGGATCCCACCGGGCCAGTTTTCCCGGCCTCGTTGTGTGAAACATTAGCGCGAGCTTCTGCCGCGCGGCTTAAGAAAGTCAGTTAAATTTTGCTGATCTCAGGCGATGGTTATCGGAATGAGACCAGCCACAAAATGTTGAAAGGATCAGATAACCTTACCGGGATTCATGATGCCGGCCGGATCGAAGACCGCCTTCACCCGGCGCATCAGTTCGATCGCCATTGGCGGCGCGGTGGCGATCAGTTCGTCGCGCTTCAACTGGCCGATGCCATGCTCGGCCGAGATCGAACCGTGGAAGGAGCGCACGACATCGTGCACGGCATGGTTCATGGCGTGGTAGAGGCCGAGAAACGCTTCGTCGTCACCGCCCTCCGGCCGGGAGATGTTGTAGTGCAGATTGCCGTCGCCCATATGACCGAAGCAGACCACGCGCGCCTGCGGACTGACCGAAGCCACTGCACCGGCCGCCTTTTCGATAAACGCCGGGATGGATGCCACCGGCACCGAAATATCATGCTTGATCGAAGCACCTTCGGGCTTTTGCGAATCCGGCAGCACCTCGCGGAAGTTCCAGAACGCGTCGCCCTGCGCCAGGCTGGCCGCGATCACCGCGTCGCCGACGATGCCTTGCTCGAGGCCTTCCGACAGCACCTCCTCGATCAGCGCCCTGGCGTCCTCGGCCGAACGGCCCGACGACACCTGCATCAGCACATACCATGGCCAACGCTGCACCAGCGGCCGCGTGACGCCCTGCGCATGGCGCAGCGTGAAATCATACGGACGCTGGCCGATCAGCTCGAAGGCGGTGAGTGCCGCCCCTGCCCGGTCCATCGCCAGGCTGAACAGCGAAAGGGCTGCTTCCGGCGACGACAGGCCGGCAAAGGCCACTTCGCGCCCCTTGGGCTTGGGAAACAGTTTCAGCACCGCCGCGGTGATGATGCCGAGCGTGCCTTCGGCGCCGACGAACAGGTTCTTCAGATCGTAACCGGTGTTGTCCTTCTTCAGTTTGCGCAGATCGTCGAAGACTTCGCCGGTCGGCAGCACGACTTCGACACCAAGGCAGAGTTCGCGCGCATTGCCATAGGCAAGCACGCCGGTGCCGCCGGCATTGGACGAGAGATTGCCGCCGATCTGGCAGGAGCCCTGCGCGGCAAGCGACAGCGGAAACAGCCGGTCGGCGGCGTCGGCGGCTTCCTGCAGCGTCTGCAGGATGACGCCGGCTTCGACGGTCACCGTGTTCGAGAAGACGTCGATCTCGCGAATGCGGTTCAGCCGCGACAGCGACAGCACGATCTCGCGGCCGGAGGCATCCGGCACCTGGGCGCCGACCAGCCCGGTGTTGCCGCTTTGCGGCACGACCGGCGTTCCCGTCTCGCTCGCCAGGCGCATGATCCGGCTGACCTCGTCGACGCTGCCGGGACGCAACACCAAGGCGGTCCTGCCGTGCCATAGGCCGCGCCGCTCGGTAAGATACGGCGCAATATCGGCCTGGTCGCGCAGCGCATATTTGTCGCCGACGATTGCCGCGAAGCGGGCGATGAGAGCGGGATCGAGGTCGAAGGGTGCGTCGTTCATGGGCGCAAACTATGGCGCTCAATCGAGCTTGTCACGGGGGGCAGCGGCACGAAACAGCCGATCGTTGATCGCCTCGCCGAGCCCATCGAACGGGATCGGCTCGACGGCGATCGTCGCCGCACCGCTGCGGTCGAGTTCCTGCAAATACGCGAACAGATTGCTTGCGGCTTCGCGCAAATCGCCTGACGCGGACAGGTTGCGCAAGGCGGCCGCCGCTTGCCAGCCTTCGGCGCGGTCGCCACCAAAGGCCAGCAAGGCCTCGCCTTCAGCCACACTCTGTGCATCGAGCCGCACCGATGCGCACGGCGCATAATGCGACGCCAGCATGCCGGGCGCCTCGATGCCGGCTGTCGCGCCGCGCTGCAGCTTAATGCCGGTGACGGCCTCGATATCGGCGGCAGCGATGCCGCCTGGCCTCAGCAGCCGCACGCTGTTGCCTTCGACCTTGACGATGGTCGATTCCAGCCCGACCGGGGTGGCGCCGCCATCGACCACCAGCTGGATTTTGGCGCCGAGATCGGCCGCGACGGCTTGCGCCGTCGTGGCGCTGATCTTGCCCGAAGAGTTCGCGCTGGGCGCGGCCAACGGCCGGCCGAGTCTGGCGATCAGCTCGCCGCCGAACCCCCTGGGCATGCGCAGCGCGACCGTGTCCAGCCCGGCGGTGACCAGCGGATGGATGCCGTTGCCGGGTTGGAGCGGCAGCACCAGCGTCAGCGGCCCCGGCCAGAACGCCTCGGCCAGCCGTTTCGACAGCGGATCGAAGGCCGCAATGCGCTCGGCCATCGCCAGATCGGCGACATGGGCAATCAGCGGGTTGAAGCGCGGCCGGCCCTTGGCTTCGAAGATGCGGGCGACGCCGACGCCATTGGTCGCGTCGCTGGCCAGTCCATAGACGGTCTCCGTCGGGATGGCGACCACGTCGCCGCCCTCAAGCAGCGCCAACGCCTGCTCCATCGCTTCGCCGACGGATAGTATCTCAGCCACTCGCTTCACCTCACAGGCACCGGACCTAAAGCGCGTCGCGCTGAACCGGATTCATGCGACGCGCTTTAGGTCTTTGTTTTGATGCATGTCGTTCTCTCAAAACCGGGGCCACTTTTGAGCGACATGCATTAGAGCGGTTCAGCTGTTCGCTTAAACGCTCTAAGTATTTGTTTTTGCGGAATTCCGGACGGAAAACCGCTACTCACTTTTCCTGGAATTGCTCTAATACGGCAGTGGTTTTCGGGCAAGCCGGCGTTGGCGAATTATCAATGCCTAAAATGCTATGTTTCCCTGCAAGCCGGCATCAATCCACTCGGGTTAAGGCTACTTGGGTTAGGGCTGGCGGCTTGTTGGGCAAGGGGACGGTTTCGATGTCGATGCGTGTGCTTGGAGCGCTTGGTTTCACCCTGGCGGCGATGACCGGTGGGGCGCACGCCTCGTCGATCGTCTTTTTCGGCGTCTCGACCTCGACGCCATCGGTCATCAAGGTTGGCGGATCCGAACCGGTCAGGACCGCCTCGACGCCATCGATCGTCGCTCTCGGCGATGCCCAGCCCGATGTGACTTATGAAAAGGTCGCGGCGATCCCCGAAAAGCCTAGGCAGGATCCGATGATCATTCGCGGCGGCATCGTCGGCGGCGCCTTCGCCGCGCCGGCTCCGGCCAGGGCGAGCGCCGCGGCGCCGGCAACTGAGCCGACGGCAGAGAACGCACCAGCCGGAACTGCAACGGCATCGAACGGCAAGCCCGAGTCGCAACCGGCAGCGCCGCAGCCGGCAACAACACCGCAGCAGCCGATCGAGGGCGTCGGCAAAGCCGAGTAGGCCATTCAGCCAAAACAGTCGGCCAAGACAGTCGGCCAATCCATGCCGCTTGACGCCAATCGACAGCCCGGCGCACGATCGGCTTGGCGGCGGCGGCCCCAATTTCGCCAATCGGTTTTGGCATGAGCGCGCCGGGTTGTAGGAGAGCGAGGGGTTATCATGAACATAACGAAATCTTTGATTATTGCCGGCCTGTTGCTGGCGTCACCTATAGGTGTCGGCGGCGCGCAGGCCGGTGACGAGCTAGGGTCCTACGTCGCGCGCATTTCCGATCGCGACCACCATGCCAGCGACGGCTATGAGCTGAGTAGCGCAGCACAGATGGTGCGGCAGGACCGTGCCAACTGGCACAAGTTCCACCGGCGCGATGCCGACGACCAGGGCGATGACTGGTTCCGCAGCAACGATGATCGCGCGTATCTGGAACGCATGCTGAAGCGCGGTGGCGCGATGAGCTCCTCGACACGGAACGCCATCGTCAATGGCGAGCCGCTGATCCAGGTCGACGTCTATTCAGACAGCGTGCATGTCAGCATTTTGGAGGACTGACGGAGTCAGCCTCGGGAGGACTGAAAACAAGACGGGCGGCGTGTGAACGCCGCCCGTGTTCGGGCTTGTCCGTCCCTTAGCTAGCCAGCTATTCTGGAGAAATCAGCCACCTGGTCGGTGGCCGTGCGGATGCGGGCGAGCAATGCCAGACGGTTGGCGCGCACGGCCTGGTCCTCATCATTCACGAGAACACGTTCAAAGAATGCATCAACCGGTTCGCGCAGCACGCTAAGCGCCAGCATGGCGGCGGAAAAGTCTTCGTTTTGAATCGCTTCGCCGGCTTCTCTCTCCGCCTGATTCACCGCTGCAAACAGCGATTTCTCGGCCTCCTCGCGAAACAGCGCCGGCTCAACAGTCTCGGCGACGAGCGTTTTCTTCTTCTCTTCGGCAGCCAGAATGTTGGCCGCCCGCTTGGCGCCGGCGAGCAGGTTCTTGCCGTCCTCGGTGTCGAGGAAGAACCCCAGAGCTTCGACGCGACGCACGATCTGCAGGAGGTCGTCCGAGTGCGATTGGCCGATCTCCCCCCTTGTGGGGGAGATGCCCGGCAGGGCAGAGGGGGGCGCGCCAGAATGAGAGGTCGGCGGGACAGCGCCCCCCTTTGTCGGCTTCGCCGCCCCCAAAAGGGGGGAGATTGGCGCGCTTCCACCACCTGCCAGCACGGCGTCAATGAGATCATGCCGAGCGCCCTGGTCGCGGAGATAGACTTTCAGGCGGTCGTGGAAGAAGGCGAGGAGGTCGGGCCCAAATGCCCGTCCAGCCTTAGACGCGAGATAACTCGCCGTTTGATAGGCACTATCGAAGAGCGATGTCAGCGGCAGTGAGATCCCATTCTCGATCAGGATTCTCACCACGCCCAGTGCGGCCCTTCTCAGCGCGTAAGGGTCCTTCGACCCCGTCGGCTTTTCATCAATGACCCAGAAGCCGACCAGCGTATCGATTTTGTCGGCCAGCGCGACGGCAATCGACACCGGATTGGTCGGCACGCTATCCGACGGACCTTGCGGTTTGTAGTGCTCCTCGATCGCCGCAGCCACGGACGGATGCTCACCCTGCAGCAGCGCGTATTTGCGGCCCATTGCGCCTTGCAGTTCCGGAAACTCGCCCACTGCTTCTGTCGTGAGATCAGCCTTGGCCAGCACGGCGGCGCGAGCGGCGAGCGCGGTAATCTCCCCCCTTGAGGGGGAGATGTCGCCGAAGGCGACAGAGGGGGTCGTCTCGCGTGGAGTGCCAACTCCCTCTTTCTTCGAGAGACCGGACGGCGTCGCGGCAGCCGAAGCGACCCCCTCTGGCCTGCCGGCCATCTCCCCCTCAAGGGGGGAGATCGACTGCGCCACTGTTGGCGCCAGCTCCTGCGCCAGCCGCTTGATCCGCTCCACCCGATCGCCTTGCGTACCGAGCTTGGCGTGAAAGGTGACATTGAGATGGTCGAGGCGGGCCATGCGCTGGTCGAGCGGCTTTTTCAGATCGAGCCCGAATTTCTTCGCCGACGCCTCGAGCTGCTCCAGATCCGGCAGATCGCCCTGGTCGGTCTTCCAGAAATACAGCGCGTCCGACAGGCGGGCACGCACCACCTTGCCGTTGCCGTGCGCGATCTCCTTGCCGCCGTCCTTGGCCTCGATGTTGGCGGTGAGGATGAAGCGGTTGGAGAGGTTTTCGCCGTCGCCCTGCGGCCGGGTGACAAAGCATTTCTGATTGGCGCGGATGGTCAGCCGGACCACTTCTGGCGGTATGGCAAGAAAGGCCTGCTCGAATTCGCCCATCAGCACCACCGGCCATTCGACCAGGCCCGACACTTCTTCCAACAACCCTTCGTCCTCGACCAGATCGAGCCCGTTGGCGAAGGCGAGGTTGCGGGCGTCGGCAAGGATGATCTCCTTGCGGCGGTCGCCATCGAGCACGACCTTGGCCGCTTCCAGCTTGGTCACGTAATCGTCGAAGCGGCGCACGGTGATTTCTCCCGGCGCCATGAAACGATGGCCGTAGGTGATATTGCCCGAGCGGATGCCATCGATCTCGAAATCGACCACCACCGGCTCCTCGGTCTCCGGGCCGAAGGTGCACAGAATCGTCTGCAGCGGCCGCACCCAGCGCAGCGAACCGGGCTTGGCTGAAGCCGGCCCCCAGCGCATCGATGTCGGCCAGGGGAAGCCGCGAATGATGGCCGGCACCAGTTCGGCGATGATTTCTTCCGCCGCCCTGCCCGGCTTCGAAATATGGGCGACGTAGAAATCGCCCTTCTTCGGATCGGAATGAACATGCGCCTCGGCAACCGAGGCAAGGCCTGCCTTGCGCAGAAAACCCTGCACCGCCTGTTCCGGCGCCGTCGTCGACGGCCCCTTGATCTCCTCGTGGATATCCTTCGAGCGCGCGGTCAGGCCCCTGACATCGAGCGCCAGGCGCCGCGGCGTCCAGTATTCGCGCGCGGCGTCATAGGTCAGACCCGCCTCGACCAGACCGTCGGTCAGCATCTTCCTGAGATCGCCCGCCGCCTTGCGCTGCATACGGGCGGGGATTTCCTCGGAGCGAAGTTCTAGCAAAAGATCCGGCATCAGAGTTTCTCCACCCGCATGCCTTCTCCCTGATTGCGCGTCCTCGCGCCTCCGGCGCTGCGGTTGCGCGGCCGGGCGGGGATTTCCTCGGAGCGAAGTTCTAGAAGCAGATCAGGCATAGTTAGGCTCCCACCCTCCCCTCGATGGGGAGGGTCGGCGCGTAGCGCCGGGGTGGGGTGGCGACCTCTCAGCCGCCGATACCTTCGGCACCATCGCGCAAACGCAGGTGTGATTTTCGTTCTTCCACCGCCGCATAGATCGTATCGAGCACGGAATCCAGTTCGTTTTTGATTTCATGGTTCCAGAAGCGAATGACACGGTAGCCTTGGCTCTCGAACCATTTCGTTCGACGCTCGTCATGGCGCAGCTGGTCATCGAAGCTGTGATGGGCACCGTCCACCTCAATGATCAGCTTCAGCCGGTGGGAGATGAAATCAGGGAAGTAAACGCCTACCTACGCCTGCCTGCGAAAATGAGTGCCTTCTACTGGAATGCGCCACAGATGCCGCCACAGGATGCGTTCCTCGTCGGTCATCGCCGCGCGAAGCCTTTGCGCAGACTGCAGCTTGAATCGATCGAGTTTTGGCATGGAACGTCGCGCTGTCACCCCCACCCGCCGCTTCGCGGCGACCTCCCCCATCTAGGGGGAGGTAAGAGGGCATAGCTACTCGGCTGACCGCTGTTTCCAGGAATTTTGACCGCCCCTGTCGGGCCGCAACCAGCCCGCCCGTCCTTTGATCAAAGATTTCCATGAACCAAACGCAGCGCTGAAGCGACCAACGCTCAGGCAGGGACCTATTGGCTGAACGACCATGAAAACGGCATCGAGACTTCTCCAGATCATCGCGCTCAGCGCCTGTTTCGCCGCGCAGGTGCATGGCGCCTTCTCGATGCCGGGTGTGCGGCAGGCTATGCGGACCATGGCGGGATCGTCTGGCCAGTTCTCGGCGCCAATCAACATTTCCCCCGAAATGATGAAGTGAGCCTCAGGCGGCGAGCCCGCCGGCCTGGGTCTGCAAAAATGCCTCGCCGCAGGCTTTCGCCAGATTGCGCACCCGCAGGATGTAGCTCTGCCGCTCGGTCACCGAAATCACGCCGCGCGCGTCGAGCAGGTTGAAGACGTGGCTGGCCTTGATGCACTGGTCATAGGCCGGGAAGACCATGCGGTGCATCGGCAGATTGTCGTTCGAAGCCGGGGCGCCGGCCGCGAGCAGCGCCTTGCATTCGGCTTCGGCGTCCTCGAAATGCCTGAGCAGCATGGCGGTGTTGGCATATTCGAAATTGTGCCTGGAATATTCCTGCTCGGCCTGCAGGAAGACATCGCCATACGTGACTTTTTCGGCGCCTTCTCGGCCATTGAAGTTGAGGTCGTAGACATTGTCGACGCCCTGCACATACATGGCCAGCCGCTCCAGGCCGTAGGTCAGTTCTCCCGCCACCGGCGCGCATTCGATGCCGCAGACCTGCTGGAAATAGGTGAACTGCGACACTTCCATGCCGTCGCACCAGCACTCCCAGCCGAGCCCCCAGGCGCCAAGCGTCGGGCTTGCCCAGTCGTCCTCGACGAAGCGAATGTCGTGCAGCAACGGATCGACGCCGATCGCCTTGAGCGAGCCGAGATAGAGCTCCTGCAGGTTCGGCGGGTTGGGCTTCAGGATCACCTGGTACTGGTAATAATGCTGCAGCCGGTTGGGGTTTTCGCCGTAGCGGCCGTCCTTGGGCCGGCGCGAGGGCTGGACATAGGCGGCGTTCCAGCCCTTGGGCCCGAGCGCGCGCAGCGTGGTGGCCGGATGGAAGGTGCCGGCGCCGACTTCCATGTCGTAAGGCTGCAGGATGACGCAGCCATAGGCGGCCCAGTAATTGTGCAGGGTCAGGATCAGCCCCTGGAACGAGCGGCTGGGATGTATATGGGCTGGACTGTCTGACGTCACGGCGGCCTCGGAAAGCGCTGAAATGATGCCATTCCCTAGTTGCCGGGCCGGCTAGCGTCAAGGCAGCGCCTATCGCCGCCTTGATGAGAGGTTGAACGCTTTGCTTCGGACTGGCCCATTGCCGGACGGTGCCGGTGGCCGTTTGCTCGCCCAGCTTCAACGACAGAGGTTCAGCCATGCAAGGCCAGCTCACCGTACGCCCCGTCACCCGAGAGGATTACGAGCAATGGCTGCCGCTGTGGGACGGCTACAATGCGTTTTACGGCCGCTCGGGCGAGACCGCCCTGCCCGGTGACATCACTGCAATGACATGGTCGCGCTTCTTCGATGCCTATGAGCCTATGCATGCGCTGGTCGCGGAGAGCGAAGGCAAGCTTCTCGGTCTTGTCCACTATCTCTATCACCGCACCACGACGGCGATTTCGCCGAACTGCTATCTGCAGGACCTCTTCACCAATGAGGCGTCGCGCGGCAAGGGCGTCGGCCGGGCACTGATCGAAGACGTCTATACCAGGGCGCAAACCGCAGGCTCCAGCCGCGTCTACTGGCTGACACACCAAACCAACCACACGGCGATGAAGCTCTACGACAAGATCGGCGATCTCTCGGGGTTCGTCGTCTACCGAAAGCTGTTCTAGAATGAGCGCCAACGCTGGGTCTGCGCCGCGTCGCTTCGCTCCTTGCTCCGCCATAGAATGACGATCGCGATAGGGCGTCTCTATCTCTTTGTTTCTGTCGCAATTCCGAACGGAAACCGCGCACACTTTCCTGGAATTGCTCTAAGACGCCAAGCCGAAAAAACGGGGCTCAGCGAGCCCCGTTTCATCAGAAGTATGGCCCGATCACCCCTTCGGCGCTGGCGGGGTGGCCGGCTTGACCTTCGGGGTTTCCTGCGCCGTGTTGGATTCGATCGGCGGCAGGCCCTTCATCAGCTTCTGCTGCAAAATGGCAAGCACATCGGGATCCGGCTTCAGGTCGCGCGCCTGATTCCACTGGAAAGTGGCTTCGAGCTTGCGGCCGACGCGCCAATAGGCATCGCCGAGATGGTCGTTGAGCACCGGATCTTCCGGCTTGAGCGACACGGCGCGCTCCATTTCGCGCACGGCGTCGTCGAACCGGCCCATGCGGAAATAGGCCCAGCCCAGCGAATCGACGATGTAGCCGTCGCTCGGCCTGAGGTCGACGGCCTTCTGGATCATCGCCAGGCCTTCCTTGAGGTTCATGTTCATGTCGACCCAGGAATAGCCGAGATAGTTCAGCACCTGCGGTTGATCGGGGAACAGCTCAAGCGCCTTGAGGAAGTTCGGTTCGGCCTTCGGCCATTCCTTCAGCCGCTCATAGGCGATGCCGCGCTGATAGTAGATGTTCCAGTTGGCATTGGTCGGCGTCTTCAGCACCGCGACCGCCTTGTCGTAGAGAGTGGCGGCGGAGCGGAAATCCTCCTTCGAGGCATAGACCCCGCCCAGCGCCAGATAGGCGCGCATGTCATCGGGGTGAGCTTCGACGAATGCTTTGAGATGGGCGATAGCCTCGTCGTGACGGTTGAGATCGGCAAGGTTGAGGCCGAGCTGCAGGTCGGAAAGCTCCTTCAGCGGCGAGGAGGCTGGAATGCGGCTATAGAGCGCAATGGCGCCTTCGCCATCCTTCAGCTGCTCCGCAACGGCGGCAAGCTGCACCAAAGCGGCGTCGCTGTCGGGCTTGAGCGCGAGCGCATATTGCAGATAGAGGCGCACGAACGGCTCGCCGCCGCCGCGATTGAGCGCGATGGCGAGGTCGAGCAGGATTTCAGCGGCGCCTTCGGAGGGACTGGCGACGAAGGGCTCGATCTTGTCGCCCTTGCTGATCCTGTCGCGAAGCGCCTGGATGTCGAGCTTGCCGGGCGCGAACGCCTCGGCCTTGTCGAGCACGTAGAGCGCCTTGTTCTTGTTTCCCTTGCGCGCCAGGAAAGACGCGTAGGCCTGGGCGTTGCGCATCCATGTCTCGGGCGCGGCACCGCCGGCCGTGACGTCGGTCAGGGTCGCGTCATAAAGCGCGTCGGCCTTGTCCGACAGGCCTGCGGCATCGGCGATCAGCGCGCGGTGGAAGGACTTGAACAGGCCGAACCAGTCAGGCCCCTGCAGTTTGTCGATCGAGGCCATCGCCCCGGTGGGGTCGCCGGCGCCCTCTTGTGCCCAGCCGGACATGACGCCGGAAATCAGCCGGTCGAGATCGGATTCGAGCGACAGCTTGAGCCAGTACTGCGCCTTGGTGAAATCCTTCTTGTGGAAGGAATCGACCGCCAGAGCCAGACGCGAGAAGCGCTCGACGTCGGGAACTGCCTTGAGCTTGTCGGCATAGACCAGCGATTCCTCGAAGCGGCCTTGCGCGATCAGCGACAGCATCAGGCTTTGCTGCAGCGAGGTGTCGCCGGGATTGAAGGCGAGCGCCTGCTTGTAATAACCGATGGCATTGTCGAGGTCGTTGTCGCCTTCGGCGATGCGGGCGGCGAGATAGGCGCCCGAGAAGGAGGTGATCTTGACCGGGTCGGTCGATTCCTTGGCGTAGGCAGGCAGCGGAGAAATCGCCATTCCTGCCACAATTGCCAGCCCCGCGAGCCAGCGCGCACGTCCTTGCCGCATCGTATCCCTTTCAGCCAAGCGCCATCCCGCGTCGGCGCGGAGAAGCCATAGACTCGATGTTTCCTGACAAAGCATGGCCTTTTTGGGGTCAGGCTGCAATCCGGGCCGAATTCACAATCGGGTCACCCGATTAACAAACCATGGCGACGCAGACACTGTCGGTTCCGACAATAGCAGATCGGGGTTGGGAGCTACAGCCTGACATCGCGATATCCGCCTGCCGCTATCGTGCTGCACAGGCCGGCCCACTCGCAACCCTGGCAGGCCTCACGCGTCACGCCGGCTGAAAAGGCCGCGCGCGAGGCGGCAAGCGTTGCCGCGTCGAGGCTGAGACGGACGCCCGCCTCGATGGGCCGGGCCAGCAGCTTGCCGACATCGCGTGCTGCCAGCTCGTCCCGGCCTGCGGCGCTTTCGCGCAAGCAGTGGGGCTCGGCCTCGCCGAGCAGCGGCCGGCAGATGTCGTCGGGGCCGGAGACGATCAGAGTATCCTCGCCCCGGCCCAGACGTTTCGCGATGACGTCATAATTGGCGACGAAGGCTCCGCTGTAGCCTTTGCCGACATAGGTCAGCAGGCAAAGCAGATGGTGGGAGCGCAACCTGACGGTCATCGGTTCTAGGACGCGGTTGCGGAGCCTGTTCCATCCCGAAGATATCGGGATGGGGCTGCATCTTTTTGTTTGAGCATGATCTCTTCCGAAAACCGGACTCCACTTTTCGGGATCATGCTCCTGCCGGGTCCGCCTTACCGGAAAACAGCTTGAGCGTCGCGGCGCCGAGCGCCGATTTCAGCAGGCCGCCGACGAGGAAGGGCAAGAAGCCGAAGGTGATGGCCTGTTCGAGGCCAATCATGACGGCGAGCCAGGCCGTGCCGAGAACCAGGCAGGCGAGGTTGCCGAGGACCATGCCGGCGAAGGCGAGCAGCACGCGGTTGCCGTTCCAGCCGCGTTCGGCCAGCCAGCCGACCAGCGCGCCGACGACCGGGAAGGCGAAGAGATAACCGGCGGTCGGCCCGGCAAAATGCTGGATGCCGGCAGCGCCGCCCGATAGCACCGGCAAACCCACAGCGCCCTCGACGAGCCATGCGGCGATGGTGATCGCGCCGAGCCGCCAGCCATAGAGCGCGCCCACCAGCGTCACCGCAAAGGTCTGCATGTTCATTGGAACCGGCAGCATCGGCACTTCGATGTAGGAGGCGAGCGCAATGGACAGCGTGCCGATGACGATGGCCGCGGCTTGCCGAGCGTACGAGCGGGTTTGCAGGCGCAACGGGCTGAAGGAGGGCTTGGAGGGCGAAAAGGCGATGTCGGTCATGGCGGCTTCCCTGGCTTGGTTTGAATTATAGATAATTTTGTTGTTCGATCTATTATCGAATCCATATTTGCGCGGGAATGGCAACCCTCGCCCTAAAAAGGCTTGGGCTTGCGTGCCGAATAAAGCTGGCGGGACAGCACCCCCCTCTGGCCTGCCGGCCATCTCCCCCTCGTTGGACCCTTAGGGGGAGATGTCCGGCAGGACAGAAGGATCGCGGCGCTCGCGGTCTTCAGAGGAGCCACGACCAGGCCGTGTCTTCTTGTCCCCTACCCAACGATGGCAAACGCTTCGCGCATCTTGCCCGACGCGGTCTTGACTGGTTTCTGGCCGATCCACTGCACGTGCCGGCCAAGCGTGGCGGCGGCCGATTCGGTATTGCCCTGCCGCAGCGCGCTCAGGATCGCGCGATGATCCTGGTCGGTGCGGATTTCCCATTCCGAGCGCCATGCGGCGAACAGGAAGCGGGCGCTTGCGGCGTGCAAATCGTCGATGGTGGCGATGAGCCGCGGCATGCCGCAGGGCGCCAGGATCAGCCGGTGGAAGGTGCGGTTGGCCTCCTCCCAAGAGCGGACATCGCGGGATTTGTCGCCGGCCTTTGTGGCTTCTTCGGCAAGATTGAGAATGGAAGCCGTCAGATGCGGCGCGGCATGGCGCAGCGCCAGCACTTCGAGGGCTGCGCGCATTTCGGCGACTTCCCTGACTTCGCCGAGGTCGAAGGCGGCGACGCGTACGCCCCGCCTGGGCTCACTGGCCGCCAGCCCTTGCGCCTCCAGGCGCCGAAAGGCCTCGCGCACCGGGACATGGCTGGTCTGGAATTCCTCGGCGATGTGATCCTGCCGCAGCCGGGCGCCGGGTTCGATCGCACCCGATATGATGCGATCCGCCAGCACCTTGCTGATGCGCACGGCGATGGTGTCGTCTGCGGTCTTTGCCATGTTTTATAGATAATTTGCGCCGCAACCGATTGTCGAGCGGTGATTGCCCGATTTTGCGTGCAATCTTGCTTTGGCGCCAGGCGCGGGTCAGTTCACCCGGCTGATGCAGAAGTCGATGACGTCGATCAGCGCCGATTTCTGCGGCGTCGCTTCCAGCGGCGCCAGCGCGTCGCGGGCGATCTCGCCGAAATGGCGGGCGCGGCCGATGGTGTCGGCAATGGCGCCATGGCGGGTCATCAGGCCGATCGCCTTTTCCAGTCCGGCATCGTCGGTGACATTGTCCTCGATGGCGCGCTTCCAGAAGGTGCGCTCGGCCTTGGTGCCGCGCCGGTAGGCGAGGATGACCGGCAGCGTAACCTTGCCCTCGCGGAAATCGTCGCCGACATTCTTGCCCAGCTCCTGGCTGGAGCCGCCATAATCCAGCGCATCGTCGATGAGCTGGAAGGCAAGGCCGAGATTCATGCCGTAGGAGCGCAATGCGGCGCGATCGTTGCGCGTCGCCGATGCGATGACCGGACCGACCTCGGCGGCAGCCGAGAACAGCGCCGCGGTCTTGGCCTTGATGACGGCGAAATGCTCGTCCTCGGTGGTATCCAGGTTCTTGGCTGCCGCCAGCTGCATCACCTCGCCCTCGGCGATGATCGAGGCGGCGCTGGACAGGATGTCGAGCGCTTCCAGCGAACCGACATCGACCATCATGCGAAAAGCCTGGCCGAGCAGGAAATCGCCGACCAGCACGCTCGCCTGGTTGCCCCAGATCATGCGGGCAGTCTTTTTGCCGCGCCGCATGCCGCTCTCGTCGACGACGTCGTCGTGGAGCAGCGTGGCGGTGTGCATGAACTCGACCGCGGTGGCGAGCTTGACGTGGCCCTCGCCGGAATAGCCGAACATCTGGGCCGCCGCGAGCGTCAGCATGGGACGCAGCCTTTTGCCGCCCGACGAGATCAGATGATTGGCGACCTCCGGGATCATCTCGACGTCGGAGCCGGCCTTGGACAGGATCAGTTTGTTGACGCGCCCCATATCGGCTGCTGTCAGGTCGATGAGATCCTTGATGGAGGCGGGTTCCCGCTTCCCGTTTTCGATGTTGAGAACGACACCCACCAACAAACACTCCCGTCTTTGATCACGCGTGCGACGGCACCCTGGTCCCGCCTGGGACTCTAGGGCGGCACATACGGGCACGGCAAGAGGCGAATTGGCGCGGCTGCGGTGACGGCGTGTCAACCTTAGCGACCGCATGCCGTTGCCCGAAAACCGCTCCACACTTTCGGCGCCATGCTCCAGCGTTTACATCAACGCTGCAACCTGCGAACTTCGTCCGATGATAGAACTCGTGCGCACCAACGATGCCGTGATCATCTCCTTTGTCGAATCGCTGATGCGCGATGCCGGGATTGCCTGCTTCGTCGCCGACCAGAACATGAGCATTCTCGAAGGGTCGATCGGTCTTTTGCAGAAGCGCGTGATGGTCGATGCCGACCAGGCCGATCAGGCGCGGCGCATCTTGAAAGACGCCGGCATCGAGAACGAAATCCGCCAGACATAATGGCTGAAGCGAGCGCGCTTACCAGCGATACGCCGGCCCATACGGTCGATGCCTTCCATCGCGGCCGCTTCTGGCTTGTCCAGCCCAGGACAGGGCATCGCGCCGGGATGGATGCCATGATGCTGGCGGCAGCAGTTTCATCCGGCTTTTCTGGACGCCTCGCTGATTTCGGCGCCGGCGCCGGTGCGGCGGGTCTCGCCGTGCTGTCGCGCTGCCCAGAGGCGCAGGTCGTGCTCGTCGAACGGTCGGCCGAGATGGCAGGCTTCGCCACAACCACGCTCGCCCATCCCGGCAATGCGCATCTCGGCAATCGCGCCTCGGTGCTGACCGCCGACGTCACGCTGTCAGGCCGGGCGCGGACGCAAGCCGGCCTCGCCGACAATTCCTTCGATTTCGTCATCATGAACCCGCCCTTCAACGCGGCGCAAGACCGCGCCACGCCAGATCCGCTGCGGCGGCAGGCGCATGTCATGGACGACGGGCTGTTCGAAAGCTGGATCCGGAGTGCGGCTGCCGTCGCCAAGCCGCGCGGGGGCATGGCCGTCATTGCGCGGCCGGAACAGCTTGGCGACCTCCTCCATGCGCTGTCGGGCCGCTTCGGCGACGCCGAGATGCTGGCCGTGCATCCGCGCCCGGAAGCAGCCGCAATCCGCATTGTCGTCAGGGCAGCGCTCGGCGCGCGCGGCAAGCTGTCGATCCGCCCGCCTTTGATGCTGCATGGGCAAACGGGCGACGGCCCGTCGGAACGAACCGAGATGATCAACAACGGACTGGCGTCGCTGTTTGGCGATTGATTTAGGCCCGTCAGTGTCGTTGCCGCAAAACCGGCACACAGTTGGCTGAGATGGATTGCAGCATTGCCGTTGACCGGCAAATCCCTACATGCGTTGAAGCCATTTGGAGACAGCCACCTCGTGAAACGCCTTTTCAACCGCCTGCTGCCGAAATCCTGGCGATCCAGCGTCGTCACCATTCCCGTCATCAGGCTGCATGGCACCATCATGGCCGGCGGCGGCCCGTTCCGGCCGAGCCTGTCCTTGGCGTCCACCGCCGCCCTCATCGAAAAGGCGTTCCTGTTCGATGCGCCCGCCGTCGCCATTTCGATCAATTCGCCTGGCGGCTCGCCGGTGCAGTCGCGGCTGATCTTCAAGCGCATCCGTGACCTCGCGGTCGAGAAGAACAAGAAGGTGCTGGTCTTCGTCGAGGATGTGGCGGCCTCGGGCGGCTACATGATCGCGGTCGCCGGCGACGAGATCTTTGCCGATCCGTCCTCCATCGTCGGTTCGATCGGCGTCGTCTCGGCCTCGTTCGGCTTTCCCGAACTGATGAAGAAGATCGGTGTCGAGCGCCGTGTCCACACCGCCGGCCAGAACAAGGCGGTGCTCGACCCGTTCAAGCCGGAGAAGAGGGAAGACGTCGAGCGCCTGAAGGCGCTGCAGCTGGAAGTGCACGAGACCTTCATCGACCTGGTCAGGGAACGCCGTGGCACCAAGCTGAAGGACGATCCGGACCTGTTCACCGGCCTGTTCTGGACCGGCAAGAAAGGGCTGGAGCTTGGCCTCGTCGATGCGTTGAGCGACATGCGCACGGTACTGAAAACCCGCTTCGGCGCGAAAACCCAGCTCAGGCTGGTCACCGCGCCGCGTGGCCTGTTTGGCCGCATCGGCCTGTTCGGCTCGAACTTTTCAGCGCCCGATATTGCCGCCGCCGCCGCAAGCGGCGTGATCGATGCGGCGGAAGAGCGCGCATTGTGGGCGCGCTTCGGGCTTTGAAAAAGCAGGGAAAGCGTCTAGCATGAGGGCTTGACAGTCTGCCTTGCCGCCTTGCGAGGGAGGAGCTTTGAAATGCCACAGATCATTTTCTTCGCAGTTGTCGGCGCAGCCGCTTATTTCGGCTACCGCACCTTCGTCCGCGAGGCCGAACGTGTGACCGCCAAGGTGCGGCGCACCGAAAAGCAGGCAGCCAACGGCACCAACGGCACGCTGGTCCAGGATCCCAAGACCGGCGAATACCGCCTGGCCAAGGACTGAGCATCATCCCGTCAGCAGCCGACAGTTTGGATGCCGCAGCCCGGACGTGGCTTGCGCCCGCCAAGATAAATCTGGCCCTGCACGTCACCGGCAGGCGCGCCGACGGTTATCATCTGCTTGAGAGCCTGGTCGTTTTCACCCGCTTCGGCGACAGGGTCGAGATCGAGCCTGCCGACGCCGACCGGTTCTCCGTATCGGGCCGTTACGCGACCTCCGTACCGATCGACGACAGCAATCTGGTGGTGAAGGCGCGCGAGGCGCTGCGCAGGCAGGCCGGCCAGCAGCGCACGCCGCCGGTTGCCATCCGACTTGAAAAGAACCTGCCGGTCACCTCCGGCGTCGGGGGCGGCTCAAGCGACGCGGCCGCCGTTCTGCACGGTCTTATCAGGACATGGGGTCTCGACATCGGTGAGGCCGAACTGAGCCGGATCGGTCTCACGCTCGGCGCCGACGTGCCGATGTGTCTTGCGGCAAAACCGCTGGTTGCGCGTGGCGTCGGCGACGAGCTGTCGCTGGTGCCGGATTTTCCGGCGCTCGCTTTGGTGCTGGTCAATCCCGGCGTCGCCGTCTCGACGCCTGATGTGTTCAACGCACTTGAGAAACGCGACAATGAGGGATTGCCGCCGCTGCCGCGTGCATTTGACTTCCACAGTGTCCGCAACTGGTTGGAGATCACCCGCAACGATCTCGAACCGGCGGCGCAGGCGATCCAGCCGCCCATCGGCCGAGCGCTTTCCTTGCTGAACAGGGCCGGATCTGGATTCTCGCGCATGTCGGGATCCGGCGCGACATGCTTCGGGCTGTTCGAGACCGGCAATGTCGCCAAGCGCGCCGCCGCCGAGATTCGCAGTCGCGAACCGGAGTGGTTTGTCGCCGCGACACGAAGCATCGCTTCGGAGGGGGCCGATGGCCAAAATTGACGAGAGCCGGCCGTTCATCCCGGTGCGCATCGCGGTGCTGACGGTGTCCGATACGCGCAGCCTTGCCGACGACAAATCCGGCCAGACGCTGGCTGATCGCATCGCCGAGGCCGGCCATGTCCTGGCCGCGCGCGACATCGTCACCGACGACCGGGAGAAAATCCGCGACAAGGTGCTGGGCTGGTCGCGCGACGAAGACATCGATGTCGTCATCACCACCGGCGGCACCGGTTTTACCGGCCGCGACGTGACGCCGGAGGCGCTGGAGCCGATCTTCGAGAAGCGCATGGATGGCTTTTCCGAAGTGTTCCACCGCATTTCCTACGACAAGATCGGCACCTCGACAGTGCAGAGTCGGGCGACGGGCGGCGTCGTCAACGCCACCTTCGTCTTCGTGCTGCCGGGCTCGCCCGGCGCCTGCAGGGACGCCTGGGACGGCATCCTGAAACCGCAGCTCGACTACCGCCACATGCCCTGCAACTTCGTCGAGATCATGCCGCGCCTGGACGAGCATTTGCGGCGCGGCAAGGCCGCCTCGTAAACCAAGGCAAAGTGCCGGCCAAGTGCTGCCTTTGTCAGGCAGAATGGCGGCTGCGCCTTCGAGAGGTCATTTCCTCCGGGTCGTCGGGCGGATAGTCTGTCGCCAAGTCAAGACGGAAGAGATCCAATGAGCGCGCACCGCGGCGGCTGCCATTGCGGCAACATCCACCTGACATTCGAAACCGGAATCGTGCCGTCCGAGATGGAGATCCGCGCCTGCCAATGCGCCTTCTGCGTCCGGCATGGCTCACGCGCCGCCGCCGATCCGCAGGGGCGATTGATCGTCGCGGTCGAGGACGAGGCCCGGCTGCACCGATACCGGTTCGGATTGCGCACGGCCGATTATCTCATCTGCCGGGACTGCGGCGTCTATGCCGCTGCTGTGACCACCGACGGCGAACCGAGAGCGATCGTCATCGTCAATGCGCTGGATGACCGGCCGCGGTTCAACCGCGAGCCGGTCCCAATGGACTATGATGCCGAGAACAAAGAGGGTCGCATTGCCCGGCGGCAAGCGCGCTGGATGCCGGTCGAGATCCGCTCCGGCCTCAGCGGATGACCGGTTCGCCGTGGAAGCGGCGGCGCGAGGGCGGCGAGACGCCGAAGCCGACCTCCATCATCAGCCGTGGCGTGGTGGACGGCACGGTGCCCATGTGGAAGCCGAACGGGTCCTCGACGAAGCCGAGGCCGGCCTCGCCGGTCAGCGTGACCGGGCTGTCGTCGCCATAGACCTTGAGCACGTCTTGCGCCGGATGGCCGACCAGCAGCGTCAACTGGTGCTTGAGGCTGCGCCTGTTGTGGCTGCCTTTGACATAGACATGCGGGCCGGTGCCGGCATCGCAGGGCTTGAGATAGAAGAAGAATTTCAGCATCCGCCAGTCGTCGAGATCGAAATGATATTTGCCGAGCGAGGCAAGGTTCTTGTCGGCGTCGGAAGCCTCGCCGGTCGGAAAGCTCCACCAGACACGCGTGGTGATCAGCTTTGCCTGCCCGCCCAGATAGTGCTGGGCGATGTCGAGCAGCAGCGGGTCGTTCTGGATGGCGAGTGCCGCCTTGCAGCCGAGGATGCGCTCGAAATAGTGTCCGCTGAGCAAAGAGCGGCCGAACCGCTTCTCGGCTTCTGCGTGTTCTCCGGGCATGAATTCGAGCCGGCGGTCGAAATTGCCGAAGCACGGCGTGCTCTGAGCAAAGCTGGCGATCTCTTCGTGGATTGCCTGCGGAAGGACCAGTCCGGAGAACAGGCCATCGGTGCGCAGCGCCGCGACGATCGACTTGAGGTCGACGCCCCTGAACATCGTCGCTCCGGCACTCTGCGCGGGGCGCGCGGCTTTGGCGCCAAGCCAGTGCAGCTTGCGCGCCGGCATGGTGCGGGCAAGCACGAACATCGGCAGCCATGCGGGATTTTCGCGCAGGTCGGACAGATAGGTCGGGATACGCACCGCAATGCGGCGGAGCAGGCTGCCGTTGCGGGCAACGGCTTCCAGACTGGGGGCGCCGGATTTGTCAGGGGACGAAAGGTTCATCGGGGTCCTCAGATATGAACGGCAGCAACGACGACGCGGCGCTTGCTTACCGCTCCGGCACTACCCAAACCCCGATATCCCGCATCAACGGAATGCTAATCACGCGTCAGCTTTTGTGCAATGCACAATAGGTTTTTGCGGCGAAAAAGCCGGACGGCGCAGCGGACAGTGTCAATTCCGGGGGGACGCCGACGCTGCCCCTCATCCGCCCTTCGGGCACCCTTCTCCCTGGGAACGGGGAGAAGGGAGAAACATCACTTCTTCGGCGCCAGCCAGATTTCGGCGTCGAGCCGCCTGGTGGCGAGACCGCGCGCAAGGGCTTCGGCGCTGTGCGCGTTCTTCGACAGGGCAGCGGCCTGGCGCTTGCTGATGACCAGCCCTTCGGCCAGCGCCCGGTTGCCCGAAAACACCCGTGACAGGAACGGCGTGCGGCTGCCGCGCGCACGGGAAAAGCGCGCCGGCATGGTTTGCCGCGCCGTGTGAGCGACAACGTCGTCGATCCAGCCCTCCGCCAGCCTTGCGCCGGGTTCCAGAAACAGCAGCCAGTCACCCTTCGCCTGCCTGATTCCCGCGGCAATGCCGCCGGCCACGAAGTGGCAGCCGGCATGATCGGCAACCCGATGCGTCTGGTCGGTCGAGCCGGTGTCGCAGACGATGACATCGCGCACCACGCCCTCGACCGCGCCGCCGATCAACGAGGCGAGCGTGCGGGCAAGGCCTTCTTCGTCATCCCGGGTTTCGATGAGAACGCTGAGCATTTTTAGCCGAATAGCGGAAAGCCCGGCGCAGCGCCAGTTGTGCATGGCCCAACGAAAAAGTTCTTGCTTTGTTCTCATCAGCGAAATAGGATTATTTTCATGAACAGAGCGATTCGACAGCCAGCCGACAGTCCTTGGGAAAGGGCCAAAATGGAACATATCGTGCGTGCGGACATTGCTGCTTTCGGAGCAGGGCGAGCCGAGATGGCCAATGCGATGATCGAACAGAGCGGCATGCGCGTCCGTCCGGATCGCAACCGCGGCCGTTCCGCCGGCATCAACCCATCCGGCCGGTTCGAGCCGGTCAGCCGGCATGTGTTCGACGACGGCTGGAATTCGCTGGAGGAATTGCCGCCGTTCAAGACCGAAGTGCAGGTCGAGAAGCCGCGCACCATCATCACCCGCAACGAATCGCCCGACATTTCCTTCGACCGCTCGATCAACCCCTATCGCGGCTGCGAGCATGGCTGTGTCTATTGTTTCGCCCGGCCGACGCATTCCTTCATGGGCCTGTCGCCGGGGCTGGATTTCGAAGCGAAGCTGTTTGCCAAGCCGGATGCGGCGCGGCTGCTCGACAAGGAACTGTCGAAGGATGGCTATCAGCCGCGCACCATCGCGATCGGCACCAACACCGATCCCTACCAGCCGATCGAGAAACAATACCGGATTATGCGCGAGATCCTCGAAGTGCTGGAGGCGCGCGGCCATCCGGTCGGCATCGTCACCAAATCCCATCTGGTGACGCGCGACATCGACATCTTGTCGCGCATGGCCGAACGGGGCTTGGCCAAGGTGGCGCTGTCGGTGACGACGATGGACCGCATGCTGGCGCGCACCATGGAGCCACGCGCGTCGACGGCGACCAAGCGGCTTGAGGCAATCCGGCAGCTTTCCGATGCCGGCATCCCGGCCTCTGTCATGGTGGCGCCGATCATTCCCGGCCTGACCGACCAGGAGATGGAGCGCATCCTCGATTCGGCACGCGCCGCAGGCGCCCGCGAGGCCGGCTATGTCATCCTGCGCCTGCCGCTCGAGGTGGCGCCGATCTTCAAGGACTGGCTGCTGCGCCATTATCCCGACCGCTACCGGCACGTGATGTCGCTGATCCGTTCGATGCGCGACGGCAAGGACTATGATTCGGAATGGGGCAAGCGGATGAAAGGCGCCGGCCCCTATGCCTGGCAGATCGGCCGGCGCTTCGAGATCACGGCCAAGCGGCTCGGCCTCAACGCCGAGCGGCGCACGCTCCGAACCGACCAGTTTGTCGCCGCCGCCAAGGCGACCGAGCAGCTGATGCTGCTCTGAGAGTAGCGCCTGCCCTGCCCTCGTGGTTGGCAGGCGACCCACGAATCCCGTCCGGCCTGTCCCCCGGCCTGCAGACGGTGCCCTCCCGGTCTTGCCCCACTCGACCCTGGAGGGACTTGCGGAGAATCGGAGCCGATGCGAACCTCGCCGCAACATGGCTCGCGCGCGTTCCGATTCTCCGCTTCTTTTCGAAATCGTCGAAAAGCCCGACTTCTCCTTCGAGACGAAGGCGATGGCTGAAGGCCTGTGGCCGGTGGCAGGCATGGACGAGGCCGGCCGCGGTCCGCTGGCCGGGCCGGTGGTGGCGGCGGCGGTGATCCTCGATCCCGCCAACATTCCCGACGGGCTAGACGATTCCAAACGGCTCAACCATTTGCAGCGCGAGGCGCTGTTCCTGAAAATCCTGGGGTCAGCGCTCGGCGTGTCGATGGCCTCGGTCAGCGCCGAAGGCATTGACGGCAGCAACATCCTCAAGGCCAGCCTGGAAGCCATGCGCCGCGCCCTTGCCGGCCTGCCGATCCAGGCGAAGCTGGCGCTGGCCGATGGCCGCGATGTGCCGCCGGGCCTCCTCTGCGAAGGCCGCGCGCTGATCAAGGGCGACCAGCGCTCGCAATCGATCGCCGCCGCCTCGATCGTCGCCAAGGTGATGCGCGACCGCATGATGTGCGGCTGCGGCAGCCATCACGAGCGCTACGGGTTCGAGGTCCATATGGGCTACGCCACCGTGCGGCACCGCACCGCGATCGAAGCGCATGGGCCGGTGGCAAGGCTGCACCGGGCATCATTCGCGCCGTTCAGGCTGGGTGGGGTTGAGGTGGTGGAAGAAGAAGGGTTTGTCGGGTTGGACAGCTAATCTCCCCCCTTGAGGGGGAGATGGCCGGCAGGCCAGAGGGGGTCACCGCGCGTGAAGCGCCAGCCCTTCTTCGCAGCAGAATGCGTCGCGCCCGGTCGAACGGACCCCCTCTGTCGCCTTTGGCGACATCTCCCCCTCGAGGGGGGAGATCAGGCGCACACCGCCTTCGCCAATCTCCGTCGCCGCTCAACAAAAAAGCCGGCAGGTTGCCCGGGCGGCTTGATGTCAGCGAGTTAACCCCGCTCAGTTCAGCCTGGCCTTCACGTCCTGCAGCGCGGACTTGAAAAGATCCGCGCCGGCCTTGGCGTCGATCTTGCCGGCGAGCAGCGTGCGGGCCGCCTCGACGGCGATGTCGACGGCGCTGGCGCGCACTTCGGCCACGGCTTCGCGCTCTGCCTGGCCGATCTTCTGCTCGGCAAGCGCAGTGCGACGGGTGACATAGTCTTCGGTCTTCTTGTGCGCCTCGGCGGCAAGCATGTCGGCCTCGCGCTTGGCGGCAGCGACGATGGCTGCGGCCTCCTGCTCGGCTTCCTTGCGCTTCTTCTGGTACTGTCCGAGCAGTTGCTGGGCCTCTTCGCGCAACCGGCGGGCTTCCGCAAGCTCGTCGCTGATCTTGGTCGCGCGGGCGTCGAGCGACTTGGCGATCAGGCCCGGCACCTTGATGTAAACGGCAACGCCGAGGAAAATGACGAGGGCAACCGTTGCCCAGAGCGTTGCGAGAGATGTGGCGTCCATGATGTGCTCCTCACCGGGCCACGGATTTGACCGCAGCCAAGATCTCGGCCTTGCTGGTCTTGCCGCCGACAAGCGCATCGACGATGGCTGAAGCGGTGTCCTCGGCAATCGTGCCGACTTCCTTCATGGCGTTGGCCTTGATGGAAGCAATGCTGGCCTCGGCCTCGCCGAGCTTCTTGTCGAGGGCGGCCTCGACCTTCTTGCGGGCAGCCTCGGCTTCAGCCTTGGCAGCGTCGTTGGCCTGCTGCCCGATCGCGTTGGCCTTGGCCTTGGCTTCCGCCAGTTCCTGCTCGTAAGCGGCAACGGCGGCGTCGGCCTCGCCCTTCAGCCTGGCGGCCTGGTCGAGGTCCTGCGTGATGCGATCGCTGCGGACGTCGATGATGCCGCCAAGGCGCGGCATCACCACCTTCTTCAGGAACAGATAGAACAGCCCGAACGTGATCGCCAGCCACAGAAGCTGGGACGGAAACGTCGCCGGATCGAATGGCGGGAACGTGCCGTGCGCCTCGGCAGGCACGCCGGCGCCGGAATGCGTGCCGCCTTCCGTACCGGTATGGGCGCCTTCAGCGGCGGGTGCGGACTCTTGCGCAAACGCAGATGTCACGAACATGGACTATCCCCTGATATCAGGCATGGCCGCAGGAATGCGGCCAGCCAATTCTTCCCAATGCTCGTCCGACCGATATTGGCCGAACAGGGGCTCAGCCGAACAGGGCGAGAAGCGCGATGAGAAGCGAGAAAATGCCCAGAGCTTCGGTCACGGCGAAGCCGAAAATCAGGCGGCCGAACTGGCCATCGGCGGCCGACGGATTGCGCAGGGCGCCCGCCAGGTAGCTGCCGAAGATGTTGCCGAGGCCAATGCCCGCGCCGCCCATGCCCAGGCAAGCGATACCGGCGCCGATGTACTTTGCTGCTTCTGCGTCCATTTTAAACTCCTTTGGATCTGTAATTCGTTGCAATTCCATCCGGCGAAAGATGCCGGAAATTCTAGGTCAGTGCCCGGGATGCAGGGCGTCGTTCAGATACATGCAGGTCAGCACCGCAAAGACGTAGGCCTGCAGGAAAGCGACCAGCAATTCCAGCGCGGTCAGCGCGACTGCCATGGCCAGCGGCAACACCGAACCGGCAACGCCGACGGCGCCGAGCGCGCTCAGGCTGACGACGAAGCCCGAAAACACCTTCAGTGTGATGTGGCCGGCCAGCATGTTGGCGAACAGACGAACCGAGAGGCTGACCGGGCGCGACACGAAGGAGATCACTTCGATCAGCACCACCAGTGGCAGCAGGAACACCGGAACGCCATGCGGCACGAAGAGCTTGAGGAAACCCAGACCGTGCTTCGTGAAGCCGTAGACAACGACGGTTCCGATCACCAGGGCTGCGAGGCCGAAGGTGACGATGATGTGGCTGGTGACGGTGAAGAAGTACGGGAAAAGGCCAAGCAGGTTGGCGACCAGTACGAACATGAACAACGAGAACACGAAGGGGAAGAACTTCATGCCCTGCGTTCCGGCGGCGTCGCGCAGCATGTTGGAGACGAACTCGTAGCCCATTTCCGAAACCGACTGCAGGCGCCCGGGAACAAGGCTGCGGCTGGAGGTCGAGAGGTACAGAAACGCCGATGCGACGAGCACGGTCGCGACCATGAACAGAGCCGAATTGGTGAAGGACAGGTCATAGCCGCCGATATTGATCGGAATCAGCTTGACGATATGGAACTGGTGGATCGGATCGACCTTGTCAGCAGCCATTTACATCCCCGTCAAAACCGCGAGCGGCCTTAAGTGTCCTTGTGCGCCATTAGCGGCGCGCCATTTCATTGTTTCGGATCGCGCGACTTCTCGCTTTTTCCGAATTCCGCCACAACACCTGACGAACGCAGGACATTGAGCACGCCGGCGCCAAAGCCCAGCAACAAGCCGACGACCAGACCCCATGGCGAGGTTCCCGCCACGCGATCCAGAAACCAGCCAAGGCCCACACCCACCACTATCCCGGCGATGAACTCGCTGGACAGCTTGAGCGCCTGGCCATATCCGGCCGTCGCCTTCGCGCCGTCATTCCCCTCGAGCTGATCCGGCCGTCTTGTCGCAAGCGATGCTCCAAGCTCACGCCGGCGGCGTTCGAGATCTTCGTCGCGGATGTCGGCCTCGTGCTTGCTGCCGCGGCCGGTTTCTCCGGTTCCGTCTGGCCCGTTCTTGTCGGCCATCGTAACCCCCCTGCCCGGTCAGACCGTCACCGTCCGTCCGCTTCTAAAGTCGCCGGCAACATAGTTAGAGGGTTTGCGCCCGTCAAGCCACGGGCGGGACTTCAAAGCCATGTATTTTTTCTATTGGAATCAACCACTTGGCGAGGTGCGACATCGTGCCCGGCACTATCGGGTCGGCACATGCCCCGAATCCGTCCGGCGACCGCTGTCCGATTTCGGCTTCCAGGGCCTTTGCGGTTCGTTTGGGACAGGCAAGCCGAAGGGCTCAGCTCCAGCCGCCGCCATACGTGCGGTAGAAGATATGCAGGCCGATCTTGGTCATCTTCTGCATCGTGCGCGCCCAGCCTGGATGGACATAGTTGGCGTAGTAATGGGTCGATGAGCCGACTTCGGGAATGAAGATCTTGCCGGCGGTGACCGCCATCGCGACGTCCTGCGCGGTCTTGTAGTGGGCGGGGCTCTCGATGCGCTTCTTGCGGCCGTCGCAGGCGAAGGAGAACTGGCAGCGGTTCAGCCAGTTGTCGTTCTGGTAGACGACGCCGCAAATCGAGTTCGGATAGGCCGGATTGCGGACTCGGTTGAGAATGACCTGCGCGACGGCGGCCTGGCCGCGCACGGATTCGCCGCGCGCCTCGAAATAGATGCCGTTGGCAAGGCAGGCCTGCTCCTTCGTGGAGAAGACGCTGGCCGGCAGCGGGTTCTGGATCCACGAATGATCGCCCTTGGCCATCGGCGGAATGAAGCGCCCGCTGCTCGGCTCCTCGTCCTGCAGCAGCGCTTCGAAGGGCGAGGCCTTGGCGTAATCTGGTTCGGCCTGGGCATAGGCGGTGGCCAGCACGTCCGGTCTGTCATTGTTGACGAGGGCGGCAAGCATGGCCGGCACGCCGGGATCGGGCTTCTTGTCCACATTGGTGTGGAAGGCCTGGGCGATCTGGATTTCCTTGCCCTTGATGCCGGGCTTGGCGAAGGCGAGCTTCAGGCCGCTGTCCATGCTCGGCCGCAGCAGCGAGGACGTGCGCTGAAAGATCGAGCCGGCATTGAAGTTCTTCGGCGGCGCCACCGGCGAGACCTGGATGATGCGGCCCTTCTTGTCGGCGCGCATGATGCGGTCCTCGTCGGGCGTGATGCCGGCGACATTGCCCTTGCCGCGAAAAGAGACCTTGCCGACGCCGGGCAGGCGCACGCCCGAGCCCGAGAGCGAACCGGTGGTGACGGAATCGATGAAAGGCATTTCGGCGGCATGAACCGAGCCGGCGACGGAGCGCTCGACATAAGAGTTCCAGCGGGTGCCCGAAGCTTCGAGGCCGGAAATCAAGCTGCCCATGTCCTGGTAGGCGACGACGGTCGGAAAGCCGATCCAGATGCCGAGCCCGATGACCAATGGCGATACGAAGGAACGTTTTTTCTCACCGGCGGCGGCGGCCAGCCGCTTCAGGACACGTCGATGCACGGGGAACTCTCCAGAAACGCAACTGAGCCACTGGAGAGCCAAAGTGAAGCATTAACCTTGATGCGGGGTTAACGCGGTCGATCGTGTTGTTCCGAAGCGGCCCGAAATGGGACGCCGCTTGCCGGCGGCAACCCGTCAGTTCGGCCGCAGGAAAATTGGCCATGCAATCAAGGCGCAGAGCGCGCCCACCAGCCAGACGCCAGGCCACGACCAGACAAGCAGCAAAGCCGGAATGGCGGTCGGCACCACGAAGAAGGCGATGAAGACGAAGCTGTTGGCAAGACCGAGCGCGGTTCCGGCGCGGCTGGCGCCGGCAAGCGTGGCGAGTTCGGTGTAGGCGACGCCATGCCAGGCGGAGACCGAAATGCCGGCAAGGACCAGCAGCACGGCGATCGCCGGGATCAACGCGGCATGGGCGTCTGGCGTGGCTCCTGCCGCCAGGACCAGCAGGCCGACGGCCGCGAAGCCAAACGCGCTCGTCACGCTGCAGAGCCGCAGGAATGAGCGGCGGTTGCCGTGGCGGTCGGTGTAGCGGCCGCTCCAGACGCGCATCACCATCGCGCCGGTCTGCACCGCGGCAAGGCTGGCGCTGATCGTGAGCGTGGCCATGCCGGCGAAATCGTGCAGGAAGACGGAGGCGAAGGTGAGCACCGCCACTTGCGGAAAGCAGAGCAGGCCGATGGCGGTGGCGATGCGCCAGACCTCGACATTGCGCAGCGGCGCCGGACCGCCCGACTTTGCCATGGCCATGCTGCCGGCATTGTCCAGTTCCGGCGGCTGGTGCAGCCATCGCCAGGCAAACAGCGCAGAGACGGCGTTCATGGCGGCCAGCAGCCCGAAGACCGCCGCGAAACCGTGCACCGATGCCAGCGACGGCAGGACCAGCGCGCCGAGCCCGCCGCCGAGCGGCACCGCAGTCTGCCTGATGCTCATGGCAAAGCCACGTTCGCCTTCGTGGAACCAGGCCATGATGGCGCGGCCGCTGGAACCGTTGACGCTGCCGCCGAGCAGGCCGGCGACCAGAAGGCATGCGGCCAGCATTGCGACGCCAGGCACATAGGTCACTGAGGGCACGATGAACAACGCCATCAGGGCGAGCCACGCCGCGGTCGCACCAAGGCCGGTCAACAGCACGCCGCGATCTCCCCAGCGGTCGGTGAGCAGACCCCAGGGCAGTTCGCTCAAGGCGACGCCCAGTCCGAGGAGGCCGAGGACCAGACCGAGATTGCCATTGCTCAAGTGATAGCCCGACCGCAGAAACACCGCCGCCGCCGGTATGCCGGCGAAGGTGGCGGAGAAACTGGCATTGGCGGCAACGCCAATGCCAAGCACCTTCCAGCGATGATTGGCGCGAAATCGTTCAACCTTCGACGTGACGGCGGCGGCTCGGCCAACCCGGCCTGGCTCACAATTTGCGTCGGCAATCGACATGGCGGGACTCCTGTTGATGCCCTTTCGGGACCTTGACGCCTCGTCTTTACCGCCATAACTTCATCCCGGATATCGGGAAGTTTTTGACAATTGTTCCCGAAAAACAGGATCGTTGTGATGCGCCGCGTAACCTTCGACCTCGATGTCCTCCGAAGCTTCGTCACCGGCATGGAACTCGGCAGCTTCGCCAAGGCCGCCGACCGGCTTGGACGCTCGACCTCGGCGGTGAGCGCGCAACTGAAGAAGCTGGAGGACCAGGCGGCGACGCCGATCTTCCGCAAGTCGGGCCGCGGACTGGCGTTGACCGAAGCCGGCGAAACCATGCTCGGCTATGCCAGGCGGCTGCTCGAGTTGAACGACGAGGCGGCCTCGGCCATCCACGACGTGGAACTGGAAGGCTGGGTCAGGCTCGGCCTGCAGGAGGATTTCGGCGAGGCGGTGCTGCCGGAGGTGCTCGGACGCTTCGCCCGCGCGCACCCCAAGGTCAAGATCGAGGCGCGGATCGGGCGCAACTATGAACTCGCCGAGCGGATCACATCAGGCAATCTCGACATTGCGCTGGCCTGGGACAGCGGCCAGGCGCTGCCTTACAGCCGGCATGTCGGCGACGCGCAATTGCGCTGGATCGGGCCGGCAAAGCTGATCGAGACCAGGCTGCGCGAGGGCGAGGCACTGCCGCTGGTGGCGCTGGAAGCGCCATGCCTGCTGCGCACAGTGACGACGGAAACGCTCGACCGCGCCGGCCTGCCATGGCGGATGGCCTTCTCCAGCCCCAGCCTTGGCGGCATCTGGGCGGCGGTCGCCGCCGGCCTCGGCCTGACGATCCGCACCGATATCGGCCTGCCGGCCAATGTCAGGGCGATGGCGCCGCAAACGCTGGGCTTACCCGCGCTGCCGACCATGGCGCTGGTGCTGCACCAGAAAGACGCCGAACTGGACCCGGTGGCGGCGCGGCTGGCGGATATATTGTGGCACGCGGCGGTGGCGGCGCTGCCGCAGGACGAGCGGTTGAGAGAGGTCGCTTAGACGGAAGCGGCTGTCCAGCGTAGCGTTCCGTCACACCCCCCTCTGTCCTGCCGGACATCTCCCCCGCAAGGGGGGAGATTGGATCTCGCGAATGCTTTCGCCAATTTTCAACGTTGCAAGAGAGGCTCCAAAGACGAAACGACTGATCTCCCCCCTTGCGGGGGAGATGCCCGGCAGGGCAGAGGGGGGTGCTGTCCCGCCAATCTTGCGGAGAATTCCGCAACCGTCATCGCTCACTTGCGCTTGTTCGCTCTCCCCGCGAACGGGTTGTCCGAAGTCCGCAGCGCTATCCGGATCGGCACGCCGGGCATGTCGAAGGCTTCGCGCAGGCTGTTGGAGAGGTAGCGCACGTAGGATTGCGGCATCGCGTCGGGCCGCGAGCACTGGACGACGAAACCCGGCGGCCGGGTCTTGGCCTGGGTGACATATTTGACCTTGAGCCGGCGGCCGGCGACGGCGGGTGGCGGGTGATGCGCCAGAATGCTTTCCAGCCAACGGTTGAGCTTGCCGGTGGAAACGCGGCTGTTCCACACCTTGTGCGTCTTGATGACGGCATCCATCAGCTTGTCGAGGCTGCGGCCGGTCTCGGCCGAAACCGTCACCGCCTGGATGCCGCGCACCTGCGGCAAAAGCCGTGTGGTCTTTTCGCGCAGTTCCGTCAGCAGTTCCTGCGGATTGTCGATCAGGTCCCATTTGTTGAAGGCGATGACCGGCGCCCTGCCTTCGCGGATGATCAGGTCGGCGATCTGCAGATCCTGCTTCTCGAACGGGATGGTGGCGTCGAGCACGATGATGACGATCTCGGCAAAGCGGATGGCGCGCAAGCCGTCCTGCACCGACATCACTTCCAGCTTCTCGTGGATCCTGGCCTTGCGGCGCATGCCGGCAGTGTCGAACAGTTTTAGCCGGCGGCCATGCCAGTCCCAGTCGACGGAGATGGAATCGCGGGTGATGCCGGCTTCCGGGCCGGTCAGCAGCCGCTCCTCGCCGATCAACGCGTTGATCAGCGTCGACTTGCCGGCATTGGGCCGGCCGACGACGGCGATGCGCATCGGCTTGGTGTCGTCATAGGCGGGTTCGGCGTCGGGATCGGTGATGTCCTCGCCGATCAGCACCTCGCTGGCGGCGACGTCCTCGGCCTCGTCTTCTTCCTCGCCGAAGGCGCGGTCTTTGCCCAGCGCCTTGATCACCGCGTCGCGCAGATCGGGCATGCCCTGGCCATGCTCGGCCGAGACTGGGATCGGCTCGCCCAAGCCCAGTTCCCAGGCTTCCAGCATGCCGCCCTGGGCGCCCTTGGCCTCGGCCTTGTTGGCGACCAGCACGACCGGCTTGCCGGACTTGCGCACGATTTCGGCAAAGGTCCGGTCGTCGGGCAGCAGGCCGGACTTGGCGTCGATGGTGAAGAAGATCAGGTCGGCCTCGCGGATGGCGATCTCGGTCTGCGCGCGCATGCGGCCGGGCAGCGTCGAAGCGGCGGCGTCCTCGAAGCCGGCGGTGTCGATGACATCGAAATGCAAATCGTAGAGTTTGGCCGCGTGGACGCGACGGTCGCGGGTGACGCCCGGCGTGTCGTCGACAAGCGCCAGCTTCCTTCCGACCAACCGGTTGAAAAGCGTCGATTTGCCGACGTTAGGCCGGCCGATAATGGCGACTTTGAAGCTCATCCGGCTATCCATATCATCGCCCAAACCGCAGCGCGCCCTTGGGTCAGGCCCGAGGGCAGGCTTTGGGTGATGCGTATCATGACGCGCCCGAGCCGCGGATCAGTTCGGACATCAGCGTCGCCCGCTGGCGCGCGTTGCGCGGCGCGCCGTCATCGGCGGCGATCTGGTCGAACAGTTTCAGCGCATCCTGGGTCTTGCCTTCTTTCCAGGCGGCAAGGCCGAGCGCTTCGCGCGCCGTGTGGCGCAGCGTGTTATTGTCGGCGGTCAGCGCCTCGACGCGGCTGGACACGTCGGCGAAGGAGCCGTGGTCGACGAGCAGCAGGGCGGCCCGCAGGCGCGCCATGTCGCGAATGCCCTGCGGAATGGCGGTGTCGGCGGCGACGCCATCGAAATCCGTAACGGCGGCGGCAAAGTCGCCCTTGTCGGCCTTGACGGTTGCGGCGCGCATACGGGCGAGCAGCGGATAGGCGCCGTAGCCATCCTTTTCCAGCTGTTCGAGCGCTGTCAGCGCCTCGTCGCTCTTGCCGTCATTGGCAAGCTTCAGCGCCTGCGAGAAGGCATCGCCCGAGCGGTTGGCGCGGGTCTCATCCCAATAGCGGTAGCCGACGAAGGCAGCGGTGCCGAGCACCACCAGGATAGCAAGGCCAAGCAGCGCCGGACCGAAACGATCCCACAGCGCCTGCGCCTTTTCGCGGCGCATCTCGTCGTTGACTTCGCGGATAAAACTGTCGTCGGACATCAATCAAAACCATTGCTGCCCCAACAGGGGCGCTTCTTGAGCCCGCGTTTTAGCGAAATTTCGCGGGCATGGAAGGGGCTGGGCAGGAAAATCGGCTAATCGCCGGGCGCATAGCTGCCGACTTTGATCGCACCCACGCCACATTTTGCCGATAGCCGGCTTTGACTGCCTCCAGATCAAGCCCAGATTGCCGATGCCACGTTTGTCCCGCGTTGTCGCATTTTCCACCGCTGTGCTTGCCACGGCGGGCGTTGCTTACGCCGACCCGCCGGCGGCGCCATCCCCGGCAAAGCCGAAGCAAATCGTCATCATCTCGTTCGACAGCGCCCGTGAGATTTCGCAATGGCAGCGCAGCCGGGCACTGGCCAAGCGCACCGGCGCGCATTTTACCTACTTCCTATCCTGCGTGTTCCTGCTGTCGCAGCAGACACGCGCCGAATACACCGCGCCGGCCAGGTCCGCGGGCAAATCCAACATCGGCTTTGCCGTCTCGAAGCAGGAAGTCGCGGACCGACTCGACCAGATCGGGCTTGCCGCTGCGGAGGGCCATGACATTGCCAGCCATGGCTGCGGCCATTTCGACGGCAAGGACTGGAGCAAGGCCGACTGGCTGAAGGAATTCGCCTCGTTCGGGCGCATTCTGGAGAACGCCTATACGATCAACGGCATAGCGCCCGAGCCGGCAGGCTGGCACGCTATCGCCCATGCGGTTGTCGGCTTTCGCGCACCCTACCTCTCGACCGGCAAAGGGCTCTACGAGGCCCTGGCTGAAGCAGGCTACCACTATGACGCCAGCGGCGTTTCGAATGGCCCGGTCGAGGTGCCGACCGACGGCGGCCTCACTCGCTTTTCGCTGCCGCAGATCCCGGAAGGCCGGAGCGGCAGGCCGGTGATCGCCATGGACTACAATCTTTATATCAGGCATTCCGGTGGTTTCGAGCGGCCGAGCCAGGCAGCCGAGTTCAGCGATCGGACCTACCAGGCCTTTCGCGCCGCCTTCGACAAGCAATATCAGGGCAAGCGCATCCCGCTGGTGCTGAGCTTCCATTTCACGCTGATGAATGACGGCGCCTACTGGAACGCGCTGGAGCGCTTTGCCGACGAGACGTGCGTGAAAGCCGACGTCGAATGCATCAGTTTTCGCGATTATGTGCAGCGGCAACGTGGTAGCGAGAGGCAGGCGGCGGTGGGCGGCTGAGCCGCCAACCGCCATTTGATCTTCCAACCTCGGTCTTAGGCCGGATCTTCGGCACCATGCCGTTCGATATAGCGCTGATCGATGGCTGGCAGCGGCTCGCCTTGCAGCGTCGCTTCGAAGGCGCGCAGGCGTTTGTGAACCGATTGGAGCTCGACGATGGTCGACCAGGAGGTGAGCAGAAACTGCAGTGATCCCGTCACCTTACCGAAGGCATTCGAGATCTGGTTGAGCGCGCCGAACGTGATCTTGTGCGCAACCAGTGACGGCCCCAGGATCAACAGCGAGAAAATGTTGTCGGCCTGCAAGTAGGTGTAACGGACAACGTTGAAATAGATGTAGTGGAAATAGAGCCTGAAATAATTGTGACGAACATTCGCGAACAGTTCGGCAGTGGTGGCTGGCTGGGCCCTGTCCTCATGATCCTCGCCGTAGACCAGTTCCTTGCGGTAAGCGGCTTCAACGCGCTGATTGCGGAACTGTAGTCCTGGAAGTTTCAGGCCGGCGACCATGACCGAGATCGTTCCGAACAGACACCACGCCAGTGCCGCGACCACCAATGGCTGGCGGATCGCGCCGACAATCGGCAGCTCAGTGATGTGGGCCTGCAATTGGATCATCACCGGCAGAAACGCAATCAAGGTCATGATCGACTGGACGAAGGTAGCGCCTAGATCCTCCATGATCTGCGAGAAGCGCATCGTGTCTTCCTGGATACGCTGCGAGGCGCCCTCGATATGGCGAAGTCTGCCCCAGTTCTCGACGAAATAATTGTTCATCGCCGTGCGCCAACGGAAGATCCAGTGGCTGACGATGAAGGCATTGACCACCTGCACATTCATGCCAACCAGCGCGAGCCAGGAAAAGTCGGCCAATCCGATGTAGAATTCGCCGTTGGTTGACTTTCCGGTGCCGGACATCAGCCCCTGCACGTAGTCAAAGAAAGGGCCGTACCAAGCGTTGACGGCGACGCTGACCTGCACATTGAAATAGATGAAGAACAGTATGACCGCCGTCATCAGGATCGACCAGCGCTGCCAGGGGTGCGGCGAATACCAGCTCCAGAACGCATAGAAAACCAGAACGCAAAACGCGAAATAGAGATAGAACCAAAGAAATGGCTTCGACACGAGGATGGCGATGCCGATGATGGGCGGCGCGTCGGCGGCAGCCGGCGGCATGCCGAACACGGCCCCCAACTGCTCACCTCCAAAGAACCAGAACAGAATTGCCGCAAGGCTCCAGATGGCGACCGAGGTGAAAAACAGCTTCGGCTGCGGGAAGAAGGATACGAACACTGTGGCGAATTCCTCGGTCGATGCGCAAATCAGCGGGTTCAGCGGGCATAAAGTCACACATTAGGTGGAAAGCAAATGCCCGTGCCCGATGCCCGGCATCGAGCAAGACCACAATCATGGCGATTTTGGCGCGGCCGACCAGGTGATGCCTGCCGAGACCAGCAAGACCGCAGCAGCGACGATCGAAGCGAGGAAGAAGTTGCCCGAGGCTTGCGCCAGCAGGCCGGCGACGACAGGGCCGACGATCTGGCCGATGCCGAAGGAAGCGGTCATCAGCGCAAAAATCCGGCGCGGCGCCTGCGGGACAAGCAGCCTTGCCGTCTGCAGGCCGAGTGCTGTTATGGCGATGAAGGTGCCGCCGAGCAGGACGCCCGCCAGCAGCGGCCCGGCGGTGCCGCCGATGGCGACGCTGGCGGTGACGCCGACCACCTCGACCAGGCAGCCCACGGCATAGGCGGTATAAAGCCCGATCCGTGCCGCTACCTTCTGCCACAGCCAGACCGAGGGAAAGCCGGCAAGGCCGGTGACCATCCAGACGCTTGCCTCGAAGACGCGGCCGCCGCCGCCCTGGCGCACGATGGCGACCAGGAAGGTCGCCGTCACCACATAGCCAAAGCCGAACAGGCCGTAGGCAACGATGACTTTCATCAGCGACCGGTGCTTCGGCAGCGCCGGTTCGCGGCCGGCCACGCCACCGGCGGGTGCCGTGCCGCCGGCGAGCATGGCGACCAGCGCAAGGCCGCCGGCGGAAATCGCTGCCGACCACAGCCAGCCCGATGCCCAGCCGGCATGTTCGGTGACCAGAACCGCCATCAGTGCCGAGGATGCCGCGATGCCGAGGCCGACGCCGCCGAAATGCAGCGCCTGCAGGTCGCTTCTGTTGTCGGCAGCCAAATGCCCAAAGACGATCGAGGCCATGAACACCATGACGAACGCGCTGGCGAGACCGGCAAGGAAGCGGAGGACGACAAAGGCGGTCATCGTCTCGCTCAGCCCCATCAGGGCGGCGAGCGCAGCACTGGCGGCAAGGCCGCCAAACATCAGCAGGCGCTCGCGCCCATGCGCCCAGCCGCCTGCCGCCGCAAGCGCGCCGACGAGGTAGCCGAGATAATTGGCCGACGCGATCCAGCCGGCATCGGCCGGCGACAGATGCAGTTCTTCCATCATTCCGGGCAGGATCGGCGTGTAGACGAAACGGCCAATGCCCATGGCGACGGCCATGGCGATCATGCCGGCGAGAGCAAGGCGCAAGGGTGATGGAGCGGCGTTCATTGCAGCGCACAATAGATTTGGCGGCCGCCGAAACAATCCGCTTTGTGTTGGGCCAGTAGGCTCGCGACTAATGTCTAAGAATCTCAACCACAGCCGATTGCGCCGGTCTCGTAGGCGGTGCGGCGCGCCGTCAGCCGGAACGGCATGTCGCCAAGCTCGCGCTCAGACATGGTGTCGAACACCGGATGCGACACGGGATCGATCACCCAATTGACGGCGTCGCCGTCATGGCGCGGGCCTTGCCGCGCGCCAACAGCCGCAAAGATCTTGAGCAATGATAAGATCGTCACCATCCTTGCCTCCTCGGCCCACTCGCCGGTCTGACTGTCCCGCTAAAATCTGCGCTATTCCGCCGTCTTTCAATTGAGATTTGGGCCGCCCCGGTTTAGAAAAACTGGAATGGCTATGCTGAACCGCGTCCATCTCAACGGCTTGCGCGCCGTCGAAACCGTCGCCCGCCTCGGCTCGCTGGCGGCCGCTGCCGGCGAGCTCAACGTCTCCGTCAGCGCCGTCAGCCAGCAGATCAACCGCACCGAAAAGCAGCTTGGACAGGCGCTGTTCGAACGAACGGCGAGCGGGCTGGTGCTGACCGAGTTCGGCACGGTTTTTTCCGCCCGGCTGGGCGCCGGTTTTCGCGAGCTGGCGCAGGCGGTGGCGCTGGCCGACGAGGCAAGCCAATGCACGCTGGTGGTTTCGGTGGCGCCGGCCTTCGCCTCGAAATGGCTGCTGCCGCGATTGTCGCGGCATTTTGACCGCCATCCCAACGTGCTGCTGCGCATCGACGCCTCGGTGCGGCTGGCCGATCTCGAGCGCTCCGACATCGACATCGCCATCCGGCTTGGCGATGGCAAATGGCCGGGCGGCCGGGCGGAACTTTTGTTGACGCAGGAAGTCTTTCCGGTCTGCGCGCCGGTGATCGCCAAAAAGCTGAAGTCGATCGAAGACCTGGCGCAGACCTGCGCCATCACCGACGAACGGGCGATGATCAACTGGGAGAGCTGGTTCAAGGCTGCCGGGGCCGAGCCGGTCAGCTTCCGCAAGGGCGCGCGCTTCACCGACCCGATGCTGTGCCTGGAATCGGCAATCGCCGGCCATGGCGTCATGCTCGGCTGGCAATTGCTGGCCGCCGACGCGCTGGCCGACGGCCGCCTCGTCGCGCCTTTCGGCGTGCGGGCGCAGAGCGGCCTCGGCTACTGGCTGGTAACCTCGGCGACCAAGACCGAAAGCCGCAAGGTGCGCGATTTCAAGATCTGGATCCGCGAGGAAATCGCGGCGACCGTGGCGCAGTTCAGCGCGCTGGAAAGCGCTGCCTAGGGCTGTCCGTCGCGACAGTGCTGGAAAGCACAGCCGCGCCGATCTATGTTGGAAGCTTCACCCCCAAGACCAAGACAGGCAGGATCATGACCACACATTCGCGCGGCGTTTCCGCAACGATCGACCCGGTGAAGCTCGACAGGCTGGCGGAAGTCGCCATCAAGGTCGGGCTGCAATTGCAGCCGGGGCAGGATCTGGTGCTGACCTCGTCGATCGCAGCCCTGCCGCTGACCAGGCGCATCGTCGAGCACGCTTACAAGGCGGGCGCCGGGCTGGTAACGCCGATCTTCAACGATGACGAGATCACGCTGGCGCGCTTCCGCTACGGGGCGGATGCCGGCTTCGACCGCGCCGCCGGCTGGATGTATGAAGGCATGGCGAAGGCCTTTTCCAACAATGCGGCCCGGCTTGCCGTGCGCGGCGAGGACCCGTCGCTGTTGTCGGCGCAGGACCCGGCGAAAGTGGCGCGCGCCAACAAGGCGAACTCGATGGCCTACCAGCCGGCGCTGGAAAAGATCACCGGCTTCGACATCAACTGGAACATCGTCGCCTACCCGGATCTCGCCTGGGCCAAGCAGGTCTTCCCCGGCGATGCCGACGATGTCGCCGTGGTCAAGCTTGCCGATGCGATCTTTTCGGCATCACGGATCGATGTGGAAGACCCGATCGCAAACTGGACGGCGCACAATGCAGCGCTGCGCGGCCGCACAAAGTGGCTGAACGAGCACAATTTCCATGATCTGCATTTCAGCGGCCCGGGCACCGACCTGACCGTCGGGCTGGCCGATGGCCATGAATGGATGGGCGGCGCCTCGACCGCCAAGAACGGCGTCACCTGCAATCCGAACATCCCGACCGAGGAGGTCTTCACCACGCCGCATGCACGGCGCGTCTCCGGCCATGTATCCTCGACCAAGCCGCTGTCCTACCAAGGCACGCTGATCGACGATATCTCGGTGCGTTTCGAAGAGGGCAGGATCGTCGAAGCCAAGGCTTCGAAGGGCGAGGACGTGCTGAAGAAAGTGCTCGACACCGACGAGGGTTCGCGCCGGCTCGGCGAGGTGGCGCTGGTGCCGCATTCCTCGCCGATCTCGGCCAGCGGCCTGCTGTTCTTCAACACGCTGTTCGACGAGAACGCCGCCTGCCACATCGCGCTCGGGCAGTGCTATTCAAAATGCTTCGTCGACGGCGCCTCGCTCAGCCAGGACGAAATCGCCCAGCGCGGCGGCAACAAGAGTTTTATCCACATCGACTGGATGATCGGCTCGGACAAGATCGACATAGACGGCGTGCATAAGGATGGCCGCCGCGTGCCGGTGATGCGCAAGGGCGAGTGGGCGTAAAGGGGGCGGATGGCCTTCGACCTGACGGTCAAGCGAATTTACGAAGCACCCGCGCCCGATGACGGGCAGCGGGTGCTGGTCGATCGCATCTGGCCGCGCGGCATCAGCAAGGAGGATGCCGCGCTGACGCTGTGGCTGAAGGAGATCGCGCCGAGCGATGAATTGCGGAGGTGGTTCGGACATGAGCCGGCGCGATGGGCGGAGTTTCAGGTGCGGTATTCGGTCGAGCTGGATGGGAATAGAGAAGCGGTGGCGAAACTGCGTGGCCTGCTCGGCAAGGCCAAGGTGACGCTGCTTTATGGCGCGCATGACGAGGCGCATAACAATGCGGTGGCGTTGGCGGGGTATTTGCGCTGGCCGGGTTGAGAGACAGCGAACCGCTGCATACGCCGCAAGCGAAAGCCTTCACAATTAGCGATCGCCCTCCACGCGTTCGTCATCCTCGGGTCTGCGCTGCGTCGCTTCGCTCCTTGCTACGCCATAGGCTGACGAGGCAAGGCTACGCTACTTCACCACCCCTTCATAAGCCTCCGGCTTGAACCCCACCAAAATCTCATCCCCGACCTCGAGCACCGGGCGCTTGATCATCGTCGGGTTGGCCAGCATCAGCTTCCTGGCCTTCTTCTCGTCGAGCCCTTGCTTGTGCTTGTCGGGCAGTTCGCGGAAGGTCGTGCTGCCCTTGTTGAGCAGCTTTTCCCAGCCAACCTTGCCGACCCACCCGTCCAGTCTGCCCGCCTCTATCCCCTCGGCCCGGTAGTCGTGAAAGCGGTAGGGCACAGCATGGCCCTCCAGCCAGGTGCGCGCCTTCCTGATCGTGTCGCAGGTGGTGATGCCGTACATGGTGATCGTCAAAACGCGCTTCCCTTGACTGACAGTCGAATCCTCAGACAGCCTAAAACCGCCCTCCCCGCTTTGCCAGCTTCCCAATCGCTAGCGGCGCTTTTTTAGAGGTTGCCAATACTAAGGAAATTTCCTAAGTACCTGCCCGCACCGCGTCGACAGACCTCAGGATCGCCCATGCCAAGCCTCCTCGCCCCAACTACAAGTCTCCCGCAGATCGACGGCATCTTCCGCGCGCTGGCTGACCCGACGCGGCGGCGCGTGGTCGAGCGGCTGAACCGCAGTCCCGCCTCGGTCAGCGAGTTGGCGCAGCCTTTCGAGATGGCGCTGCCTTCCTTCATCGAGCATCTGAAAGTGCTGGAAGGCTGCGGTCTGGTGCGATCGGAAAAAATCGGCCGCACCAGGACCTATCAGCTGGCGCCCGAACCGCTGCAGCTCGCCGAAAACTGGCTGGCCGAACAGCGCACGCTGTGGGAGCGCCGACTCGATCAATTCGACGCCTATGTGATGAGCCTCAAGGAGCAAGAAAAGTGAGCTATCCCTTCAAGCCCGACCCCAGACTGGACCTGACTCTGGAGCGCAAGCTCGACGCGCCGCGCGAACTCTTGTGGAGCGCGATGACGGTGCCGGAGCATGTCAAGCAATGGTTCACGCCCAAGCCCTGGCTGATCACCGATTGCGAGATCGACCTTCGTCCGGGCGGACTGTTCCGGACGCGCATGCAATCGCCCGACGGCAAGGAGGTCAACGACCGCCATTGCTGCTATCTCGAGATCGTGCCGAACGAGCGGCTGGTGTGGACCGATGCGCTGCTGCCGGGCTATCGGCCCTCGGGCGAGCCCTTCATCACCGCAGTCATTTCGCTTCAGTCGGACGACAAGGGCACGCGCTACACGGCAACGGCCATCCATCGCGACCAGGCTACCCGCAACAATCATGAAGAGATGGGGTTCTTCGACGGCTGGGGCACGGTGGCCGATCAGTTGGCGCAGTATGTGAAGACCATTTGAGCTTTTCCCACTGCGGCCAGGACTTTGTCCCGGCCGCCTGGTTTTTGGGTCGTGCAGCGAAGCGCGCCGGAACCCGACGGCACCCGGGCTCAGTAGTAGAAGCGCTCTTCTGTGATCTTGCCGTTCTTGACCGTGTACAGGCCAACCTCGTCCATGGTGACCCGTTCGCCGGTGGCCTTGGGCGTTATGTCGAACTTGAAGCGCACCGCGAACTGGTCGCCGTTGACATAGGGGCCTTCGACAGAGCCGCCATGGACTTCGTGGTTCTCTTGCCACCATTCGCCCTTTTGCCTGAGAGCCTCCTTGCCACGGGCGATGGCCATCGGCCCCTCCATGGCTTCGAGGCTGACGATATCATCGGCATTGTGCTTTTCACCAGCACCCAGGTGATCCCCCTGCTGGAGCATTTCAGTGAAATCCTTGGCAACATCCGCGATGGTCATGTGTGTTCCTCCTGTTCAGACTGGTTTGAAGTAGGGAAGCGCTTGCCGGCCCGCCACCTTTACCCGCACGACAGCTGACAAGGTGTGTCAGGACGATGATATAGCGCGGCTATGTGACGACGATTGCGGCGGCGTCGGACAGCGACTTCGGTTGCAGACAAAAGCCAATTCCGCAATGCTGGGTGCATGTGCAACCTCTACAACATCACGACGACGCAAGAGGCGGTCCGCCAATGGACCCGCACATTGCGCGATATCAGCGGCAACCTCGAACCTTCGCTTGATGTCTATCCCAATCAACCTGGGCTTGTCGTTCGCAACAGGACGGATGGGGAGCGTGAACTGGCGAAACTGCTTTGGGGTTTGCCAACGCCGCCCGAGCGCATGAAAGGTAAGGCCGACTACGGCACCACCAACGTTCGCAATCCGCAATATTCGCACTGGCAGCAATATGTGGGCGTCGAGCACAGATGTGTCGTGCCGGTGACCAGCTTTGCCGAGCCCAGCCCTGCGGCGAACGATAAAGACCCGGAAACAGGAATCCAGCGAAATTACTGGTTTGCCCGTGGCGAGAGCCGGCCGCTGTTCTTCTTCGCTGGTTTCTGGACGTCTTGGCAGGGCGTGCGAAAGGTCAAGGACGGTCCCGGCGACTTCGAGCTATACGCCTTCATGACCACCAAGCCTAATGCTCTCATTGCGCCGATACATGAGAAGGCTATGCCCGTGATCCTCACCACGCCGGAGGAAACCGAGGCTTGGCTGACGGCGCCATGGTCGGAAGCACGGCGTTTGCAGCGGACGGCGCCCAACGACGCGTTGGTGATCGTTGAGAAGCCAGCCACACAGATCAAGTTCCCACCACAGGCCCCGGCCCAAGGGTCTCTGTTTTAGCCCGAAATCGGCTCTCCTCAATCGTCGTCTCGCCAGATTACCCGGCGAACCATGCGGATTTCGACAAGACGTCTGACGCGAATTTTAAGGCGTTCAGCAGCGCTTGGCAGAATGATGCCTGCATCGAGCTCACGACCTTTGCAGCGCTCGCACCGCATGTGCCGCTCCACATCCCAAAAGGGGATATCACCAACCAGCTTTGCGAGATCGCCAGGCAGATAGTGTCGAGTGATGTTGCAGTTCCGACATCGAACACGAATTAGCTGCCCGACTTCATGCGCCAAGCAGAGGGTTTGCACATTTCGGCGCGGTCGGGTGCTTAGTTCGGGCATCCCGCAAAGTAGGAATATGTTCCTTTGCGAGTCAATTCACACTTAATTCCACCTTGGCGATCTTCACAGCAGGTTAAATCCAACCGTCGATGAAGGGATTGGGTTGGATCAGCTTGGCAGCATAGGGCAGTTGGCACCACGGCGCAGGCTAATATGCGCCACGTCGCCGACGCTGAATTGAAAGCCCTCGGCCTGGCGCGGCGCATCGATCACCACCGGCAATCCCTGCCCCAGCTCAGCATGCAGCCGCAGCGTGCGGCCGTGGAAGACGATGGAGTTGACGCGCGCCGGCGCGGTGCCGGCGGCGGCATCGGTGGTGGCCAGCAAGTCCTCGGGGCGAACGCCGATGGTGCGCTCAGTGCCTTCGCCGGGTGTGTCGCCGGTTTCAGATGTTGCTTCCAGCGAAAGCCCGCCAGCGGCGAAGCGCAGGCGGTCGCCGTCGCGGCCGATGAAGCGCGATTGCAAGAGGTTCATGGTGCCGATGAAGCTTGCGACGAATTTCGTCGCCGGCCGGTCGTAAAGCGTAGCCGGCGGCGCGATCTGCTCGATGCGGCCCTTGTTCATGACGACGATGCGGTCGGAGATCGATAGCGCTTCGGTCTGGTCGTGGGTGACCATGACGAAGGTGGTGCCGAGCCGCGACTGCAGCCGCTTCAGTTCGACCTGCATCTGTTCGCGCAGATGCGCATCGAGCGCCGACAGCGGTTCATCGAGCAACAGAACGCGCGGCTCGCAGACTATGGCTCGGGCGAGCGCGACGCGCTGGCGCTGGCCACCCGACAGTTCGGAAACGCGGGCGCCGAGCTTGTCGGCGAGGCCGACCATGTCGAGGGCTTCGCGGACGCGCTTTGCCTGCTCGGCGCCGGACAGTTTGCGCAGCGACAGGCCGAAGCCGACATTCTCGGCGACGTTCATATGCGGGAACAGCGCATAATCCTGGAACACGGTGTTGACGGGACGGTCGAACGGCCTGAGCGCGGTGATGTCGCGACCATCGAGCAGCACCTTGCCGCTCGACGGGCTCTCGAAACCGGCAATGACGCGCAGGCTGGTGGTCTTGCCGCAGCCCGAGGGCCCGAGCAGGGTGATGAACTCGCCGCTGATAATGTCGAGATCGACGGCGTCGAGCCCGACAATGCCGCCGGGGAAAACCTTCGAGACCGTGTCCAGGCGTACCAGCGCATCAGGCGCCATCGCGAACCTCGGACGGCTTGGTGGTGTTGACCCAGAGGATCTGGCAAGGCTCGGTGCCGGGATTGCGGAAGGCGTGCAGAAGCGTGCTCTTGAAGGCAAAGGAGTCGCCGCTCTTCAGCACGTATTTTGTCGAGTCCACCACCAGTTCGACCTCGCCCGACAGGACATAGCCGAACTCGTGACCGATATGCGCATAGGCTTCCGCCGTGCCGCCATCGGCTTCCACGGTCACCAAGAGGCCGGTCAGAGTCGCGCCCGGCGGCGACAGCAGCGCCTTGGCGATGCCTTCCGACTTGACCGGGAGCTGCCGCCTTTTGTCGGCGCGCACGCAATAGAGATCGTTGGCGGCTTCGTTGCCGTCGGTGATCAGCGCCGAAGGCTCGATGTCGAGCGCGGCCGCAAGCGGCCAGATCACCTTGACGCGCAGCGAAGACAGGCCGCGCTCGATCTGGCTCAGCGCACCGATGGAGACGCCGGCTTTTGCTGCCAGCTCGGCCAACGACAAATTGCGCTCCAGCCGCAGCGCCCGCACGCGCCGGCCGACGCGGATGTCGGCGTCGGCCTTTGGTTTCGCTTCGTCAAGCATGTCCATCAGTTGGTCCTTGTTGCAGTCTTTGGCGCGGCGGCAAGACCCGCGGGCTTCAGGAGATTAGTCACAATTACCTGCCGTCGGCGCTGCCCCTCATTGTCCTGCCGGACATTTCTCCCCGTATAGTGACGGGGAGAAAGCGGCTGGTCGCAAACTCGGCGCCATTTCTGCAACGTTTGCGATTTGCGAAATCGCTGGTGACAGCGCCCCTCTCCCCGTCACTATACGGGGAGAGGATGCCGGCAGGCAGGTGAGGGGCAGCGCAACCGTCGGCGATGGATCCCTCAGCCGCCCGCCTTCACTTTCTCGAACATCTTCGCCACATCGTCGTTCTGCTTCATCGGGCCGGTGAAGATGGTGGTCTTCAGCATCACCTCCGGGTCCGCCGGCAATTGCAGCTTGTCCAGTTCGTCCTTCGCCACGCCGGCGAAGGCGGTGCTCAGCGAGCTGCCATAGCCGTAGGCCTGGATCAGGTACTTACCCGAGTCGGCGTCGAGCCGGCTGTTGATGAAGTCATAGGCGAGGTCGACGTTTTTGGCGTCCTTGAGCATGACGAAGCCGCAGGCCCAGGTCAGCATGCCCTCCTTCGGCTTCATGAACTCGACCGGCACGCCCTGCTTCTTCAGCGAGGTTGCCGACGCGTTCCAGGTCATGGCGGCGACCAGCTGGCCGCTGGCCAGCGCCTGTTCGACCGAGGTCATGTCGGTGGTGTAGTTGGAGAGCAGCGGACGCTGCTCGCGCAATTTTTCCGCCACCTTGTCCATCTGCTCCGGCGTCATATCGAAGGGGTTTACGCCGGCCAGAAGTGCTGCAACGATCGGCGTGTCATGCACGGCATCGATGGTCGCCATGCGGCCGGCATATTGCTTGTCCCACAGAAGGTTCCAGCTCGCTTCCGGGTTCTTCACCAGATCGGTGCGGTAGAGGATCGAGGTGTTGCCCCAATCCCACGGCACCATCCAGACCTTGCCGTCGCCGGCCTGGATGTCGGGCAGGTTCTTGAACACCGGGAAGATCGAATCCCAGTTCTTGATGCGCTTGGTATCGATCGGCTGCAGCAGGCCTTCCTTGTTCCAGCGCGCCACCTTGTCGTAGCAGGGATGGGCGATATCGGGGCGGAAGCCGGCCTTGACCTTGGTGAAGGCATCGTCGTCGTCGCCGAAGATCGAGGCCTCGACGCCATCGGGATGGGCCGTCAGGAAGCTCTTGTTGAAGTCTGGCAGTTCATAGCCGGACCAAGTGAAATATTGCAGCTTGTCGGCGGCGAAGGCGACAGTCGACGACAGGACGATTGCAAGCGCGGCAAGCCCGGTGCGGGCTGTCTTTGCAGTGATCGATTTCGGGCCAGTGATCGATTTCAGCCCAGTAATTGATTTCGGGTCGAATGCCATTTCGGTTCTCCTCTTTTGTTATGGTTCAGGCTGGACTGGTGGGCGCCGTCCGACGGGCTGTGCTCAGCCCGCGATGGCGCAGGATTTCGGCGATGCCGGCGATGATGACTGACACAGCAAGGATAGCTGTCCCCAGCGCCATCACGGTCGGCAGCGAGCGAGGAAAACGCAGTTGGCTCCAGATGTAGAGCGGCAGCGTCGGCTCGGTGCCGGCGAGGAAGAAGACGACGATGAACTCGTCGAAGGAAATCAGAAAGGCCAGCATGAAGGCCGAGACGATGGCCGGCAGCGAGAGCGGCAACATCACCCGCCGGAAGGTCGTCCAGTCGGAAGCGCCGAGATCGAGTGCGGCCTCGCGAATGGTTTTCGGAAATGCGGCAAACCGGCTGCGCATGATCACCACGGTGGTCGGCAGCGCCACCAGTATGTGGCCGAGAACGATGGCGATGCGCGACGGGCCGAGGCCGATGAGATTGACGAGGATCAGCAACGATATGCCGACGATGACGCCGGGGATCAGGATCGGCAGCCTGGAGATGGCGCTGATGGTGGCGGCGAGCGGCGAACGACCGTAGAGGTCCATATAGGAGACGGTGATGCCGCAGAGCGTGGCGCCGGCGGCGGCCACGACGCCAATGACGAGACTGTTCAAAAGCGCGCCGGACAGCGCCGGATTGCCATAGAGCGTGGCATACCATTCGAGCGTGAAGCCCTGCAGCGGAAACGCGGCCTGGATGGAGTTGTTGAAGGAAAACAGCGGGATCAACAGCACCGGCAGATAGAGGAAGACGAGATAGGCAAGCACATAGACGCCGAGCCAGCCGCGGCCATCATCTCTCCGCGCGGCGCTCATGTGCGGCTGCCGAATCTGCGGTCGGCGCCGCGTGCGACCAGCACCACGCAGAGGATGACCAGCATCACGCAGACTGAAAGTGCCGCCCCGAACGGCCAGTCATTGGCCTTGCCGAACTGCGACTGGATCAATGTGCCGATCATGGTGCTGGCGGGACCGCCGACCATGGCCGGGGTGACATAGTCGCCGACCGTCGGCACAAAGACGACGAGGGCGGCCGCCAGAACGCCCGGCATCGAATTGGGCAAGACGACGCGGCGAAACGCCGTGAACGGTCTGGCGCCGAGATCGGAGGCGGCTTCGAGCAGTGATTTCGGGATGGTGTCCAGCGCCACATAGATCGGCAGGATGGCGAAGGGCGCATAGGCATGCGCCAGCGTGACGACCACCGCCGCCGGCGTGTTGAGGAAGGCCAGCGTCGGCTCCGACCAGATGCCGCTTTCGATCAGCGCCGAGTTCAAGACGCCGTTGTAGGCGAGCACGATCTTCCAGGCGAAGACGCGCAGGAGATAGCTGGTCCAGAACGGCAGGGTCACCAGAAACAAAAGCAGGCTGCGGCGGCGGCCGGCATAGAAAGCGAGATAGTAGGCGACGGGATAGGCGGTGACGACGGTCGCCAGCGTCACCAGGCCGGCGATCACCAGCGAGCGCAGCGTCACCGTCCAGTAGAGCGGATCGGAGACCACGGTGATGAAGTTGCCTGCCGTGAAGCCGGCGCCGAGCAGCGAACCGTCATTGCCGCGAAGTGAGAGGAAGAGCACAAGGCCAAGGGCAAACAGGATCAGGAACAAGGTGACCAGCCCGCCCGGCAGCAACATGGCGAAGCGGAAGCCTCGGGACGACCCTGCCGGCGCTTCTGTTGCAACGATGCTCGACATCGGACTGCTCAACGGAAATATGAAATCGGCTTAGCTTTTTTCATATTTGTGAAACTGTCAAGCTGAATCCACGAGGCCTAGGCGACCGGCACCCAATCAGCGCTCGAAGGCGTCGAGCATCCGGTACCAGGCGATGGTCGCGGCGACGCCGACCTGGCGGAAGGCGTGGAACGGGATCGGCCGGACCGGCGACAGCGGGAACGGCAATTGATTGACATCGCCGCCCGCGAGGTAGCCCGCCATGCGTTTTCCCAGCGCGGTCATCAGGCCGACGCCCCTGCCCTGGCAACCAACCACGGCGAGCAGGCCCTTTTCCGGCTCATGGATGTGCGGCAGGTGATCCGGTGTCATCGCCACGCGGCCGAACCAGCGCTTCTCGATGACGACATCGGAGAGCGCCGGATAGAGCCGCACCAGCGCGCGCTGCAGATGCGCCCAGTCGGCCTCGCTCCTCGGCCGCGCCATGCGGCCGCGGCCGCCAAGCACCAGATGGCCGTCGGCTGTTTTGCGGTAGTAGACGAGAATGCGCCTGGAGTCGGACACCGCCTGCCCTTCCGGCAGGATCGTCGCCGCAAGGTTGGATGACAGCGGCGCGGTCGCGACCTGGAAGGAATGCAGCGGCACGATCGTTTCCGCGAGGCCCGGAAGCAGTCCATCGGTATAGGCGTTCGTCGCCAGGACAACCGCTTTCGCCCGCACCTCGGCGCCGCTTTCGGTTGAGACACGCCAAAGGCCGGCCTCCTTGCGGAGTTTCACCACCTTCTGCCGCTCGGCAATGCTGGCGCCGGCGGCGGCGGCGATGCGCGCCAGTTCCACTGTATAGGCGAGCGGATCGATGATGCCGGCGCGGCGGTCGAGCCAGCCGCCGAGATAGCCTTGCGCTCCGGTCATATCGGCGATCTCGCTTTCATTCAGAAGCCGGACATCGGCGCCACGCGCCCGCCATTGACGATCCCTGTTCGCCGCCGCTTTCAATGCGGTTTCGGTATGTGCGGCCTGGATCCAGCCCTTGCGGGTGAACGGCACCGCCAGCTTCTCGTCACGAATGAAGTCGAACACCGTATCCGCCGTCGAGGCGGCGAAATCGACCAGCGCCTGGCCACGCTCGGGGCCGAAATGCTCAAGCAGCCATTCGGGATCGTATTTCAGGCCGGGAATGACCTGACCGCCATTGAGGCCCGAGGCGCCCTGGCCGATCTCGCCGGCCTCCAGCACCTGTACACCGAGACCGAGCCGGGCCGCGTGCAAGGCGGTCGACAGGCCCATGAAGCCGCCGCCGACGATTGCAACGTCGACCGGCGCAGTGACGAGCGACTGGAAGGCGGATGCGGTCTGCGGCTTCTGCCAGATCGGAACGGAAAACGGTACGGGCAAGGCTTCACCTGGAGTATGCGGAAAAATGAAAATTCTAGTACCAGTTTCATTTTTTTGAAAGAGCGGGCCTCAGAACCGACAATTGCCTGCCACGGGATAGACCTTTGGCGTGAATCCGGTGAAAGTGCCGCGGCCCAGCTGCCATCCCGATCATCAAAGGACCGTAAGCCATGACGAACCCAACGCAGCTTCCCGCCGACGGGCTCTTCATCGGCCGAGCCAGGGCAAGCGATGCCTCGCATCCGCTGGTGGTCACCGTGCGCGACGGCATCGTTTTCGACATCACCTCGACCACCGCACCCACAGTGCGCGACATCTGCGAGATGGCCGATCCGGCCGGACACGTGCGCTCTGCCAAGGGCGAACCGATCGGCTCGCTCGACGCGATCGCCGCCAACAGTTTTCAGGCCACCCGCGACCCGGCAAAACCCTATCTGGTCTCGCCTGTCGACCTGCAGGCGGTGAAGGCGTCGGGCGTGACCTTCGTGGTCAGCCTGCTCGAACGCGTCATCGAGGAGCAGGCGCGCGGTTCGGCGGAAAAGGCCGACGCCATCCGCGCCGACATTGCCGGGCTGATCGGCCACGATCTGTCGAAGCTGAAGCCCGGCTCGCCTGAGGCGATGGAGATCAAGGCCAAGCTCATCCAGCGCGGCGCCTGGTCGCAATATCTGGAAGTCGGCATCGGCCCCGACGCCGAGATCTTTACCAAATGCCAGCCGATGGCGTCCGTCGGCTTCGGTGCCGATGTCGGGCTGCATCCTGTCTCCACCTGGAACAACCCCGAGCCGGAGATCGCCATGATCGCCGCCAGCACCGGCAGGATCGTCGGCGCCACCATCGGCAACGACGTCAATCTGCGCGACGTCGAGGGACGCTCGGCGCTGCTGCTCGGCAAGGCCAAGGACAACAATGCCTCGGCCTCGCTTGGGCCCTTCATCCGGTTGTTCGACGCAAGCTTTTCCATCGACGATGTCAAGCGCGCCACTGTGCGGCTGAAGGTCGAGGGCGAGGACGGGTTTTCGCTGGAGGGCGCGAGCTCGATGGCCGAGATCAGCCGTTCGCCCGAAGAGCTGGTCGCGGCCGCCATGGGGCCGCACCACCAGTATCCCGACGGCTTGGCGCTTTATCTCGGCACCATGTTCGTGCCGTCGAAGGATCGCGGCGAGAAGGGCAAGGGATTCACCCACAAGATCGGCGACATCGTCACCATCTCGTCGGAGAAATTCGGCGCGCTGGTGAACCGCGTGCTTCTGTCGCCCGATTGCCCGCACTGGACCTACGGCGCCAGCCATCTCATGCGGGACCTCGCCAAGGCCGACCTGATCTGATTTCGGAGCAGCGGGACGAACGGATAGCCGATAAACGTTCGTATCCGGTCCCTGTAAGCCGTTTGTTAGCGGAATCCGGGTGACTGTATCGGAAATTCGCTCCAGGATCGGGGCGCGGTCTGTGGGGGCCGAATCGCATGCTCGGTTTGCCGATGATATCGGTGCGCAATCTCGCCATGCGTTATGGCGGCGTTGTCGCGCTCAGGGATATGAACCTGTCTGTCGGACAGGGGACCATCCATGCTGTCGTCGGTGAAAGCGGCGCCGGAAAGTCGACGCTGGTGAAGGTGCTTGCCGGCGTGCTCCGGCCCAACAGCGGCACCATCCGCGTCGGCGACCAGATCGTCACCGTCGACAGCCCGATCGCTGCACGCAAGCACAGCTTCGGCGTCGTCCACCAGGGGCTCGGCCTGTTTGCCGACCGCTCGGTGCTGGCCAATCTGTTCGTCAATCGCGAGCCGTTGCGCAATGGCTTCGTCTCCAGGCGCGAGATGGAGGCACGCAGCCGCACCTTGCTTCGGCAACTCAAGCTCGACGTCGATGTCCACGCTCCTGTGGGACAACTCGGCATGGGCGAACGGCAATATGTCGAACTCGGCCGCGCAATTCTGGAAGGCCCGAGGCTGCTGATCCTCGATGAACCGAATTCTGCGCTCGACCGGCGCCAGACCGAGCACCTGTTCACCGTACTAAGTGACCTCAAGGCCAAGGGCACGAGCGTGCTCTATGTCTCGCACCGGCTGGAGGATGTGTTTGCGATCGCAGACCAGGTCACCGTGATGCGCAACGGCCGTGACGTGCTGACAAGTGGGCGCTCGGCGTTGAGCGAAGCCGATGTGATCGACGCCATGATCGGCCAGCAGCGCGGCAGCCTGTTCCCGCCTGCACTGCCGGCCAATGCCAGCACGATAAAGCCGCGGATCACGGTGGAGGGTCTGAGCGGCGGCCGGATTTCCGGCGTCAGCTTCACCGCCCGCTCCGGCGAGATCCTCGGCTTGGCCGGGCTTGAGGGGTCAGGCGTTGAACACCTGTTCGAGATGCTGTTTGGCCTGCGCAAGGCGCAAAGCGGCAGGGTGCGGCTCCCCGACGGCTACGGCTTGCCTGGAAATCCGACCGAAGCGGCGCGGCGCGGCATCGGCCTGGTGCCGGCCAACCGCCTGTGCAACGGCCTGATGCCCGACCGGTCGCTGGCCTTCAACATAGACAACATCGCTACCGGCGCCCGCAACTGGGGGTCGCGCCGCTACTCGCCCAAGGCCGCGATCGCCGCCGCCGCAAGGCACATCGATGCGCTGCGCATCAAGGGCCTGCCGGACGCGCCGGTGAATTCGCTGCTGGCCGGCGATCAGCAGAAGATCGTAGTCGCCAAATGGCTGGAGACGGCGCCGCAAGTGCTGCTCCTAGACAATCCGGCTGGCGGTATCGAGGCGGCTGCCAAGCGCAAGATCTATGCGCTGATCCGGCAGATGGCAGCCAATGGCTGTATCGTTTTGCTGCGTTCGGTCGAGCCGTCCGAACTGACCAACCTCAGCAACCGCGTCCTTGTCTTCCACCGCGGCCGGGTCGCCGGCGAGCTGTCCGGCGCCGAGATGAAGCGAAGGACAGTGCTGCAACTGACCACCACCGGCGAGATGCCGGAGGCGGAGCGGCCGAAAAAGAAACTCGTGGGAGCCATGGCATGACACGATTGGATCCCATGCTACAGCTTGCCGGTTCGGCTGCCCACCCGAAGCGCAGCCTTCGCCTGCCCGTCGAACTCAGGCCGCTCATCGGGCTCGTTGTCCTGGTGGCGATTACAGGCTTTGCCCGGCCGGATTTCCTCGATGAGGCCAATGTGCTGTCGTTGCTGGAAACCGCTGCGTATCCCGGCATGCTGGCGATCGGCATGGTGTTCGTGCTCGCACTCCGCGAGATCGACCTTTCCGTCGGCTGGATATTCCATCTCGCGGCCCTTCTCACCGCATTCCTTCTGGCCACCGGCATCGACCCGTGGCTTGCCGCCCTTGCCGGCGTGCTGCTCGGCGCCGGGCTCGGCCTCGTCAACGGCCTGCTGGTGGTGGCGCTGCGACTGCCGGCCATCGTCGTTACGCTGGGCACCTTTGCAATGTTCCGGGGCCTGGCGGCGGTGGCCGTCAAGATGCAAGCGACAGCTCCGGCCAGCCCAGGCGGCGACTTCTTTGAGATCGTTCACGGCAAGCTGTTCGGCCTTGTGCCGACGGCTGTCTTTGTCTTCGTCGCAATGGCGGTGGTGATGCACCTCGTGCTTCACCGCAGCCGCTTCGGCTACCGGATCCAGGCCGTCGGCAGCAATCCGCAGGCGGCGCTCTATGCCGGCATCCCGACAGGTGCTGTGCGGCTGCAGACGCTGGTGCTGATGGGCGTCGTCTCGGGGCTGGCGGGCGCGCTGTGGCTTGGCTCTCCCGTTACCGACGTCGACCAAGGCGGCGGTTTCGTGCTGATGGCGATTGCCGCGGCGATCATCGGCGGCACCTCGCTTTCCGGCGGGCGCGGCACCGTCTTCGGTGCGGTGATCGGCATGCTGATCGTCCAGGTCATCTTGAGCGGCGTTACCCTGTTCGGCATCGACGCCGCATGGAGCCCCTTCGTGATCGGCGCGGTGATGGTGCTGGCGCTCGCGCTCGACCGGCTGGCCAAGGTGCTGCGCAACCGCCAGGCCGAGCGCTTTCAGGAAAATCCGCGCGCCTGAGTTTGAGCCCCGCCTGCTTGCCGGGGAATATCTCTATCTCTTGGTTTGACGCAATTCCGGGCGGAAAACCGTTTTCACACTTTTCCTGGAATTGCTCTCTAACTGATGCGATCTGATGGGATCGCTGATGGCGCGTTGCATCGCGCCACCATCCATTGAGCGGATGGAGGCTTGCCATCGGCCGCAAAAGAAGATGCTCTGCGCATCCGGGTCGGCGCTGGCAGGAGGAGAGGATCAAGGGCATCGCCCGGATCATCGCCGGACGTGGAGGTCGTTTTTCAACATGGGAGGAAAGCAAATGCTGACGAGGCTACGATTACTCGTGCTTGGCTTGATTGTGGCGCTGGCCGTTCCGGCGGCGGCACAGGCCAAGACGTTCTACTGGATTTCGCATGGCGGCCCGGCCGACCCGGTCTGGACCTACTTCCTGGCCGGCGCCAAGCAATGGGCGAAGGACACCGGCAACACCGTCAACACCTCGTTCCACAATGGCGACGTTGCCTCGCAGCAGGAGGCCGTGCGCGCCGCGATCTCGGCCAAGGCCGACGGCATCGTCACCACCAGCCCCGATCCGGGCAGCCTGATCGAAATCGCCAAGGAAGCCAACACGGCCAAGATCCCGATCATCAACTTCAACACGCCCGATCCCAAGGCAAGCTTCGACGCCTATGTCGGCGGCGACAACGTCACCTTCGGCAAGCACTGGGCGCAATATCTGGTCGACAAGGGCCTGGTGAAGAAGGGCGACTTCGTCTGGATGCCGGTCGAAATCCCCGGCGCCACCTACGGCGTCCAGGAAGAGGAAGGCATCAAGAGCGTCTTCGAACCGCTGGGGATCACCTATGAGATCACCGAAGCGACCCTCGACCAGGCCGAAGCCATCAACCGCATGGTCGACTATCTCACCGCCAACAAGGCCAAGGTCAAGGCAATCATCGGCCTCGGCGATCTGGTCACCGGCTCGATCAAGCGGGTGTTCGACCAGGCCGGCATCAAGCCGGGCGAAATCCCGGTCGTCGGCTGGGGCAACTCGCTCGACACCACCCAGGAAGTGCTGACCGGCTACGTCAATGCCGGCCAGTGGCAGGACCCGCAGGCGACCAGCTATGTCGCTCTGTCGCTGGCCAACATGGCGGCGTCAGGCATTCCCCCGGGCTTCAACGTCATCACCGGCGCGCTCTATGAAAAGGACACCGCGCAGGTCTACGACGACATCCTGTCCGGTAAATAACCCAGACCTTCAACAGTCGCGGCCGCAGCCGCGGTCGCGACTGTCTTTTTCCTTTTTCGCCGAACCCTTCGCACGACGTGCGAGGTTTCAGCCTTTCCCTTCCTGTCGCGGGTTATCAGTGGAAAACCGTTCGCTCATCCAACGCCTGATCGCGAGGCCGGAATTCGGGCCCTTCGTTCTGCTCATCGTCGAAATCGCGGTGTTCTGGAGCATCAACCACGATTTCCTGTCGCCGCAGAACATCTCCAACACGCTGGCCTTCACCGTCGAGCTCGGGCTGATCGCGCTGGCGATGACGCTGTTGATGACGTCGGGTGAATTCGACCTGTCGGTCGGCTCGCTGTTCGGCTTTTCGCCGGTGCTGATGTGGACGCTGTTCAACAGCGGTCTGACCTCGCTGGAGGTCGGCTTCCTCGCCGCGCTGCTGATCGCCGCCTTCATCGGCCTGGTCAATGGCTGGTTCGTCACGCAGTTGAAAATCCCATCCTTCCTGGTGACGCTCGGCATGCTGCTGGTGGTGCGCGGCACCGCGCTGTTCGTCACCGACGGCTTTCCGCAGCGGACGTGGAGCGCCGAGGGCAGCTGGCTGGCCGAAGCGCTGGTCGGTGATTTCTTCATCGGCCCGTTCCGCATCTACATGTCGCTCTTCTGGTTCATCGCGGCGGCCATCGCACTGGGCTACGTGCTGACGCAAAGCCGGACCGGCAACTGGATCCAGGCAGCCGGCGGCAATCCAGGCGCCGCAAGGGCGCGCGGCGTCAACGTCAGCGGCGTCAAGATCGGCCTGTTCGTGCTGTCGTCGGTGATGGCTTCGCTTGCCGGCGTCATCTCGTCGCTGCGCACGTCGGCCGCCAACCCCAACAGCGGCACCGGCTACGAGCTCGAAGTCATCGCCATGGTGGTGATCGGCGGCACGGCGCTGACCGGTGGGCGCGGCACCATCATCGGCACCGTGCTCGGCATCCTCATCCTGCGCGTCATGCGCAACGGCATCGTGCTGATCGGCGTGCCCGGGCTGGCCTACAACATCTTCATCGGCGCCATCATCCTCGGCATGATGGCGCTGCACTCATGGCTGGAACGCCGGCATCAGGCAGGGACCTAGAACCATGGCTGAACCGCTCATCCGCATGTCCAACATCAAAAAGTCCTACGGGCGCGTGCAGGCGCTCGAAGACGCCAATTTTCATGTCAACGAAAGGGAGATCGTCGGCCTGCTCGGCGACAATGGCGCCGGCAAATCGACGCTGATCAAGGTGTTGTCGGGGGCGGTGCCGCTGACCAGCGGCGACATTTTCATCCGCGGCAAGAAGGTCAATCTGCGCAGCACCAGCGACGCCATCGCGCACGGCATCGAGACGATCTACCAGGATTCGGCACTGGTGACGCAGCTGTCGATCGCGCGCAACCTGTTCCTCGGCCGCGAGCCGATCAAACCGCCGCGCTTTTTGAACCGCATGGACCAGGAGGCGATGAACAATGTCGCGCGCGACCTGCTGAAACAGGTCGGCATCTCCAAGAACATCCCGCCGACGACGCCGATCGGCTCCCTGTCCGGCGGCGAGCGGCAGGCCGTCGCCATCGCGCGCGCCATGCACTTCGACAGCGACCTGATCATCCTCGACGAGCCGACCAACAATCTCGGCGTCGCCGAGACGCAAGGCGTGCTGAGCTTCGTGCGCAACGCGCGCGATTCCGGGCATTCCTGCATCTTCATCGCCCACAACATCCACCATGTCTTCCAGGTGGTTGACCGCATCGTCGTCATGCGCCGGGGCAAGGTGGTGGCCGACGACATCGACCCGAAGAAGACCAGCGTGGCCGAGGTCGAACGCATCATCACCGGGATGTCGGACAAGGAGATCCGCGACGCCATCATCGAAGGCGGGCCATCGCACGGCTGAACCGTCTTCGCGCCGTCTGGCACGGAAACGCATCCGCTCTAACTCGTTGTAGAGCATGACCTTTTGACAAAACGGTTCCCGTTTGTCCGAGAAAACCGGTTCCCACTTTTCGGGATCATGCTCTATGACTACAGCCATGAAAGCCACCGTTGCCGACATAGCCAGGAGCTGCGGCCTGTCGACCGCGACCGTCGACCGGGTTCTGAACAACCGGGCCGGCGCGAGCGCCGCCAACCGCCAACGGGTGATGGAGGCGGCCAAGCAGCTCGGCTATTTGCCGGTGGTCGATCAGGTGACGCTGCCGTCGCGGCCGGCGCATCTTGAATTCTTCCTGCCGATCGGCGCCAACGGTTTCATGATCGACCTCGCCGGGCACATCGAGGACTATGCGGGGCGCCTGCCGCTGGTCGCCTCGTGCCGGATCCACAATCTCGGCGGCATCTCGCCGGCAGCGCTGCAGGCGGCGGTTGAAAATCTGTCGCTGAAGGCCAATGGCGTCGGCGTCATTGCCGTCGATCATCCGCGAACGCGCAACATATTGCGCGATGTGGTCGAGGCAGGCATCCGCCTTGTCACGCTGGTCTCCGACGTTCCAGCCGCCCCGCGTTCGGCCTATGTCGGCATCGACAACCGGGTTGCCGGACGCACGGCGGCGCTGTTGATGGGGCGCTTCCTCAATGGCCGCCAGGGTCATCTGGCGATGGTCGTCGGCTCGCGTTCCTATCGCGGGCACGAGGAGCGCGAGATGGGCTTTCGGTCGGTGCTGACAGAGGAATTCCCCAATCTCACGGTCTCGAGTGCGGTCGAGATCAATGACGAACCGGAGGGCAGCTACACCGCAACGATGCAGGCGCTGCACAACGAGCCGGAACTGCTCGGCATCTACTGCGTCGGCGCCGGGCGCTCAGGTGTGGCGAGAGCGCTGCTTGAGGCCAAGCCAAAGAAGAAGCCGGTCTTCATCTGCCACGACCTGACCAAGGAAACGCGCGGCTATCTCGTTGACGACCTCGCCGATGTCGTCATCGACCAGAATGCGCGGCTGATCGCGGAGCAATCTGTGATCCGCCTGCTCGGCTCGATCGCGTCCGCCGCGCCCTACCTGACGAAGAAGTTCATCGAGCCACGGCTGATCTTCAAGGAAAACGTGCCGGTGCAGTGATTTCGCGCCGTGGCGGTTTTTCCGATTTGTATGACAAGTCGGGCAGATGCCGCAAATCTGCACAGCAGCCATGCAACTTTCATTCTTGCCGAATCATTGGGCAACCCGTACTCATCTGGGTGTCGGCCATCTACTCCTCCCAGATGCGATGCCGACGCTGAGCGCGGTGCACCTCCTCCCGCATCTCGCTCGAAATCGAGCCCGCTGCCACCTCCTCCCGGCAGCGGGCTTTTTTCATTCTCAAATGAATCTAAATTAGAGTTGACTGGCAAGTTCGGAGAATAGCCAAAAGCCACCCCGCCGGATGGGGACTCCTCAACTCCGAAAGCTGGAATTCAGCGCGCCCTGAAAGAGCTGATCAGGCCTTCAGCCATGCGCACGAACTGCGTGCTGGGGCCTTGGCAGCCCATGGTCTGCACGCTGACGCGCGCCCCTTCGAACAGCAGCGACAGCGTATCGGCCAGAAGCTCGGCCTGACCGATGCCCGCATCCCGGCACAGCGCAACGAGGCGATCGCGCTGAGCGCTCTTGAGCTCCTTGATCACGCTCCTGGCGGGATGGTCCGGCTCGGTCAATTCGGCGGCGGCATTGGCCATGTCGCAGCCGCGACCGTCAGCCGCCAGGCAAGCAGCGGCCATGCGAATCCAGGCATGCAACTGAGCGAGCTTGTCGCCGGGATGCTCAGCCTCGAATTGGTCCCACATCGCGGCGCCTTTAGCCGCCGACGCGCGCAGGCATTGGACGATCAGTTCGTCCTTGGACTCAAAATGACGGTAGAGCGTCATCTTGTTGGTGCCGGCGGCTTCCGTGATGGCGTCGACACCGACGCCCTTGATGCCATGCTTGTGAAACATGTCCTGCGCCGTCTCCAGGATTCGGTCCCGGGGGCGCACGCGATCGGTAATGCCGTCTGCCATCGCAGTCTCCCTAAAAATTCGGTTCACCTCTTGACTAGGGTGTTACCGGTCTGTAACTATCCGAATGTTACTTACTGGTAACACCTATGTGGCCTTCCGTCAATAACAAGGCCGTGAACTGGTCCTGCCAGATCACAAAGGGTGAAAATTGCAGGTCATGCGGCTCCGGCCGGTGAAGAGATGAAAACCGGTTCGCGATCGTCCGATGCGGGCCGCTGGAATGGAGACGCTCCAATGTCGCAGCGCAAGGATTTGACCATCGATGAAGCCATCCGGGATCCGATGATCCGGCTGGTGATGAAAGCGGACCGCGTCAATCCGCGCGCCTTCGAAGCGATGCTGAGGACCGTTGCCGATGAGCAGGGCCTCAGCGGCGCGGCGCCGTCTTCGTATTTTTTGCAAGACCCGGGTTCGGTGCGCGGCCGGCGGCTGTCCCGGTCTGCCAATTCTTTTAAAGAGGCCGGTTCTTCTAAAGAGGTTTGCGTGTCGTGGTAAATTTTTTCATCCATCGTCCGATCTTCGCCTCGGCCATCGCCATCATCATGGTGCTCGCCGGGACGATTTGTTATTTCCTTTTGCCGGTTTCGCAGTTTCCCGACATCACGCCGCCGCAGGTCGTGGTCAGCGCGCATTATCCGGGCGCCAGCGCGCAAGTGGTCGCCGATACGGTGACGACGCCGCTGGAGCAGCAGATCAACGGCGTCGAAGGCATGACCTACATGTCGTCGTCGAGCTCCAATGACGGCTCCTCGACCATCACCATCACCTTCGATGTCGGCTATTCCTTGAGCACCGCGGCCGTCGACGTCCAGAACCGCGTCTCGCAAGCGGCCTCCTCGCTGCCGGCGATCGTCAACCAGGGCGGCGTGACGATCAAGAAGCAGAACCCAAATTTCGTCCTCATCGTCAACCTGACCTCGCCCGACAGTTCGGTCGATCCGGTGGCGCTGAGCAACCTCGCCTATCTGCAGGTCGTCGATCCGCTGAAGCGGCTGCCTGGCGTCGGCGACGTCCAGATATTCGGCGAGCGCCGCTACTCGATGCGCGTCTGGCTCGACCCGGACAAGCTCGCCAATCTTGGCATCACCGCCGTCGACGTCCAGAATGCCATCTCGGAACAGAACGTCCAGGTGGCCGCCGGCAAGATCGGCCAGTCGCCGGCGCCCGCCGGCACCGCCTTCGAGATGCAGGTCAACGCCGTCGGCCGCCTGAGCGACCCCAAGGAGTTCGGCGACATCGTCGTGCGCGCCAACACCGGCACCGGCTCGCTGGTGCGGCTCCGCGACGTCGCCCGCATCGAGCTCGGCGCGCTGCAATATTCGTCGTCGGCCTTCTTCGGCAAGGACCCGACGGTGGTGCTCGCCGTCTACCAGATGCCGGGTTCCAACGCGCTCGATCTGCAGCAGCACGTCAAGGACAAGATGCAGGAACTGTCGGCCCGTTTTCCCAAGGGCGTCAGCTACGCCATGCACTACGACACCACGCGCTTCGTGTCGGCATCGATGCATGACGTGCTGATCACGCTTGGCGAAGCGCTGGTGCTGGTCGTGGCCGTGGTGTTCATCTTCCTGCAGAGCTGGCGCACGACGATCATCCCGACCATCGCCATTCCGGTGTCGCTGGTGGCGACGATGGTGGTCATGGAAATGATGGGCTTCTCGCTCAACATGCTCTCCCTGCTCGGCATGGTGCTGGCCATCGGCCTCGTCGTCGACGACGCCATCGTGGTGGTCGAGAATGTCGAGCGACAATTGGAGGCGGGCCTCAAACCGCTGGCGGCGACCAAGGCCGCGATGGCCGAGGTCACCGGACCGATCATCGCCACCACCGCGGTGCTGATGGCCGTCTTCGTGCCCGTCGCCTTCATTCCCGGCGTCTCCGGCAAGCTCTACAATCAGTTCGCGCTGACGGTGGCGATTTCGGTCGGCATATCCGCCTTCAACTCGCTGACGCTCAGCCCGGCGCTGAGTGCCGCCTTCCTGCGCCATCGCGGGGAGACGCAGTTCGCCCCGTTCCGCTGGTTCAACACGGGTTTCGATAGGCTGTCGCATGCCTATGCCCATGGCGTACGCATCCTCATCCGGCTGCGCTGGATCATGCTCGGTCTGTTCGCGGCCGGCCTGGTCGCCACCTACTTCGTCTGGCAGAAGCTGCCCTCGACCTTCCTTCCGGTCGAGGACCAGGGTTACTTCTTCGTCGTCATCCAGCTGCCTGACGGCGCCTCGCTGGAACGCACTGACGCGGTGGCCCAGAAGGCGCGCGACATCCTCCAAGCTACGCCCGGCGTCGAGATTGTCGGCTCGATCAGCGGCCTGAACTTCCTGACCAGTGCCGCGCAGTCGAACTCGGCTGTCGAGTTCGCCATCCTGAAGCCGTGGGAAGAGCGCGGCCCCGACCAGAGCGCGTCGAAGCTCGTCGCCGACGTGCGCGGCAAGCTGATGCAGATTCCGGAAGCCTTCGCGCTGTCCTTCGATCCGCCTTCGATCCCGGGTATCGGCACCACGGGCGGCTTCGAATTCGTCGTCGAGGATCTCACCGGGCGCGGCAGTTCAGCCCTCAACGACGCGACGCAAGCCGTGATCGCCGAGGCGCGCAAGCAGCCGGAAATCAATCCGCAGCAGCTGTTCTCGCCGTTCTCGACCTCGACGCCGCAGTTCAACTACGACCTCGACCGCAGCAAGGCCAAACTGCTCGGCCTCAACCTGCCCGACGTCTTCAACACGCTGCAGATCTATCTCGGCTCGCTCTACGTCAACGACTTCAACCTGTTCGGCCGCACCTTCCGGGTGACCATCCAGGCCGACAAGGATGCACGTGCCGACGCAGGCGACCTTTCGCGGCTCTATGTGCGCAACGCCTCCGGCGGCATGGTGCCGCTGAGCACACTGGGCAAACTGGTGCCGTTCGTCGGCCCGGAAACCGTGCCGCACTACAACAACAACGCCTCGGCCACGATCAATGGCGGCGCAGCCCCCGGCTTCTCGTCGGGCCAGGCGGTTGCCGCGATGGAACGGGCCGCCGCCACCGCTTTGCCCAGGGATTTCGGTTTCGAATGGACCGGCATCACCTTCCAGGAGCTCAAGGCAGGATCGATAGCGTCGGTCGTCTTCGGCCTCGCCATCGTCTTCGTCTTCCTGATCCTGGCGATGCAGTATGAGAGCTGGGCGATGCCGTTCATGGTGCTGCTGGCGGTGCCACTGGCCCTGTTCGGCGCCTTCGCAGCCCTGTTCTTGCGCGGCATGCAGATCGACGTCTACTCGCAGATCGGCTTCGTCATGCTGATCGGCCTCGCCGCCAAGAACGCGATCCTGATCGTCGAGTTTGCAAGGCGGCGGCGCGAGGAGGGACTGAGCATTGTCGACGCGGCAATGGAAGCCGCGCGGCTGAGGCTGCGGCCGATCCTGATGACGGCCTTCGCCTTCATCCTCGGCGTGCTGCCGCTGATGTTTGCGACGGGTGCGGGTGCGGCAAGCCGGCAGTCGATCGGCACCACCGTGTTTGGCGGCATGGTCGCGGCGACCATCCTGTCGCTGGTGTTCGTGCCAGTCTTCTACGCGGTCATCGAACAGCTGCGCGAAGGCCGCGTGCGCAGCGAACCGAACGCTGCTCATGACCAGGACAATAATGAACCGACTGCCGAACCAGCGCCGATGCGCCTGGCCGAAGCAGCCGAATAGAATTGGAGACCAAAATGCGTAAATGGAAAATAGCTTTGGGAACGGCCGTCGCCCTGGGAGCGATCTCGGTGGCAAGCGTCCACTTCCTCGACATGGGCAATCTCAGCCTCAATGCCGGCACGGCGGCAGCGACGGCAGCACCTGCGGCATTCGTTATGCCGGTGCCGGTGACGAGCGTGGTCAAGAAGACGATCCCGATCTATCTCGACTACGCCGCCCGCATCGAGGCGATCCGCAGCGTCACCTTGCAGGCCCGCGTGCCCGGTTATCTGCAGGAGCAGACGGCTGAGGACGGCGCGGATGTGCGCCAGGGTGATCTGCTCTACAAGATCTCGCCCGACGACTTCAAGGCGGCTCTCGACCAGGCCAAGGCCGAAGTGCAGCGCGACCAGGCGAGCCTCGACTATGCACGCTCCAATCTCGGCCGCGGCTCCGAACTCGCCAAGAGCGGTTATCTGGCCAAGGATGGGTTCGACCAGCGCACGAGCACCTTGCGTCAGGCCGAAGCGTCGCTTGCCGTCAACCAGGCGGCGGTGCGGACGGCCGAGCTCAATTTGAGCTACGCCGAAATCCACGCTCCGTTTGCCGGCCGCGTCGGCCGCAACCAGGCTTCGGTCGGCACGCTGGTCAGCGTCGCCGGGACGGTGCTGAACACGCTGGTGCAGCTCGACCCGATCTACGTCACCTTCAATCCGAGCGAGACGGACCTGGCCGAAATCGAACGGGCCCGGGCCGCCGGCCCGATCGAGGTCGAGGTGCTGCTGCCCGGCGAGACCGAAGCCAGCCAGAAGGGCGAACTCACCTTCATCGACAACACGGTCGACCACTCGACCGGCACGATTACGGCGCGCGCCACCATCGGCAATGCGAAGTTCTCGCTGCTGCCGGGCCAGTATGTCCGCGTGCGGCTGCACATCAAGCAGCTGCCCGACGCGCTGATGGTGCCGCAGGTGGCGCTGGGTTCGAGCCAGCTCGGCAAATATGTCTATGTCGTCGGCAAGGGCAACACGGTCGACCAGCGCATCGTCTCGCTTGGCGCGACCAGCGGCGACCTTGTGGCGGTCCTCAGCGGCGTTGCCGAAGGCGACCAGGTGATAACGGGCAATCTGCAGAAGATCGGACCAGGAATGCCGATCTCGCCGTTGCCCCAGGAGAAACCGGCCAGCTGATAACCCCCATCAGCCCCGGTCCTGCGGCGCCTTCGGCTTCCACGCCGAGGGCGCCGTTTTTTTATGGAGCGCCGCACGCCGTTTTTGGAGTAACCGCAAGGCACAAGAATCCGGAACAGACATATTGTAGGATTGTCGACAATCTGCTTGTCTGTTTCCGGCTCTCACTGGAGTGACGGAATGGCCAAGCTGGACTTCAATCCGATCGCGGATACGACACGCCGAGCCGAGATCGTTGCGCTGTTGCGGCGGGCGATCCTGATCGGCCAGCTGGAACCCGGCCAAAAGCTGAGCGAGCTGAGGATCGCCGAGCAGATGCGGGTCAGCCGCGCGCCTTTGCGCGAAGCTATGCGCGAGCTGGTGCAGGAAGGCATCCTGACCAGCATTCCCTATGCCGGCACCTTCGTCATCGATGTCACCGCCAAGGACATTGACGACGCCTACTCGCTGAACAAGGTGCTCGATGAATTCGCCATCGAGCGGACATGGAAGCTGCGCGACCAGCGCTTCTTCGATGAACTCGACCGCCGCCACGAAGCGGTGAAGCAGGCAACGCGCGCGCGCGACACCACCCGCCAGATCGAGACCGCACTGCAATTGCACGGGCTGATCTATGAATGGGCCGACAATTCGGTGCTGCTGGAAACCTGGCAGCGGCTGACCAGCCGGCTGCAGATGTACTTTGCCCTGCACCAGCAGGCCCGCAACGAGCCGGTGCCGGCCGAAGATCTCCACGAAACCTATGTGCGGCTCTTGAAGGGCGCCGACATGCGCGCTGCCCAGCGCCATGCGCGCGAGCATATCGACCTCGATTTCGAAGAGCTGCTTGCCTATGCGCGTGGCCTCGATCAGCGGAACATCGAAGGACTGACCCTCCTCAACGCCTAGAGACAACGGACAGACAAGTGCAGATCAAAACCATCAAGGCCTATCGCGTCGTGCAGCCCTTCGTGGACGGGCCCTACCGCATGTCCAAGGGGCGGGTTGCAGACTGCTTCGATGCGGTGATCGTCGCAATCACCTCCGACAGCGGCGTAACCGGCTGGGGCGAGATGGCGCCGCTCGGCAATTTCTATTCGGCCGCCTTTCCGGCGGGAACGCGCGCGGGCGTGGTCGAGATCGCGCCGCACCTGATCGGCCAGGACCCGCGTGGCCTCGCCGGCATCGGCCGATTGATGGATACGGTGTTCAAGGGCCATCCCTACATCAAGTCGGCGCTCGACATGGCCTGCTGGGATCTGGCGGCCCGGGCCGCCGACGTGCCGCTGGTGACCATGCTTGGCGGCCGCGAGAGCGACATGGCGGAGACCTACCGCGTCGTCACCCACGGCACGCTCGACCAGATGGCGGCACTGGCCAAAAGGATCATCGCGGAAGGCTGCCGGCGGCTGCAGGTCAAGGTGGGCGGCAATGTGCATGACGACATCGACCGGGTGAGCGCAGTCGCTTCGGCCGTGCCGAAAGGCACGGTGATTTTCTGCGACGCCAATGCCGGCTGGACACCCTACCAGGCGCGGCAGTTCGCCGATGCCACGCGCGGCATCGACTACACGTTCGAGCAGCCCTGCACGACGATCGAGGAGAACATGTCGGTGCGCCGCATGCTCGACAAGCCGATGGTGCTGGACGAGAGCGTCATCTCGCTCGAGGCGATGCTGGAAATCCATCGCCTCGGCGCCGCCGATGGGCTGACGCTGAAGATTTCGCGGCTGGGCGGCGTAACCAGGACAAGGCAAATCCGCGACGTCGCCGTCGATCTCGGTTTCATGATCACCGTCGAGGATACGGGCGGCGCCGAGATCGACACGGCGGCGATGGCGCATCTGTCGCTGTCGACGCCGGAAGAACGCCGGCTGCACGCCATCGCCTTCCATGAGTGGGTGACGGTGCGCACGGCCTCCAACGCCCCACCGGTCACCGGCAGCCACATGGGCATTCCCGACGGGCCCGGCCTCGGCATCGATGTCGTGCCCGACCTGCTCGGCAAGCCTTTCCTAGAGATCGGCTGAGATCAAGCGCAGCATGAAGCTGTCACCCCACGAATCCTCCGTGGGAGATTTGGTCCTGCAGCCATTCTCCGATTTGTGGGTTGAAATATTTTTCAGATGGAAATAGGAATGTTCAAAATGATGATTTGACGCTGCGGCGCGTCGTGACTGGAGGAAGCGATATGGCCCATCCGCAATTTGCAGCGGAACTTCTGCAGCGCGCTGAAGCCCAAGGGCCCATCACCATCGGACTCGCCGGCGCCGGGCAGATGGGCACCGACATCGTCGTCCAGGTGGCGCTGATGCCGGGCATGCGGATCGGTGCCATTTCCGAGGTGCGGCCGCAAGCGGCGATCGATGCCGCACTGCTCGCCGGCCATGACCGCTCCGACATCGTCCAGGCTGCGAACGCCTCTGCCATCGACCGCGCCATCGAGGCCGGCAAGATCGCTGTCACCGAAGATCTGCATGCGCTGGCCGCGGCCGGCCGCATTGATGTCATCATCGACGCGACAGGCAATCCCAACATCGGCACGCTGTTTGCGCTCGAAGTGATGAAGAACGGCAAGCACATCGTTATGCTCAATGTCGAGGCGGACATTACGATCGGCCGCTTCCTCAAGGAGGAAGCGCGCAAGGCCGGCGTGGTCTACACCGGTGCGGCCGGCGACGAACCCGCCTGCACGCTGGAGATCATCGGCTTCGCCAAGAGCCTCGGCTTCAACATCATCGCCGCCGGCAAGGGCAAAAACAACCCGCTCAAGATCGACGCCATGCCCGCCGACTACGAGAAGGAAGCGGCCGAGCGCAACATGAATGCGCGCATGCTGGTCGAGTTCGTCGACGGTTCCAAGACGGCGATCGAGATGGTGGCTATCGCCAACGCCACCGGGCTGGTGCCCGACGTGCCGGGCATGCACGGCCCGACGGCGACGCTGGAGGAACTGGCCAGCGTGCTTTGCCCGCGCGAGGATGGCGGCGTGCTGCACCGCAAGGGCGTGGTGGACTATTCTATCGGCAAGGGCGTGGCGCCCGGCGTGTTCTGCATCATCGAAACGAGGCATCCGCGCGTGCTGGAGCGCATGGTCGACCTCAAGGTCGGCAAGGGCCCCTATTTCACGATCTACCGTCCCTATCACCTGACAAGCCTTGAAGTGCCACTGTCGGCGGCGCGCGCCGTTGTCTACAAACGCGCCGACATGGAGCCCCTCGACCATCCGGTCGCCGAAGCGGTGGCGGTGGCCAAGAGCGATCTCGGCGCGGGCCAATCGCTCGGCATGATCGGCGAGAACGACTATCGCGGCTTCGCCATGACCTGGGAGGACGCCCGCGCCAAGGGCGCGCTGCCGCTCGGGATTGCCGAACGCGCCAAGGTGGTCAAGCCGGTCAAGACCGGCGACTTCCTTACCTATGAAAATTGTGTACCCGACGATTCGATGGTGATAACGCAGATCCGCCGCCGTCTAGACCAGTCGGATGGACAGTTTGTGACCAACGCCGCCTGAACCTTCGGGATCTCCCTGTGATGGACGATGTCGTTATCGGGATCGATGCCTCGACGACGGCGGTGAAGGCGATCGCCTTCACCGGCGACGGCGCGGAGCTGTTCCAGGCGCGCGAGGCCTATCCGCTGGCCAATCCTAAGCCCGGCCATTTCGAGCAGGATGCCGAACATTGGTGGGCAGCCCTTATCAGTGCGCTGAAGCAGGTTGCCGACAAGGTCGGCGCCGCGCGCGTGGCGGCAATTGCCATAGCCCATCAGCGCGAGACCTTCACCCTGATCGATCAGGCCGGCACGCCGCTCATCCCGGCGATCCTGTGGCTTGACGAGCGCGCCCGGCCTCAAGTCGCCAGGCTGTCGGCCGAGCTTGGCCGCGAGACGATCCGCGACTGGAGCGGCAAGCCGCCGGATCCGACGCCGGCGCTCTATGCCATCGCCTGGCTGGCGGAACACCAGCCGCAGGTGCTGGCCAACGCCGCCGCCCTGGTCGATGTTCATGGCTTCTTCGTTCACCGGCTGACCGCACGGCTGGTAACCAGCACGGCAAGTGCCGACCCGCTCGGCTTGCTCGATGTCACGACAGGCGAATGGCACCCTGAGCTTGTCTCGGCTGCAGGGTTGCAGCCACGGCAGTTGCCGGCGCTGATCGGCCCAGGCGAAATCTGCGGCGGCCTTGCCGAAAGCATTGCCCAGCTGACTGGCCTCAAAGCGGGCACGCCAATTGTCGCCGGCGCCGGCGATGGCCAGGCCATGGGTCTCGGCATGGGCGTCTATGGTGCCGGCAGGAGCTATCTCTCGCTCGGCTCCGGCGTCGTCAGCGGCTGCTATTCCGGCACGGTCACCACTTCGGATGCGTTTCGCACGCTGGTCTCGCCGACCGGCTCCGGCTTCATGCTGGAAACCGTGCTGCGCTCGGGCATGCAACTGGTCGACTGGATCGTGCGCACCACCGGCGCGTCTTCCGCGGCAGAACTGGAGAAGGGTGCGGTCGATGTTGCGGCCGGCGGCGACGGTCTTTTGGTCATGCCCTATTGGGCCGGCGTCATGAGCCCCTATTGGGATGGCGCGGCGCGCGGCGCCGTTGTTGGCCTGTCGCTCGACCATGAGCCCAGGCATCTCTTCCGCGCCACGCTGGAAGGCATCGCTTTGGAGCAGGCCATCGCCAGCGAGGCGATGGAGGCCGAAAGCGGCGGCAAGTCGGGAGAGATGATTTCCGCCGGCGGCGGCACCAATTCGGCGCTGCTGATGAAGATCATGGCCAGCGTGCTGGAGCGGCCGCTGTTCGTGTCGCCGGTCAACGAGGCGGCGGCCCTTGGCGCGGCCATGCTGGCTGCTTCGGCGATCGGCTGGTTCGCCTCGGCGGAAGACGCCGCCAAGGCAATGGCGGCGGCGCCGGCCAGGCGTGTCGATCCGGATATGACGCTGGTGCCGGCTTACCGGGCGCGCAAGGCGATCTACCGCGACCTCTATCACGCGACACGCGACATCCACGCGCGGCTCGGTGCGATCTGAGTTCAAGCGCAGCTTGCCTGCGTGAGGCTCCCATGCCCAACCTGCCCAGCTTGCCGATTTTGCGTCCTGCCCGGCCAATGCTAGACTCATCGGGCTCATGAAAGCAGTATTTCACCTTGCCGCCCTGCCCTGGATTGTCGCGCTTGCGGCAGCTCCGATGACGGCGCGTGCGCAGGACGAGCCGCCCTTCGAGGTCACGCTCGACATGGACAATGACGGCAGGATGGATCGGGCCGCGATCGCGGCGGATTCCGACACCGGGCTGGCGGATCTCTCGATCTATCTGGCTGCCGGCGAAGGAAAGCTCGATCCTTCGCGCAAGCCTGACTTTGTCAAAAAGGCGCTGACGCAGGACCGTATTCTCGGGCTCGAAAGCAAGGGCAAGGGATCGCTTGTCGTCACCTCGTGCTTCGGCTGCGGCGCCAACAAATCATGGGATACAACGCTGACCATCGTCTGGCGCGGCGGTAAATTCCTTGTCGCCGGCTACAGTCGCGACTGGGACTGGAATGTTCAGAAAGCCGACGGCTCGGTCGAGACGACGCTGGGCGGTTGCGACATCAATTTTCTCACCGGCAGAGGCGTTGCCTCAAAGGACCTGGACGACGGCAAACCGGTCGCGGGAAAATTCGTGCCGATCGCACTGGCCGACTGGTCGGACGACAGTCGTCCGGAGCCCTGCGAATTCTGACCGACGCCGGACAGCGCTCAACGATTGAGCAGGCCTTTGGCCGCATCCTCATCGGTGATCAGCACCGAAATCCTGGTGTTGGCCAGCGCCGCGCGCATCACAGCGACCTTCTCCTGACCACCTGAAACCAGTATGATGCTCGGAATATCGGACAAATCCTGCAGCGGATAGGCGCAGACGCGGCGGTTGACCTCATGGTCGACCGGGTGGCCCTCGGCGTCGATGAAATGGCACAAGAGGTCTCCGACCGCGCCGGCGGCCTGCAGTTCCTCAAGTTCGCTCGGCTTGATGAAGCCGTAATTGGCGATCGGGCTGTCCTTGGAAAACGAGCCGACGCTGAGCACGGCGATGTTGGCGCGGCGCGCGCGGAAGACGACATCCTGGACGCTGCGCTGGCTCATGAAGGCATCGCGCTGTTCCGGCTTGTCGGCATAGACCGGCACCGGCAGCAGGAAACATTCAGCGCCGATCTTTTCGGCGAACTCCCAGGCGCTTTCGGTCGGGTTGAGCGGCTGCGCGTGGGTGAGGCCGCCGAGCATCGAGACGACCGTCGTCCTGGCGATCGGCCGCCTCGGCAATTCGTTGATGGCGAATTTCAGCGTGCGGCCCCAGCCCAGCGCAATGACGTCGCCGGCATTCACATTGTCGGCGAGATAGGCGGCAGCCGCGTGGCCGATCATCAGCGGCGCGTTGCTGCGATCAGCGGCTGATGGCACCACGACCGCCTGGCTGAGCCCGAAACGCTGCTTCAGGCTCTCCTCGAGCTGCACGCATTCGACGACACTGTCGCGAATGCGGAACTGCACGATGCCCTCCTCTCGCGCAGCGGAGAGAATGCGGTGCACCTTGATGCGGCCGACGCCGAGGATCTCGGAAATGCGCTCTTGCGTCAGACCTTCGACATAGTAATGCCAGGCGGCCCGGGCCTTGAGCTCGGCATCGGGGAAGCGCGAGGCCTTCTCGTTTTCGACGGTCGCCATCTTTTGCCCTCCCGCGGCAAATTTCGGAAATCTTTCCGCAAGCGCCGCCCCCTGGCCTTCCCTAGGACAAACCGCCCGGTGGCGCAAACAACCGCCGAATGGCGCAACGGCTCTTGACAATTTTCTAATGAACAGTTTAGCTGAACAAAATTGCATATCAAAGATAAATTGTTCACAGGGAGGTGCCTGGTGAACAAGAGCGGACGGCAGGCCATCGCCGTTTCGCTGACGGAGGAGACGAAGTGGCCGTGAGTAATGATGCAAGCGAGTCGAAGGCTGGCGAGTTGAAAGCCGCGCCCGGCACTCAAGGTGCGACGGCCGCGAAGCTTTCGGCGCTGTTTGCCGGAACCATGGGGCCGCTGATCGGGCTGCTGCTGCTTTGCCTGGCGCTGACGTTGACCACCGACACGTTCCTCACCATGCGCAACATCCTCAACGTACTCGACCAGATCACCGTGCTCGGCATCATGGCAATCGGCATGACGCTGGTGATCCTGATCGGCGGCATCGATCTCTCGGTCGGCTCGGTGCTGGCGCTGGCCGCCATGGTGATGGGCTTCGTCGCCCACCCCGACTATCTCAATCTCGGCCTTGCGGCCGGCGTCGTTGCAGCACTGGTCGTCGCCGGCCTTTGCGGACTGGTGTCCGGCCTGCTGGTGACCGTCACCCGGCTGCCGCCCTTCATCGCGACGCTGGCGATGATGTCGGTGGCGCGCGGCCTTGCCAACATGATCACCGACGGCTCGCAGATCGTCGGCTTTCCCGACTGGTTCACCAGCCTGTCAATCATCCGCCATTTCGGCTTCCTGTCGGTCACAGTCGGGGTGATGATGGTGCTGGCGATCGTCTTCGCCATCTTCCTCAACTACCGCGCCACCGGCCGCAGCCTTTACGCCATCGGCGGCAGCGCCGAGGTGGCGCGGCTCTCCGGCATTCCGGTGAAGTCACTGACCAACTGGGTCTACACGATCTGCGGCGTACTGGCCGGACTGGCCGGCATCGTGCTCGCCGCGCGGCTGGATTCGGTGCAGCCGAGTTCCGGCCTGGGCTATGAACTCGACACCATCGCGGCGGTGGTGATCGGCGGCGCCAGCCTCTCGGGCGGCGTCGGTTCGATCGGCGGCACAGCGGTAGGCGTGCTCATCATCGGCGTGCTGCGCAACGGCCTCAATCTGCTCGGCGTCTCGCCCTTCATCCAGCAGGTGGTGATCGGCGTGGTGATCGCGCTGGCCGTCGCCAGCGACACCTGGCGGCGCAGGGCGCGATAGAGAGCGGGGCACAATTGAGAATTCGCCCGGAACGTCCGGGCGATAGACGGATCGGTCGATCCGAAACTGGGATGTTCCAAGGGGCGCGATGCGCTGGCGGGACAGTTTGACTATCAACGGAGGAAACACATGCTGACCAAACGTTCATTGCTGCTTGCCGCGGCCGCCATCATTCCGCTGCTCGGGCTGACCGACATGGCCTCGGCCAAGGAGGCCAAGAAGCTTGGCCTCGCCGTGGCCAATTTGCAGGCCGACTTCTTCAACCAGATCAAGCAGTCGGTCGAAGCCTACGGCAAGGAAAAGGGCATCGAGATCGTCACCGTCGACGCCAAGGGCGATTCGGCAACGCAGGTCAGCCAGGTACAGGATTTGATCACGCAGAACATCGACGCGCTGATCTACATTCCGGCCGGCGCCACAGCCGCCACCGTGCCGACCAAGACCGCCAAGGCTGCCGGCATCCCGGTCGTCAATGTCGACCGCAACGCCGACGGCGCGCCCGGCGACACCTTCATCGCCACCAACAGCGTCGCCTCGGCGCAGGCGGTGTGCGACTACATCGCCAAGCAGGCCGGCGGCAAAGGCGAACTGATCATCATCCACGGCCAGAAGGGCACCACGCCGGAAGTGGATCGCTCGAAGGGCTGCGGCGAAGCGCTCAAGGCCTATCCCGATATCAAGGTGGTCGGCGAATTGTGGAGCGAAGGCTGGCACCAGGACGAAGGCTTCAAGCTGACGCAGGACCTGCTGCAGTCGCATCCCGACGTCTCCATTGTCATCGGCCAGGCCGATGCGCTGGCGCTGGGTGCGGCGCAGGCGGTCAAGGTCGCCAATCCCGGCCACAAGGTCTGGGTTGCCGGCTTCGATGGCGACGTGGCCGCGCTCAAGGCGCTGAAGGACGGCGTGTTCGACGTCACCGCGACGCAGCAGACGCAAGGCATGGGCCGTCTCGCCGTCGATGCGGCGATCAAGCTGGTGGCCGGCGAAAGCGTTCCGGCCGAGCAGCTGCAGGATGCGACGCTGACCACCAAGGACAATGTCGAGCAGTTCATCGCCAAGCATCCGTAACGACCGGCACCGCTTAAGAGAGCACCACGATGTCTCCTGATCCTCGCCACAGCGAAAGCCCGCACAACGGGCTCTTCGTCAACGGCCTTTGCAAGAGCTACGGACCGGTCCAGGTCCTGGCCGATGCAAGCTTTGAGGTGCGGCCGGGCGAGGTTGTGGCGCTGCTCGGCGAAAACGGCGCCGGCAAGTCGACGGTGTCCAATATCATCGCCGGCTCGACCCGGCCCGACGCGGGCACCATCATCTGGCGGGGGAAGCCCTATTCCCCCGCCTCGCCTGCCGCGGCAATCGATGCCGGTGTGGGCATGATCCATCAGGAACTGAAGCTGCTGCCGGACCTGTCGGTGGCGGAAAATGTCTATGTCGGGCGCCTGCCGATGCGCGGCGGCCGCATCGACCGCGCGGAGATGAACGCCAAGGCCTCGGCGCAGTTGAAGCGGCTTGGCCTCGACGTCTCGCCCGAGCGCAAGGTGGGCACGCTGCGCATCGCCGCCCAGCAGCAGGTCGAGATCGCCAAGGCGCTGACGCTGAATGCCGAATTGCTGATCTTCGACGAACCGACCGCAGCGCTTGGCGGCGAGGAAACGGAGCTTTTGTTCCAGCAGATCCGCAAGCTCAAGGCGGAAGGCATGTCCTTCATCTATATCAGCCATCGTCTCGACGAGATCGCGCAGATTGCCGACCGCGTGGTGGTGATGCGCGACGGACGCATCGTCGCCCGCCACGAGCGCGCCGATATTCCCGTGCGCACAGTGGTCGAGCAGATGGTCGGCCGCTCGGTCGAGCGGATGTTCCCGCATCTGACGCCGCCGCGCGAGGAAACACTGCTCGAGGTCGAGAACCTGTCTTCGCCGGAGAAGAGTTTCAACAACGTCTCCTTCTCGGTCAAAGCAGGCGAGATTCTCGGCATTGCCGGGTTGATCGGCGCCGGCCGCACAGAACTGGTGCGGGCGATCGCCGGCGCCGATCCGATCTCGTCCGGCTCGGTGCGTGTTGCCGGCGAACCGGTGCATCTCAGCGGGCCGGCGGCGGCGATCAAGGCCGGCGTCGTGCTGGTGCCGGAAGACCGCAAGGCGCAAGGCGTCGTGCTCGACCAGACAATCGGCGAGAATCTGGCGTTAGGCAATTTCGACCATGTCGCGCCGAAGGGCTGGGTGTTCCCGAAAGCGGTGCAGAAATTCGCCGAGGCCGGCATCGCAAGGCTCGGGGTCAAGGGCAAACCTGGCCAGGCGGTCAGCAAGCTTTCCGGCGGCAACCAGCAGAAGGTGATCATTGCCAAATGGGTGTCGCGGCCGCCAAAAGTGTTCATTCTCGATGAACCGACGCGCGGCATCGATGTCGGCGCGCGTGCGGCTATCTACGACGTGATCGCCGACCTCGCCCGCTCCGGTATGGCGGTGGTGGTGGTCAGCTCCGACCTCGAGGAGGTGCTGGGGCTGTCGCACCGGGTGCTGGTGCTGAGCCGCGGCCGCCAGCGCGGCATTCTCGACCGCAGCGAGGCGAGCAATGTCGCGGTGATGGAACTCGCCACGAGCTGAGGACAGGAGTCGGAACAAAGCGCAGCAGGTGGTATCCTCCCAAGGACCGGACCGCGCGGGGCGCCAGCAAAGACTGGCGCCCCTTCATTTCAGGAGGGGGAACAACATGAAACTATTCGATCTCAGCGGCGACGTAGCGCTGGTAACAGGCGCCGGCAGCGGCATTGGCCAGGCCATTGCCATCGGGCTCGCCGAAGCCGGCGCCGATGTCGTCTGTTTCGGCCACACCTCCAAGGGCGGGCTGGACGAGACGGCGCACAAGATTTCGGCACTTGGGCGCAAGGCGGTGGTGCTGACCGGCACGGTGACGTCGGAGGCCGACCTGGCGACCGCAGTCGAGCGCACGGAAAAGGAGCTCGGCGCGCTGACCATCGCCGTCAACAATGCCGGCATTGCAGGAGCCGAGGCCGCCGAGACGCTGTCGCTGGAGAAGTGGCAGAAAATCTACGACGTGAATGTCAGCGGCGTGTTCCTGTCCTGCCAGGCCGAAGCGCGCGCAATGCTGACGCGGCGCAAGGGCTCGATCATCAACATCGCCTCCATGTCGGGTTCGATCGTCAATCGCGGCCTGACCCAGGCGCATTACAATTCGTCGAAGGCGGCGGTCATCCACATGTCGAAAAGCCTCGCCATGGAATGGGCCGATCGCGGCCTGCGCGTCAATGTGGTGAGCCCAGGCTACACGCTGACGCCGATGAACAAGCGGCCGGAGGTCGCCGAACAGATCAAGATCTTCGAACGCGACACGCCCATGGGGCGCATGGCGACGCCGGAAGAGATGGTCGGCCCGACCGTGTTCCTGGCCAGCCGCGCCGCGAGTTACGTCACCGGCATCGACCTGATCGTCGATGGCGGTTTTGTCTGCTGGTAAGGAGAAAAGATGCAGAAGCGTTTTGAAGGCAAGACTGCGGTCATCACCGGCGCGAGCGGTGGCATCGGCGCGGCGATGGCGAAGCGCTTCGCCGAGGAAGGTGCCGCGATCGTGGTCAGCGCCATCGATGCCCGCGTCGAGGACGTCGCCGCCGGCCTGAAAGCAGCGGGCGCCAAGGTCGCGTCGATGCGCATGGACGTGACCAGGAAGGATGAGGTTACAGCGCTTTACGATCTCGCCGAGAAGGAATTCGGCCGTGTCGACATTTCGGTGCAGAATGCCGGCGTCATCACCATCGCCCGGATCGAGGCGATGACCGAGGCCGAGTGGGACAAGGTGATGGCGGTCAACACCAAGGGCGTGTTCCTGTGCTGTCAGGAAGCGATCGCCCGCATCCGCAAGCATGGCGATGGCGGCCGGCTGATCAACACGGCATCGGGCCAGGCGCGGCAGGGTTTCATCTACACGCCGCATTATGCGGCGTCGAAGTTCGGCGTCGTCGGCATCACCCAGAGCCTGGCCAAGGAAGTCGCCAAGGAAAAGATCACCGTCAACGCGATTTGCCCCGGCATTATCGACACTGACATGTGGGCTTACAACGACGCCGCCTGGGGCAAGCTGATGGGTGACTACAAGCCCGGCGAGCTGATGGCCGAATGGGTGAAGAACATCCCGATGGGGCGCGCCGGCAGCGGCGAGGACGTGTCCGGCCTGGTCAGCTTTCTCGCCAGCGACGACGCCGCCTACATCACCGGCCAGACCATCAATGTCGATGGCGGCCTGATCATGTCGTGAAGTCCGCTCCAGCGGTTGGCAATCGACCAGTCTGAAATTCCGCAGTGCACAGGGCATCAGCCGTTGCGCCGCATGAACGTTGGTATATATAATTTCATCTCATGAAACGGCCTTGGCGGGGATGGGGCTCGCCGGCCGAGACCATGGGACCTTGATGGCTCGCACGTCTGAGAGCGCCGCTGGAGCGGCGATCGATCTGTTGACGATTGCTCACGCAGCAATCCATCCGATGCCATGACGCGGGCCCGCCCGGCATCACATAAACACCGAGTCGAGCAACCATTTCGCCTGCGCAAGTTGCGGCCGCGGCAATGGCATGGTGCGAACGAACTTGCGCAACGACCCGCCTTTCCAACACAATCAAGAAAAGACGCAAGAAGGGAACGATCAAGAAATTTCCACATGGTTTGACAGGAGAACAAGCATGTCATTTCGCAGTGTGATTTCGAACCTATCAATGGGAGCCTTGGCGCTTGCCACCGCAAGTGCGCTTACATCACCGGTCCACGCAGCAGCACCCGAATCCAACGACCCGATCAAGATCGCGCTGTTCGACTGGACCAGCGTCAATCTCAACGCCAAGATCCTTGGCGGTATCCTCGAAAAGCTCGGCTACACCGTCGAATATCCGACCGCCGACTACCTCTCCAGCCTGACCACCGGTCTCACCAATGGCGACCTCGATGTCGGCCTGGAGTTCTGGGACACGACGGCCGGCGAGGCGATGAAGGCTTCAGACGCCACCGGCCAGACCGAGCGGCTGGGTAAGCTCGGGCCGAAGGCCAAGGAGGAGTGGTGGTTTCCCGAATATATGAAGGAGAAATGCCCCGGCCTGCCCAATTGGGAGGCGCTGAAGGACCCGAAATGCGCCGAGGCTTTCTCGACGGCGGAGACGGCGCCGAAGGGCCGCTATCTCGGCGGCCCGGTAACCTGGGAAGGCTTTGACGACGAGCGCGTCGAGGCGCTGAAGCTGCCCTTCACCGTCATCCATGCCGGCACCGACGCGGCGATGTTCGCCGAGTTGGACTCGGCCTATCAGCGCAAGGCGCCGATCATGCTGTGGATCTATTCTCCGCATTGGGCGCCGGCCAAGTACAAGGGCGAGTGGGTCGAATTCCCGGAGTATACGCCCGAGTGCTACACCGACCCGAAATGGGGCACCAACCCGGATGCCAAATATGATTGCGGCAAACCGCATGGCGAAATCTGGAAATACTCCTGGTCCGGCATGAAGGACAAATGGCCGGTCGCCTACAAGGTGGCCAAGGCGTACACCATCGACACCGATGAGCTCAACAAGATGAGCGGCGAGATCGACCTCGGCGGCAAGACGCCCGAAGATGTCGCCGCCGCCTGGATCGCCGCTCATGAAGCCGACTGGAAAGCCTGGGCGCAGTGATCGCCTGACTGGAAGCCAGACCCGGCCCTGGCGGCCGGGTCTTATCTCCATTTTCCAGAAGGACCATTGGATGACGGAAGCGACTGAACCGCAGGCGGCTGGCACGCCGGAGGATGCGCGGCCGATAAAGCTTGCCTGCCGTAATGTCTGGAAACTGTTCGGATCGAACGCGGCCAGCTTCATCCGCGAGCGTAACGGCAAGGCCAGCATCGACGATGTCGCTGCCGCCGGACTGGTGGGTGCGGTGCGCGCCGTCGATCTCGAAATACGCCAGGGCGAGATCTTCATCATCATGGGGCTGTCCGGCTCCGGCAAGTCGACGCTGGTGCGCTGCATGTCGCGGCTGGTCGAGCCGACCCACGGCAAGGTCGAATTCGAAGGCAACGACCTGCTCAAGATTTCCGATGCGGCGCTGATCGAACTGCGGCGTCATCGCATGGGTATGGTGTTCCAGAATTTTGCGCTGCTGCCGCATCTTAACGTGCTCGACAACATTGCCTTTCCCCTGAGCATCCAGGGCCAGGACCGACCGACGCGCGAAACGAGAGCGCGGGAGGTGATCGATCTCGTGGGCTTACGCGGCCGCGAGCATTTCTATCCGCGCGAACTCTCCGGCGGCCAGCAGCAGCGCGTCGGCATTGCCCGCAGCCTCGCGACCAAGCCGGAGATCTGGTTCCTCGACGAGCCGTTCTCGGCGCTCGACCCGCTGATCCGCCGCGAGATGCAGGACGAACTGATGCGGCTGCAGACCATGCTGCACAAGACCATCGTCTTCATCACCCATGATTTCGACGAGGCGATAAGGCTTGCCGACCGCATCGCCATCATGAAGGATGGAGAGGTCATCCAGACCGGCACGCCGGAACAGCTGGTTGTCAACCCGGCGACCGACTATGTCGCCGAATTCACCCGCGATGTCGACCGCGCCAAGGTGATTTCGGCGCGCAGCCTGATGCGTGCCTGCGATGGCGCCGAGCATGGCGGCACGGTTTTGCCCGACGCCAAGATCGCCAGCTTCTCGGCCAGCATTGTCGCGTCGGGTAAGCCCTTCGCCGTGGTCAACGGCAGCGGCAGGCCGATCGGCGAGGTGACGCCGCAATCGGTGATCGAGTTGCTGGCCGGTATCGAGCATACGAGAGCCGGCGCATGACGGTGACGGCAAGCGCCAGCCAAACGAGGCCACCGGTTCAGCGCTGGCTGCTGGTCTGGGCGCTGGCGCTGGCCGCCGTGCTGGTGGTGTTTCTGCTGCAGGACAGACTGCCCTGGGCCATCAACTATCCGGCCGATGCGGTCGTTCCCGTCGCCGACTGGGTCAGTGCGCTGATGCGCTGGATCAAGCCGAACTTGTCCTGGCTGACCCGCTCGATCACCGCGGTGCTCGGCGTTCCCCTCGATTTCGCGCTCGACCTGCTGGCCAAGAATTTCAAGATTGGTCACGGCGCCGATGCCTATTTCCTGCCGCGCCTGTCCTGGATCGGCGTCTGCGTAGCCGCCTTCATCGCCGGGCACGCCGTGGGCGGTAGAAAACTCGGCATGCTGGTCGGCGGCTGCTTCCTCTACACCGCGCTGTTCGGCCAATGGACCAGCGCCATGCTGACACTGGCACTGATTTCCATCGCGGTGCCGTTCTGCATCGTCACCGGCCTGTTCGCCGGCATCTGGGCGTGGCGCAAGCCATGGGCCGAGCGGCTGATCATCTCACCTGCCCTCGATTTGATGCAGACCATCCCGACCTTCGCCTATCTCATCCCGATGCTGCTCCTGTTCGGCAACAGCCCGGTCTCGGCGATGATCGCCACCGCCATCTTCGCCACGCCGCCGATGGTGCGGGCGACGATGCTCGGCCTGTCGCGGGTGCCGTCAGAGATCGACGATTTCTCAGAGATGGCCGGCTGCACGGCGCGGCAGAAATTGTGGCGCGTGCTGCTGCCGTCGGCGCGGCCGACACTGATGATCGGCGTCAACCAGGTGATCATGCTGGCGCTGAACATGGTGATCATCGCCTCGATGATCGGCGCCGGCGGCCTCGGCTACGACGTGCTGCTGGCGCTGCGTGCGCTGAAGGTCGGCGAAGCGATGGAAGCCGGGCTCGCCATTGTGGCGCTCGCCATCGCGCTCGACCGGCTCAGCCAGGCGATCGCGCATAAGCAGGCAAAAGGCCACGTTCAACGGCAGGCGAACCAGAGCGTTTGGCGGCGCTATCCCAATCTGTCGCAGGCCATCGCCATCCTGGTCGTGACGACGCTGCTCGGCCTGTTCGTACCGGCCTTCGCGGCGGTGCCGAAGGCGATCACCTTCACCACTGCGCCACTGTGGAAGGCGGCGGTGAGCTGGGTGACGATCAACTTCTTCGACGTGATCGAAGCGTTTCGCGTGGCGCTCATCCTCAATGTACTGAACCCGCTGCGCGCCTTCTGCGAAGGCTTTCCGTGGCTCGGCGCGGTGGCCCTGCTCGGCCTCGCCGGCTACCAGTTCGGTGGCCTGCGTCTCGCCGCCTTCGTCGCCGCGCTGACCGCCTTCTGCGCCGTCACCGGCCTGTGGGAAAAGACCATGGCGACGGTTTATCTCTGCGGCATCTCGGCCTTCATCGCTTGCCTGATCGGCATCCCGATTGGCCTGATGGCCGCGCGCAGCGACCGCTTCGAAAAGATCGTCACGCCCATCATCGACACGCTGCAGGTGCTGCCGTCCTTCTGCTTCATCATTCCTGTGGTGATGCTGTTCCGGGTCGGCGACGTCACCGCCATGATCGCCACGGTCGCCTTCGCCGTGGTGCCGGCGATCCGCTACACCAATCACGGCATCCGGCAAGTGCCACCGGCGCTGATCGAGGCGGCGAAGGTTTCCGGCTGCACGCCGCGCCAGACCTTCTTTCGGGTACAATTGCCACTGGCGCTTCCCGAAATCATGCTGGGCGTCAACCAGACGATCCTGATGGCGCTGGCGATGATCATCATCTGCGCCATGGTCGGCACACGCGACCTCGGCCAGGAAGTCTTCATCGCGCTGTCCAAGGCCGATTCCGGACGCGGCATTGTCGCGGGTCTCGCCATCGCTTTCATCGGCATCGTCGCAGACCGGCTGTTCAATGCCTGGACGGCGAAGGCGCGGGCAAGACTAGGATAATTGTTGAATGTCCAATCCCGGCGAACCGCCTTTTGCCGTACTCGTCTTCGACATGGCCAAGACCGGCGAGCCGGACGGGGAGCACGTAGTTTCGGGGTTTGAGACGCTGGAGGCGGCGACGTCCTACGCCATTGCGCGGGTTCGCGCCTCGGTGGAGGAGTTGCGCAAGCCCGGCATCGCCACTGCTGAGCTTCGCCAGCTCTGGCACCTCTATGGCGAAGACTGTTCGGTGCTGAACGCCGGAGGGCGCGGCAGCGATCTACTCGACGATTTCATTGCGACGCCGTCGATGCCGGCCGAATGCAACTGGCAAGTTCTCGCGCCAAGGCTGCGCCGCTTCCGCGCCTCGCTGCTGATCTCCAACGGCAACAACGAATCCGTCTGGGCGGGCGGCTTCTTTCGCTCGACCTACAGGCTGACGCGAGACGGCCTCCTCGAGCGCTTTGGCGACGACGCCATTGCCGCCTTCAAGGCCAAGGGGATCGAGCCGGCGGAGCCGACGAAGCTCATGGTCGCCAATTACTTCGAGCTTCCCGACCCGCCCTACCCGCCGCCAGGCGTGACGCTGCGATCCTGGAAGGTCGAGGTCGGTTTTGTCTGCCATGACGTGAAGTTCGGCGGCGACGCCGCCGGAATCTTCGCCTGGCCGCAAGAGCCCACCGACTGGGCGCTCAGAACCATGCAGTTCCTGCTGATGGCCGACATGATGGCCATGCGCGGCGATGGCCCCGACTGGGCCAACGACTGCGAGATACTAACCGCCAAGGTGACCGAGACGGAGGCGCCTCCCGACTATCCGCTGGATTGAAGTGATGATCATCACCTGCCCCGTGGCCGGCACACGCGATCTCGGCCAGGAAGTGTTGGTCGCACTGTCCAAAGTCGCGGCATTGTCGCGGGCTGGCAACAACCTGCCATCGACATCATCGCGGTCGGTCTTCGACCCCTGAGCCGCGAAAGCTCAAGCACGGCTCGGATAGACGGTTTCGCCTCTTCTGGAGTTCGCCTCTTCTGGAAATGGCAGGCCGCGCTCCAGCTCTTGACTTTGACGCATTTTCGCGCGGAAAGCTGCTTCATCCTCGACCAGCCTGAGCTTGCTGCCGAATGCCCGATCAGCGCAAACCGCCTTTTACTGTCGTCGTCTTCGACATGGCCAAAACCGGCGAGCATGTGGTTTCGGGGTTTGAGACGTTGGATGCGGCTACGTCCTACGCGATTGCTCGGGTTCGCGCCTCGGTGGAAGAGCTGCGCAAGCCCGGCATCGCAGCAGCCGAGCTCCGGCGGCACTGGCATATCCATGGTGAGGATTGCACGGTGCTGAACGCCAATGTGCGCGGCAGCGATCTGCTTAACGATTTCATCGCGACGCCGGGGACACCGGCCGAATGCGACTGGCGGGCGCTGGCGCCACGACTGCGCCGTTTCTACGCCGCTGTGAACGTCTTCAACAACGATGGCAAATCTATCCGGGTCAGCGGCTTTTTCCGCGCGACCTACCGGTTATGGCACGCTGGCCTGCTCGCACGATTTGGCGACGACGCCATCGCCTCCTTCAAAGCCAAAGGCATCACGCCGGCAGTGCCGACGAGAGTCTCGGTCGACCATCACTTCGAGCAGCCCGATCCGCCGCGCCCGCCGCTCAGCGATATCAGGCCGTTGCTGTCGTGGAAGGTCGAGATCGATTTCGGATGCACCGATGTGAGGTTCGGCGCCAAAACCGACGGCGTCTTCGCCTGGCCCGAGGAGCCGACCGGCCGGGCACTCAACGACATGACACATCTGCTGATGGCTGACAGGCTGTCTATGTACGGCACCGGCCCGGAGGGTGCCTATTATAGCGAATTGGTGTGGGTCAAGGTGACGGAGACCGATGCGGCTCCCGACTACCCTCTGAATTGAAACTGGGCCGGTGCCGGCGCATTGTTTTGCATCACGCCGACCTATTCCGCCGCCACGCCCTTCACCTGGAGATAGCTTTCCATCGAGTCGTCCAGCGCCTGCAGCCAGGGCGTATGGTGCAATGGCGCCATGGTGCCGGTCATCAGCGAGCGGTAGGCGTGGTCGCGAAAGCTCATAATGTCTTCCGCCTTGTGGTGCTCCCATTCCATGAAGGTCTGGTTGACCGCCTCGACGTCGAAGCCGGGATAGTCGGTCTGGTCCATCAGTTCCTTGGTGTAGTCGCCCTGGAACCAGATCATCTGCTCGGCGTCTTCCAGCGTCTCTTCGCGTGCCCGCCACTTGGCGCCGTGCTCGGCCATCGCCTGTCCCGACGGCAGCTTGATGCGGCCCATGATGACGTCACGGGCGAACCAGGCCTGGGCGTCGAACATGTTGAAAGTGTAGAACTGGTCCTGCATGCCGATATAGGACAGTTTCGGGTTCTTCTCCCACACGACGCCCTCATAGAGCCCGTCCGGCCACATGCGGTTGGCGGTCTTCAGCTTCAGCTCTTCCGTGAGGAACGGGAAGGAATGCAGATAGCCGGTGCACAGGATGATGGCGTCGACATCTTTTGTGGTGCCGTCCTTGAAGTGCGCCGTCTTGCCGACGACCTTCTGCAGCAGCGGCACTTCCTTCCAGTTCTCCGGCCATTTGAACCCCATCGGCTTGGAGCGGTAGCTGGAGGTGATCGATCTGGCGCCGTATTTGTAGCATTGCGAGCCGATGTCCTCGGCAGAATAGGAGCGGCCGATGATCAGTATGTCCTTGCCCTTGAACTCCATGGCGTCGCGAAAATCATGGCTGTGCAGGATACGGCCGTTGAAGGTCGAAAAGCCTTCGAAATAGGGAACGTTGGGAACCGAGAAATGCCCGGAAGCGACGACGACATTGTCGAACTCTTCGGAGTAGGTGACGTCGTTGGTGCGGTCATGCGCGGTGACAGTGAATTTCCTGCTCTCGTCCGAGAAGGTGACCATGCGCACCGGGCTGTTGAAGCGCACCCATTTGCGCAGGCCTGATTTCTCGACGCGACCCTTGATGTAATCCCACAAAACGGCGCGCGGCGGGTAGGATCCGATCGGGCGGCCGAAATGCTCCTCGAACGTATAGTCGGCGAATTCCAGGCATTCCTTCGGTCCGTTCGACCAGAGGTAGCGGTACATCGAGCCGTGGACGGGGTCGCCATGCTCGTCGAGGCCGGTGCGCCAGGTGTAGTTCCACAGGCCGCCCCAGTCCGACTGCTTTTCGAAGCAGACGATTTCGGGGATCTCGGCGCCCTTGTCGGCAGCCGACTTGAAGGCCCTGAGCTGGGCCAGACCGGATGGCCCCGCTCCAATGACGGCAACGCGCGTTTTCATGGCAGGCCTCCCGGTGTCATTCGATTTTTGGAATTGCTCTTACGAAACAAATTTCACTCACAGGACAGTAATTGCCTCTTGGATGCTGTCAACAGGCCTTGTGGAGAAACCGCGTTTCGCCCCAGCGGATTTCCGGAAAAACGGATGACGGCGTAAATCCTGTTCGGACACCATTCGACTTAAGGGGCTTGCTGCGCGGTTGCGTTTCTGTATCGGCACCGAATATGTTCACCTGGAGTGAAATAATCATGGGGATTCGGAGGCGAGATGGCGAAGACAAGTTCCGATTCCAAGACTGCTTCGACAAGGGCAAAGCCACCGGCAAAGGCCTCCGTGGACGGAAAAACCATCCGCGCGCCGCTGACGCAGAATCCGCACGCCATTCGCGACACGCGCGAAAAAGTGCTGGAGGTGGCGATCGGGCGCGAGGTGCGCGCCTTCCGCAAGAAGCTCGGCATCACCGTCGCCGATCTCGCCGTCGCCACCGATATTTCGCTGGGCATGCTGTCGAAGATCGAGAACGGCATCACCTCGCCGTCGCTGACCACACTGCAGGCGCTGTCGAGGGCGCTCGGCGTTCCCGTCACCGCCTTCTTCCGCCGATTCGAGGAAGAGCGCAGCGCCGTCTTCGTCAAGGCCGGCGAAGGGCTAGATGTCGAACGCCGCGGCACCCGCGCCGGCCATCAATACAATCTGCTCGGCCATATCGGCTCCAACACCAGCGGCGTCGTCGTCGAGCCCTATCTGATTACGCTGACCGAGGATTCGGATGTGTTCCCGACCTTCCAGCATGAGGGCATGGAATTCCTCTATATGCTGGAGGGCGAGGTGGTGTACCGGCACGGCAGCAACCTCTATCCGATGAAGCCGGGCGACAGCCTGTTCTTCGACGCCGACGCGCCGCACGGGCCGGAGCAACTGACGAAACTTCCGATGCGGTATCTGTCGATTATTTGCTATCCGCAGAGCGCGGGGTAGTCGGACCGCCGCAGCCCGCTCACCCGGATTGCCCCGAGGGGAGAGGAGTCTGGCGTCAGCGCTGGCGATCTCTTCTCCGCTCGGGGAGAAGGTGGCCGCGCAGCGGCCGGATGAGGGGGCCTTTAGTCCGGCCCGAACCCCGGTGACGTCGCACTGCCATCATCCAGCTTCGACAGCCATTCCACCAATGTCGGCCGATACCGCGTCAGGCCCTTGTAGGTGGCCAGCTCTTCCGGCAAATCCCGGATCACCCGGTGCAGTCGCCTTGCCCATTTCGGCTGTGTCACCAGTTCGTCCATCTTGATCAGATAGCAGCGGATCGGGAAGACGATGCCGTTCGAGCGCGGCAGGCGCCAGAAGCTTTGCAGTTCGACGCGCAGATGCACCTTGTCGCCGACATTTTCGGGCGTCACCGTCGCGCGGTCCGGGCCCCATTTGTGGTAATTCTCCGGACTGGTGTCGAGGCGCGGGTTGATGGTCATCGTCCAGTTGAGACGCCGCGCCGGCTTGCCCTGCTGGATGTTGGTGAGGAACTTCAGCGCCCTGACGAAAATCCCCTTCTCATGCGCCAGCGGCACCGGCGCGTGCCATTCGAAGAAATTCATGCCGATGTCGAAATCGAGCGACCAGTCGGCCTGAGTGGTGACCATGCCGGCGTCCATCCAAAGATTGCCGTCGCGCTGATCGAGAATGCAGAAATCACCCTGGCTCTGGCGGGTGATGTACTCCATCGGCCCGTAAGGCAGTGTCGAGGTGTCGCCGAAGGTGAAGGTGTCGTCGATGCCGAGCGGCCGGTTGATCCAGCGCCAGCGGTCGCCGTCGCGGGTCAGGGTGAAATGCTCGGGATAGCCAAGTGCCTGTTGCTCCATCAAAAGTTCGAGCAGGTCCCAGCCGGCCAGCGTCATATGCGGCAGCGACTGGCAGCGCAGCGGATCGTCGGCCAGCACCAGTGCACGGTCCTGCATCTCGGCGACATAGTGCTCGTCGACGTCGATCAGGTTTTCCAGAACGCTGCCCTTGGGGCCAACCACATGCGGCTCGATGTTGACCGCATACATGTAGGCGTCTTCGTGGAACGGGAACGGAAACCGCCTGATGTGTTCCGGGCTGTTCCTGAAGGTGAAATCGTCGCGAAACGTTTCCTTGCGAAAGGTGATGCCCAAGCTGGCCTCCTATCTTTCCAGGACCAGCGACTTGCCTTCGAAGCGCGACACGCACGGCATGATCTTGCAGCCGGAACGATGGTCTTCCTCGCTGAGCCAGTGGTCGTTGTGGATGAACTTGCCGTCATACGAGACGACGTTGGTCTCGCACTGGCCGCAGACACCGCCGCGGCAGAGATAGGGCGGATCGACGCCGGCGGCCTCGATCGCTTCGAGCAGGCTCTGCTGCTCGCCGACGCGGATGGTCTTGCCGCTAACGGCAAGTGTGACGTCGAACGGCAGGCCGGGCTGGGGTGCCGCGAAATGCTCGTAGTGCACGGTCTCCGCCGGCCAGCCGAGAGCCGCAGCGCGCTCGCGCACCCAGTTGATCATGCCGGCCGGGCCGCAGACATAGAGATGGGTGCCGAGCGGCTGCGAGGACAAGAGACGGTCGAGTTCGATGCGCTCGTCGCGGTCGTCGTGATAGAGCCGGACGCGACGGCCATAGCGCTCCTGCAGCACATCGGCATAGGTGCCGAGCGAGGCGGTGCGGCAGGTGTAGTGCAGCTCGAAATTGCCGCCGGACCCGGCGAGCTGCGCGGTCTGCGCCATGAACGGCGTGATCCCGATGCCGCCGGCAAGCATCAGATGCTTCTTTGCCCTGAGGTCGAGCGAGAACAGATTGACGGGGCAGCTGACGACCATCTCCAGGCCAGGCTTGACGCTCCGGTGCATGAACAACGAGCCGCCGCGGCCGACATCGTCGCGGCGCACCGAGATGGTGTATTCGCGGGTGTCGAGCGGCGATCCCATCAGCGAATAGGGATTGAGCCTTGTGCGGTCGCCATCGCGCATCTCGACCACGACATGGGCGCCGCCGGAAAAGGTCGGCAAAAGCTCACCGTCACGGCGGCGGAAATGGAAGCGCGTCACCAGTTCGTTGACCGGGACGACGTCGCTGACGACGACATCGAGCTTGGTGGTGCCGGTGCTCATGGGAAGACCTCCTCTATGGGAGGGATCTCCGAGCGATCCTCGGCATTTATGCAGACGCCCTGGAATGCTGCCAGCCGTCGCGAATAATGATCGCGCACCAGAAGCAGCAGGCCGCAATGCGCGCAGGTGGCCGGCTGCGTCGTCACATTTTCGGTGATGCCTTTGCAATGCACGCACTGCATGCGCCGCGCCAATGAGCCGCGATGCTCGGTCTGCATGGAGGTATGATCGATGCCGGCTTCGAGCGCCACCTGCATGGCCTGGCCGATCAGCCCTTCGGTGCCGGCGAGATAGAGGCGCAGGCCCATATGCGCGTTGGCAAGCGTCTGCTTCAGCCGGGGCAGCAGGCTGGCGAAGGTTGGCGCGACATGAAATTGCGCGGACTTCAGTGCCTCAAGAGCGGCAACGTGCTTGCCGTCGGCCCCGGGAATGAAGACGATTTCGGCGCCGTCGAAGAAGCCGGGGGGCGCCGTCCTTGCCATATCGACGATCGCCAGCGCGCCTTCCGCATCCGCCACGAAAAGATGATGCTTGCCGGGCTGCGGGGACAGGGTTCCGTAAATGGGCCGGCTGATGATCGTTTTGGCTGCCATTCTCTACTTCGTACCTCGAAACCCCTCGCTGTCGATTGTGCCTCAGCCTTTCGCCGTGCGCTTGGTCTTTTTGGGATCGTCGAAGGGCAGAGGCTGCGCCGTCGCCCTGATCGAACCGCTCTTGTTGCGGATCTCGAGCTTGGTGTCCTTGACCGCGCAGTCGACGTCGAGGCGGGCGATGCCCATCGATTTCTCGACCAGCGGCGAATACATGGCGCAGGTGACCACGCCCACCTTTTTGCCGTCGCGATAGACCGGCGCGCCCTCATCCGCGGGTTGCTTGCCGTCGAGCAGCACGCCGTAGATCTTGAAGCGCTCCTTGCCCTTGAGGCGGTAATGCTCTTCGGCGCCGCGAAAGCCGGTCTTGCCGGGGCTGACGGTGAAGTCGAGGCCGAGCTCCCACAGCGTGTCGCCGGGGCCTTCGTTCTCGAACGGATATTTCTGCGAGTTGTCATAGGGATAAAACAGCAAATAACTTTCGACGCGCAGCATATCGAGCGTGGTGAAGCGGCACGGAATGATGCCGGCGCTCTTGCCCTCGTCGAGGATCCTGTCCCAGATCGTGCCGGCGTCCTGGCCGCGGCAGAATATCTCGTAGCCGCGCTCGCCGGTATAGCCGGTGCGCGAGATCATGACGGGAAAGCCGAACAGCTGCGTCTGCATATGATGGAAATAGTTGAGGTCGCGAATGCCCGGCACATGCTTTGAGAGATAGTCGACCGCGGTCGGTCCCTGCAGCGACAGGTCGTGCAGATTGTCGTCGAAGCGCAGCGATACGTCGCGGCCGACGGAAGCGCGCTGCAATTCCTCATGGCCGGTGCCGGAGCCGTGCACCACCATCCAGGCGTTCGGCCCGGTGCGGTAGAGGATGCAGTCGTCGGTGAATTTTCCGGCCTCGTTCAGCATGCAGGCATAGGCCGACTTGCCGGGATAGATCTTCTCCACGTCGCGCGTCGTTGCCAGGTCGATGAGGTGTGAGGCGTGCGGCCCGGTGATGTGAACCTTCTTCAGGCCCGACACATCCATCAGCCCGGCCCTGGTGCGGATGGCGGTGTATTCCTCGTCGGCGTCCTTGTCGTAGGTCCAGGCGGTGCCCATGCCGCTCCAGTCTTCGAGCTTCGAGCCTAACGCGCGATGGCGATCCGCCAGGGTCGAAAATCTCCAGGATGCCGTCATCCGCAAATCCTCCGTTCGAAAATTCTATTGTGTTCCCGGCTCCCTGCGCGAGGCGGGAGCATTTGGTCGAATATTGATCGCAAACGTCCTGATGCCGCAATACCCGGAAGCAAATAATTTCATTGTCAGGCAAAATTCGCGGCTGGGGACAAACGGTTAACCCAACGTAAAATCGGCTTGACAATTGCTGGATTCGGCCCGAATTTATGAAAAAAATTTCACTCTGTTGAAAGAGGGCAGCGGGCGGCCAATTCGGGGTCGGGCGCTGGAAAAGGGGAAACCGATGTCAGACCTGCAGCAGCGCATCGAAGCGCTGTACCGTTCCGACCTGCGCGGATCCGCGCTCCTGATCATCTGCCTTTGGGCGACGATCCTCTTCGTGCTTGTCATGACATGGCCCTACATCCCGGACACCGGGATCAAGATCGTCGTCGCTATCGCTGCCGCCGCCGTGCTGATCTTCAATACGGCCGCCATCCTGGCGATGGTCAATCACTACAAGGAAGACAAGGACTTCATCTACGGTCTCGACATCAAGAACGCCGACGCGGCCCGCAACCGCAAGTCCTGAAAACAGAACGTCCTGAGGGGTAGAAGTCATGTCGCGCTACACGCCGCCGGAACAAGGCAAGGCCGGGCAGATTTTCGATATCGTGGTCGTCGTGGTCGCCATTTTCGTGGCGCTGTGGCTGCCATTGAAACTCGGCCTGGCGGGTGCGGCGAAATCCATCGACGCGCTCGATGCCAAAACCTGGGAAGCGTTGGGACAGAACCCGACCATGGCCTCGATCTGGGAAAAGCTCGGCTATACGCCGGAGACCGCGCACGACATCATCCAGAACCGCTTCCACTACATCATCGACTGGCCGACGCTGATCATCATGGCGGCGGTGCTGATCGGCTATTTCGTCTTCCTGTTCCGCGCCTCCGACCGCGAATATCGCGACGTCATCAACGAAAAGTTCGACGACAAGTAACGCCAGAGATTTTGGGGAAGCACGCTCATGTGGGTCGCACTCTCTTACGCATCGTGGGGCATCTCGGTCGTGCTTGCGCTGTGGATGCTCTACGACTGGTTCAAGATCGACACGACCTATTCCGAGGAGGTGCTGACTTCCTCGCGCGAAGGCGAGCTTGAAGCCGCTTCCGAAAAACACCGGATCTGAGTGGGGATTGAACAATGACGATCACGCTTGAACCGGCAATACACGGCGACAGGGTTTCACTGCTACGCGTGCTCGGCCCGGCCCATGTCTGGGCGCTTGGCGTCGGCATCGTGCTGGTCGGCGAATTCACCGGCTGGAATTTCTCGGCCGACAAGGGCGGCGCACTGGCGGCGCTGATCGTCTGCTGGGTGGTCGGGCTCTTGTACACTTCGGTCGCCATGATCGACTCCGAGGTGACATCGACGGTTGCCGCCGCCGGCGGCCAATACGCGCAGGCCAAGCACATTGTCGGGCCGCTGATGGCCTTCAACGTCGCGCTGTTCCTGGTCTTTGCCTACACCATGCTGGAGGTTTCGGACGCCATCCTGCTCGGCGACACCATCGTCGCCAAGGCCGGCGTCGAAGGGCTCACCCACAACTCCTTCATTGCCGCCACCATCGTCGTGCTGGCATGGCTGAACTATCGCGGCGTGCTGATGACGCTCAACGTCAACTTCGTCATCACGGCGATAGCCTATGTCTCGATCGTTATCCTGTTCTTCTCGGTCAGCCCCTGGACGCAGGGTGCTGTGCTGAAGCTCAACGAACTGGTCACCCCCGGCAATGCGCTGCCCTATGGCTGGATCGGCGTCATCGCGGCCTTCCAGTTCGGCATCTGGTACTATCTCGGCATCGAAGGCACCACGCAGGCCGCCGAGGAAGTGCGCTCGCCGGCGCGTTCGCTGCCTTACGGCACCATGGCCGGCATGATCACGCTTTTGATCGCCGCCGCCATGACCTGGTATGTCTGCGCCTCGCTGATGCCCTGGGAGTACCTCGGTATCACCTATTATCCCTTGTGGGACGCCGGCAAGCTGACCGGCAGCCCGCTGCTGGAAAACCTGTTGTTCGTCGCCACGCTGCTCGCGGCACTGGCGTCGGCCAATGGCTGTATCAACGATGCGGCCCGCGCGTGGTTCTCGCTTGGACGCGACCGCTATCTGCCGACATGGTTCTCGGCCGTGCACCCGAAATACCGCACGCCCTATCGCTCGATCCTGTTCCTGTTGCCGATCGCGCTCGCCTTCGCCTTCATCGCCGACCTCAACCAGGCGATCACCTTCTCAATCCTGTCGGGCGTGCTGCAATACACCTTCATGAGCATAAACATCATGATGTTCCGCAAAAAGTGGCCGCTGGGCACGATCCGCCGCGGCTATACGCACCCGTTCCACCCGATCCCGGCGATCGTGCTGTTTTGCCTCTGCGTGGTGACCTTCTTTGCGATCTTCCTCGGCTACGGCACGCAGCTGATCGCCATGGTCGCCTTCTACTTCCTGATCTCGCTGTGGTTCCACTTCTACCGTTACCGCTATGTGCGCCGCGGCGACCAGTTCACCATGCCGTGGCCGAAGCCGCAGGGCTATTGACAGGAGAGGGCCTGCCGGTCTGGGCGGGCATGGCGTGACGAGGTGTCTGACGTGACGACAGCATTGCTGGCCGGGGCGGTCGCCGTGGCTCTCGTCCTGCACCTCGCCTGGCATACGCGCGCCAGCCGCAAAAAGGCCAAGGCTGATCTTGCAGCCGAGGCAGCCAGCATCCGGACCGTCATCACAGATGCCGTTGATGTCTCCGATGGCACAGCCGGCGTTGTCACCTGGGCCGGCACATGGAACGGACAGCGCGTGCAGCTGCGCACCATCGTCGACACGCTGGCAACGCGAAAGCTGCCGGCGCGATGGTTGAGTGTCACGATCACAGAGCCGGTTGCGGTGCCGGCGACCTTCGACATGATGATGCGGCCGGGCTCGCCGACGACCTTCTCCAATTTCGATCATCTTCAGCATACGCTGCCGAAGGCTCCGGGATTTCCGGCTGAAGCCGTGCTGCGAACCGACCTCAGGGCGGCGCGCTTTCCGCAGAACCTGATCGCCAGCCATCTCGACATCTTTGCCGAAGGCCGCGCCAAGGAACTCTTGATCACCCCGAACGGCGTGCGCATCGTCTGGCTGCTGGCCGAGGCCGAGCGGGCGCGCTACGGCGTGTTCCGGCAGGCCGCATTCGGCGGCGCAAGGCTGGATCCAACGCTGGTCGAGAGACTGCTGACCTCGGCCTCAGTGCTGCGCGATGCCATCAACCGACAGGAAAGGCAGGTCGCATGAGCGCACCCGCAACGACAAACCCGTATCTGGTGCTCGGCGCTGCCATCGTCTTACCGGCCAGCGGCCACGTCATTCTGGGCGTGCCCGTGCGCGGCCTGCAGTTCCTGTTCTTCATGGTGATCCTCGCCTGGGTGACGGCCAAGATCGCGCCGGCCGATGCCAGCTTCGTCGGCCGCCACGCCGGCGGCTTCCTGATCTATGCGCTGTCGATCCTCGATGCCTACAGAATAGCCCGCATCCGCACCGCCACATGGATTCACAGCGCCCGCGACGGCGGCGATAGTTCACAAGGCCGCATCGAGCCGGATACGTAACTACAGGAATATTTTTTTCATACGATTGAATTCGCACGACGCATTCGATACATCATCGTCTAGTGGTAACGTCGGGAGGCTGACATGTGTGGAATCGTCGGACTTTTTCTGAAAGACAAGTCGCTTGAGCCGCAGCTCGGCTCGATGCTGTCGCAGATGCTGATATCGCTCAGCGATCGCGGCCCCGACAGCGCCGGCATTGCCATCTATGGCGCGCCTTCCAGGAATGAAGCCAAGATCACCATCCAGTCCGCGAAGCCCGAGCGCGATTTCCGCGGCCTCGACGCCGAACTCGCGAAGGCCATCGGCGCGCCGGTGAGCATAGCGGTGAAGTCCACCCATGCAGTGTTGAGAACCGCGCCCGACAAGGTCGATGCCGCGCGCGAAGCGCTGCAGTCAATCCGCCCCGACGTGCGCATCATGGGCGCCGGCGAAGCGGTGGAAATCTACAAGGAAGTCGGTCTGCCGGAAGCGGTCGTCGACCGCTTCGACGTCCGCTCGATGACCGGCACGCATGGCATCGGCCATACCCGCATGGCGACGGAATCGGCCGTCACCACTATGGGCGCGCATCCGTTCTCGACCGGCGCCGACCAGTGCCTGGTGCACAATGGCTCGCTGTCCAACCACAACAATGTGCGGCGTGAGCTGGTGCGGGAGGGCATGAAATTCGAGACCGAGAACGACACCGAGGTCGCCGCCGCCTATCTCTCCTCGCAGATGGCGCATGGCAAGAACCTCGGCGAGGCGCTGGAAGGCACGCTGTCCGACCTCGACGGCTTCTTCACCTTCGTCGTCGGCACCAAGAACGGTTTCGGCGTGGTGCGCGATCCGATCGCCTGCAAGCCCGCCGTCATGGCCGAGACCGACCAGTATGTCGCCTTTGGCTCGGAATATCGGGCGCTGACCAAGCTGCCCGGCATAGACAATGCGAGGGTCTGGGAGCCGGAACCCGCAACCGTCTATTTCTGGGAGCATTGAGCCCATGCCGGCAACCAAACTTTCGAAGGCGGCGCAAGACCAGGCGTCCCGGGTCTTCGATCTTGATGTGTCGTCGCTGCGCGAGCTCAACCAGGCGCTTCACAATCTGACGCCCGGCTCCAACGAAACGGCGTGGGAAGTGCTGCACCCGAAGGGCAGCCATTCGGTTGCGGTCGGCGTCGACCAGCCTGTCAGCATCGATGTGCGCGGCAGCGTCGGCTACTACTGCGCCGGGATGAATGACGGCGCTGCCATCACCGTGCACGGCTCGGCCGGACCTGGCGTCGGCGAAAACATGATGTCGGGCTCGATCGTCATCAAGGGCGACGCCAGCCAGTATGCCGGCGCCACCGGCAAGGGCGGGCTGCTCGTCATCGAGGGCAACGCCTCGTCGCGCTGCGGCATCTCGATGAAGGGCATCGACATCGTCGTGCACGGCAATATCGGCCACATGTCGGCCTTCATGGCGCAGTCCGGCAATCTGGTGGTGCTGGGCGATGCCGGCGACGCACTTGGCGATTCCATCTACGAAGCGCGGCTGTTCGTGCGCGGCAAGGTCGAAAGCCTGGGCGCCGACTGCATCGCCAAGGAGATGCGGCCCGAGCATATCGAACTGCTGCAGGGACTGCTCGACCGCGCCGGCGTCACCGGCGTCAAGCCGTCGGAATTCAAGCGCTACGGCTCGGCGCGCACGCTCTACAATTTCAATATCGACAACGCCGACGCGTATTGAGGCAGCATGACCTACAAGAACCCGCCGACGACGCCGCGCAAATCCGCGACCTTCGACGACTACACGCTTTCCGAAATCCGCCGCGCCGCGGCGACCGGCATCTATGACATCAGGGGCGCCGGGGCCAAGCGCAAGCTGCCGCATTTCGATGACCTGCTGTTCCTCGGCGCGTCGATTTCGCGCTACCCGCTGGAAGGCTATCGCGAACGTTGCGACACCAGCGTCGTGCTCGGCTCGCGTTACGCCAGGAAGCCGATCGAGCTGAAGATCCCGATCACCGTTGCCGGCATGAGCTTCGGTTCGCTGTCCGGCCCGGCCAAGGAAGCGCTCGGCCGTGGCGCGACCCTGTCCGGGACGTCGACCACCACGGGCGACGGCGGCATGACCGAGGAAGAGCGCGGCCATTCCAAGCAACTGGTCTATCAATATCTGCCGTCGCGCTACGGCATGAACCCCAGGGATTTGCGCCGCGCCGACGCCATCGAAGTGGTCGTCGGCCAAGGCGCCAAGCCCGGCGGTGGCGGCATGCTGCTGGGACAAAAGATTTCCGACCGCGTCGCTGAGATGCGTACGCTGCCGAAGGGCATCGACCAGCGCTCGGCCTCGCGCCATCCCGACTGGACCGGGCCGGACGATCTCGAGATCAAGATCCTCGAACTGCGCGAGATCACCGACTGGGAAAAGCCGATCTACGTCAAGGTCGGCGGCGCCCGCCCCTATTATGACACAGCACTTGCGGTGAAGGCCGGCGCCGATGTCGTCGTGGTCGACGGCATGCAGGGCGGCACGGCGGCCACCCAGGAAGTATTCATCGAAAATGTCGGCCAGCCGACGCTTGCCTGCATCAGGCCGGCGGTGCAGGCGCTGCAGGATCTCGGCATGCACCGTAAGGTGCAGCTGATCGTCTCCGGAGGCATTCGCAACGGCGCCGACGTCGCCAAGGCGCTGGCGCTCGGCGTGGACGCGGTGTCGATCGGCACGGCAGCGCTGGTCGCACTCGGCGACAATGATCCGCGCTGGGAAGCGGAGTACAATGCACTCGGCACCACCGCCGGCGCCTATGACGACTGGCACGAGGGCCGCGACCCCGCGGGCATCACCACGCAGGACCCCGAACTGATGAAGCGGGTTGATCCGGTCGCCGCGGGACGGCGGCTGGCGAACTACCTCAAGGTGATGACGCTGGAGGCGCAGACCATTGCGCGTGCCTGCGGCAAGAACAGCCTGCACAATCTCGAGCCCGAGGATCTCGTAGCCCTCACCATCGAAGCCGCCGCCATGGCAGGCGTGCCGCTGGCCGGCACCAACTGGATACCGGGGAAAAACGGCTTCTAACAAAATCACATCAAAATAAGCGAGGAGCTATAATGGGGAACGATCTCGCCGCATTCGCCAAAGAGAACGGCGTCAAATATTTCATGATTTCCTACACCGACCTGTTCGGCGGCCAGCGCGCCAAGCTGGTGCCGGCGCAGGCGATCGCCGACATGCAGAAGGACGGCGCCGGCTTCGCCGGTTTCGCCACTTGGCTCGACCTGACGCCGGCGCATCCTGATATGCTGGCGGTGCCGGATCCGGATTCGGTGATCCAGCTGCCGTGGAAGCGCGATGTCGCCTGGGTCGCCGCCAACTGCATCATGGACGACAAGGAAGTCGAGCAGGCGCCACGCAACACGCTGCGCCGGCTGATCGCGGAAGCCGCCACTGACGGCATGCATGTCAAGACCGGCGTCGAGGCTGAGTTCTTCCTGATCTCGCCGGACGGCAGCGTCATCTCCGACAAATACGACACGGCTTCAAAACCCTGCTACGACCAGCAAGCAGTGATGCGCCGCTACGATGTCATCGCCGAGATCTGCGACCACATGCTGGCGCTGGGCTGGAGCCCCTACCAGAACGACCATGAGGACGCCAACGGCCAGTTCGAGATGAACTGGGCCTTCGACGATGTGCTCGCCACCGCCGACAAGCACTCCTTCTTCAAGTTCATGGTCAAGTCGGTGGCCGAGAAACACGGCCTGCGCGCGACCTTCATGCCAAAGCCCTTCCAGGGCCTGACCGGCAATGGCTGCCACGCCCATATTTCGGTGTGGGACAAGGCCGGCAAGGTCAACGTCTTTGCCGATAATGCGATGGAGCTCGGCCTGTCGGCCAAGGGCAAGAATTTCCTCGGCGGCATCATGAAACATGCCTCGGCGCTGGCCGCCATCACCAACCCGACGGTGAACTCCTACAAACGCATCAACGCGCCGCGCACCATTTCGGGCGCCACCTGGGCGCCGAACACGGTGACCTGGACCGGAAACAACCGCACCCACATGGTGCGCGTGCCCGGCCCCGGCCGCTTCGAGCTGCGGCTGCCGGATGGCGCCGCAAACCCTTATCTGCTGCAGGCCGTCATCATTGCCGCCGGTCTCGACGGCATCCGCTCCAAGGCCGATCCCGGCAAGCGCTACGACATCGACATGTACCAGAACGGCCACACGGTGAAAGGCGCGCCGAAGCTGCCGCTCAATCTGCTCGACGCGCTTCGCGAATACGACAAGGACAAATCGCTCAAGGCGGCGCTGGGTGAGGAATTCTCGTCGGCTTATCTAAAGCTGAAGCACCAGGAATGGAATTCCTATGCTTCGCACTTCACGCAATGGGAGCGCGACCACACGCTGGACATATAATCGTCCCAGCTGTGCGAGCGACCTCGGAATGACCTGATGAAATATTCGATCTTCTCGCTCGCCCGTGCTGCCCTTTCCGGCCACAAGAATTGGCAGCGCACCTGGCGCGATGCGGCGCCCAAGGACCACTACGATGTGGTGATCATCGGCGGCGGCGGCCATGGGCTCGCCACCGCCTGGTTCCTCGCCAGCGAGTTCGGCATCAGAAACGTCGCCGTGCTGGAAAAGGGCTGGATCGGCTCCGGCAATGCCGGCCGCAACACCACCATCATCCGTTCCAATTACGGCCTGCCCGGCAATACCGGCTTCTACGAGCTTTCGATGAAGCTTTGGGAGCGGATGGAGCAGGACCTCAACTATAACGCCATGGTCAGCCAGCGCGGCGTCCTCAACCTCTATCATTCCGACGCGCAGCGCGACGCTTATGCGCGGCGCGGCAACACCATGCGCATCAATGGCATCGATGCCGAACTGCTCGACCAGGCGGCGCTGAAGAAGATGCTGCCGTTCCTGAATTTCGACCATGCGCGCTTTCCCGTGCAGGGCGGCCTCCTGCAGCGCCGCGGCGGCACCGCGCGGCATGACGCGGTGGTCTGGGGCTATGCCCATGCGGCGAGCGAACTCGGCGTCGACATCATCCAGAACTGCGAGGTCACCGGCTTTGTCCGGGACGGCAACGGCAAGGTGACTGGCGTCGAGACGTCGCGTGGAAAAATTGGCGCCGGCAAGGTCGGCATGGCGGTCGCCGGGTCCTCCTCGCGCGTCGCCGCGATGGCGGGCCTGCGCCTGCCGATCGAAAGCCATGTGCTGCAGGCTTTCGTCTCGGAGGCGATCAAGCCGCTCATCCCCGGCGTCATGACCTTCGGCGCCGGGCATTTCTATGTCAGCCAGTCCGACAAGGGCGGGCTGGTCTTCGGCGGCGACATCGATGGCTACAATTCCTACGCCCAGCGCGGCAATTTGCCTGTCATGGAAGATGTCTGCGAAGGCGGCATGGCGCTGATCCCGATGATCGGCCGCGTGCGGCTTCTGCGCCAGTGGGGCGGCATCATGGACATGTCGATGGATGGCTCGCCGATCATCGACAAGACACCGGTCGACGGGCTCTACCTCAACGCCGGCTGGTGTTATGGCGGCTTCAAGGCGACGCCCGGTTCCGGCTTCGTCTTTGCCCATCTTCTGGCGCGTGACGAAACGCACAAGGAGGCGGCGCTGTTTCGGCTCGACCGCTTCCAGCGCGGCGCCATGATCGACGAAAAGGGCCAAGGCGCCCAACCGAACCTGCATTGAGGCGGCCGGAACAAGATGCGTATCACCTGTCCTTTCTGCGGCGAACGCGAACTCGGCGAGTTCAGCTATCTCGGCGATGCCAAGCCTGTACGGCCGGCGGCGGATGCCGGCGAAGATGCCGTCTACGACTATGTCTATCTGCGCGACAACATCGCCGGCGTGATGGCGGAGAACTGGTATCACGGCGGTGGCTGCCGGGCCTGGCTGAAGGTCACCCGCAACACGCTGACGCACGAGATTTCGGCGGTGGAACCGGCGGCGGGGGCTGGTGCGAGCCAGGTGGAGACATGAGCTATTCTGTCGAGACCACAGCCGTCGCGAAAAGCGCCAGCCCCCTACCTCCCCCTTGTGGGGAGGTCGGACCGCAGGTCCGGGTGGGGGTCGGTGCCGCACCCCCACCCCCCGGCGGCGAAGAGAACCTCCCCACAAAGGGGAGGGTAAGGGGCGGCGCCCACCGTCGCCAGGCCCCCATATGGGTCGGAGGCTGGACCTCGTGACCTCTCATCGTCTCTCATCCGGCGGTCTCATCGACCGTTCCACCCCCCTCACCTTCCGCTTCGACGGCACGACATTTTCCGGCTTCCAGGGCGACACGCTGGCGTCGGCGCTGGTCGCCAATGGCGTCAAGCTGGTCGGCCGCTCGTTCAAATACCATCGTCCGCGCGGCATTCTGACTGCGGGCTCGGAAGAACCCAACGCGCTGGTCGAACTGCGCACCGGCGCACGGCGCGAGGCCAACACCAAGGCCACGACGGCCGAACTCTATGAAGGCCTCGAAGCGGCCAGCCAGAACCGCTGGCCGTCGCTGCGCCACGATGTGATGTCGGTGAACCAGCTGTTCGCACCGATCTTCGTCGCCGGCTTCTACTACAAAACCTTCATGTGGCCCGCAAAATTCTGGGAAATGGTCTACGAGCCGGCGATCCGACGCGCCGCGGGTCTGGGTCGCGCGGCGGTCACCCCCGATCCGGATCACTACGACAAGGCCTGGGCGCATTGCGATGTGGTGATCGCCGGCTCCGGTCCGGCCGGTCTCGCCGCCGCACTCGCTGCAGGCCGCAGCGGTGCGCGCGTCATCCTGTGCGAAGAAGATTTTGCGCCCGGCGGCCGTCTGTTGTCGGATGGCGGCACGATCGACGGTCTGCCGGCCGCGGAGTGGCTGTCGCGCACACTGGCCGAGCTCAGCTCGATGCCGGATGTCCGCATCATGACCCGCACGACCCTGTTCGGCGTCTATGACGGCGGTACCTATGGCGCGATCGAGCGGGTCAACGATCATCTGCCGGTGCCGCCCGAGCATCAGGTGCGCCAGCGCCTGTGGCGCATCGTGGCCAAGCGCTGCGTCGTCGCCGCCGGCGCGATTGAGCGTCCCATCGTCTTTGCCGGCAATGACACGCCCGGCGTGATGATGGCGTCCGCCATCCGCACCTACGTCACACGTTATGCGGCGACGCCGGCAAAGCGGATCGCGCTGTTCACCAACAATGAGGATGGCTGGCGCACGGTCGAGACGGCACTCGGCGCCGGGCTGCAGATCGCGGCGGTGGTCGACGCGCGGGCTGACGTCACGCCTGCCCATCGTTCTCTCGCTTCCAGGAACGGCTTCACCGTGCTGCATGGTTCGGTCAGCGGCGTCGACGGCGGCAAGGACGGCGTAAGAAAAATAGCGGTGTCGCTGACCGGCGGCGCGCGCGCCGAGGTCGAGGCCGACGGGCTTGCCGTTTCCGGCGGCTGGAATCCGGCGGTCGGGCTGACCTCATACCATCGCGGCCGGCCGAAATGGCGCGACGACATCTCAGCTTTCGTGCCGGACGGCGCGCCGCCCGGGATGGTCGCCGCAGGTGCGGCTAACGGCGACTTCGGGCTAGGCGCCTGCCTGCGCGCAGGTTTCGAGGCCGGCGCCGCAGCGGCGCGGGACGCGGGACGCAATGGCAATCCGGGCTCTGCAGCTGTTGCCGGCGACGAGTCCTTCTCACTGACCCCGCTCTGGCACGTCGCCGGCAAAGGCAAGGCCTTTGTAGACCAGCAGCATGACGTCACCGCGTCCGACATCGAGCTGGCGCAGCGCGAGGGTTTTGAATCGGTCGAGCATCTGAAGCGCTACACCACGCTCGGCATGGCGACCGACCAGGGCAAGACGTCCAATGTCGCCGGCCTCGCCATCATGGCGGCGGTGTCGGGCAAATCCCTTCCCGAGACCGGCACGACCATCTATCGCCCGCCGTACGTGCCGGTCGCCATCGGCGCCTTTGCCGGCCACCATCGCGACGAAAATTTCCATGCGACGCGGCTGACGCCGTCGCATCACTGGGCGGCCGAACAAGGCGCGATCTTTGTCGACACCGGCCTGTGGAAGCGCGCGCAATGGTATCCGCGCGCGGGCGAGAAGGACTGGCTGGAATCGGTCACCCGCGAGGTCAAGGCGGTGCGCTCGGGCGTCGGCTTCTGCGATGTCTCGACGCTGGGCAAGATCGATGTGCACGGCCCCGATGCCGGCGCCTTCCTCGACCGCGTCTACATCAACACCTTCTCAAACCTTGCCGTGGGAAAAGCCCGCTACGGGCTGATGCTGCGCGAGGACGGCCTCGTCTATGATGACGGCACGACCTCGCGGCTGGCCGAGGACCATTATTTCCTCACCACGACCACGGCGAAGGCCGGGCTGGTGATGCAGCATCTCGAATTCTGCCGGCAGGTGCTATTCCCCGAACTCGACGTGCAACTGACCTCGGTCTCCGACCAGTGGGCGCAGTTCTCGATTGCCGGGCCAAGGACGCGAGACCTGTTGAAGGAAATCGTCGACCCTGCCGAGGACCTTTCGAACGAAGGTTTTCCCTTCATGGGCGTGCGCGAAGTCGCTTTGCGCGGCGGCATCAAGGCGCGGCTGTTCCGCATCTCCTTCTCCGGCGAGATGGCGTTCGAGATTTCGGTGCCGGCGCGTTACGGTGAAGCGATGGCACGCAATTTGATGCTGGCGGGAAAACCGTTGGGCGTGACGCCGTATGGCACAGAAGCCCTCGGCGTCATGCGCGTTGAAAAGGGCCATGTCGCCGGACCGGAACTGAGCGGCACGACGACCGCCGCCGATCTCGGTCTCGGCAAGATGATGTCGACCAAGAAGGATTTCATCGGTCGCGTCATGGCCGGCCGCGAGGCGCTGGTGGCGCCGGACCGGCAGGTCGTGGTCGGCATCAAGCCGATCGACAAGGCGCGCCGCCTGCGCTCCGGCGCGCACATCATCCCGAAGGGCCAGACGCCCGGGCCTGATAACGACCAGGGCTACGTCACCTCGGTCTGCTTCTCGCCGACGCTCGACCAGTGGATCGGTCTCGGCCTTGTCGAGCGCGGCCGCAAACGCATCGGCGAGATCGTCCACGCGCATGATCCGCTGCGCGGTGAAGACTATGATGTCGAGCTCTGCAATCCTGTCTTCTACGATCCCGATGGAGGGCGCCAGCGTGGCTGATTTTTCCTGGGATGTTCGTAGCCCGCTCGAGCGCGCGCTCGCTCCTGGCGCTTACGGCGTGCAAGGCGATGCCGGTGTGTCGCTGACCGAGATCCGCAATTTCGACCTCGTCCAGGTGATGGCACGGCGCGGCAAGGCGGGTGATTTGGCCGAGGCCGCGAACGCTCGTTTCGGCGTCGCGGCTCCGGAAACGCCGAAGGCGGTTGGCACCGCGGATGCGACGCTGATCTGGTCGGGACCGGATCAGTTTTTTGTCCTGTCGAAGGGTGGCAGGACTGAGGTGCTCGCTCAGACCTTTGCATCTTCCGCTTCGCTATCCGACCAATCGCATGCACGCGTGCTGATCAGCATCTGCGGCCCCAAGGCGCGCGCCATGCTGGCGAAACTGTCGTCGATTGATTTGCATCCCGATGCGTTTCCGGTTGGCGCTGCTGCCGCGACCTCGATGGATCACACCAGCGTCACGCTCTGGCGTGGTGGTGACAAGGCGGATGGGCAGGCGGTGTTCAACCTCCTGGTGTTTGCGACGTTTGCCGAAAGTCTGTGGCACACGATGTTGGATTCGGCTGCGGAGTATGGTGTGGCTATCGGGCATTCCGAGGAGCTTTAGCTCGATAGTTTCAGATGTTGGCGCCGCCCCTCATCGCCCTGCCGGGCATTTCTCCCCGTATAGTGACGGGGAGAAAGAAGCTGGCCGCAGCCTCGGCGCTCATCCTGCAACGTTGGCGATTGGCGAAGCCGGCGACGACAGCTTCGCCCGTTTACGGGGAGAAGATGGCGGCAGCCAGATGAGGGGCGGCGCTGGCGTTCGGAAGATGGGTTTGATTGGAAGGGTCTAACCTGCAGCGACCGCGTCGAGAACGCCACCTCCACCTTGCCAAACCCAACCGCGCTGCTATTCTTGCTGCTAAAATAATTTTACACACAGGCAAACTTGTTTCTGTAACCGCAAGGCTGAGATGAGCCAGTCGCCCTACCCTTCAGTGACAGCCGGGCCGCCGCGGCCGAGCCTCATCCTGAGGCCCGGCCAGATCGCGCTGCCGCCGGGCATGGAGCGCCATACTATCCTGGGGAATGGCGCGGTGCTGATCGAGGTCGAGGCCGGCGATACGTTCACCGTGCGCAATGTCGAGGGCGGGCAGGCTTGCGAGTTGCTGGCCTGGGACAGGACCGGCGCCACCGATCCTTCCATCCTCGGCGAAAAGTCCAACAGCAATGCCGCCGGGATCAAGGCGCTTCTGGCCGAGGGCGATGACAGCCTGGCTTCCGTCCGTCGTGGCCTTGAGCGCCGCCAGGTGCAGCTCGACGAGCCCAAGGCGGTGCGTGTGTTCGGCGGCGCAACGCCTGCCGGCACCGAGCAGGCATTCACGGTCAGGCGCGACGGCGCGATGCTGATTGCCGCACCCGGCGGGCCGATGCTCGTCGACAGCCATGATACGGCAACGCCGCTCACCGTCATGGTGCGCCGCGCCACCGTGCGCCTGAAGACAAAGTCGCAGCTGGCCGATCCGCTTGCCGATCCGGTGCTCGATCTGCGCGTCCATTCGGCGACAGCCGAATCCTATTTCGTCAAGGCGGGCGACTACCTGCAGATCATCGATGTCGACGGCCGCCAGTGCACCGATTTCCAGTGCTTCTCGGCGCGCAAGCTGGACAAGGGGCTGGACCATCCGCTCGACGTAACGACCACGCGCACGCTGATGGGGTCGAGCTACCCGATGCCGGGCCTGCATTCGAAATATTACGACCAGGACATGGAGCCGCTGGTCGAGGTTATCCAGGACACATGCGGCCGGCACGACGCATTCGCGCTGGCGTGTGCCGCCAAATATTACGATGACATCGGCTATCCCGGCCACACCAACTGCTCGGAGAACTTCAATCGCGCGCTGGCCGACAAGGGCGTGACGCCCCGCGCCGGCTGGATGGCGATCAACTTCTTCTTCAACACGGCGATCGACGCCCATGGCGTGATGGTGTCGGACGAGCCGTGGTCGCGGGCAGGTGACTATGTGCTGCTCAGGGCGCTCACCGACATTGTCTGCGTCTCCTCCGCCTGTCCCGACGACACGACACCGGCCAATGGCTGGAACCCGACCGACATCCATGTGCGAACCTATTCCGGCCAGCACAAATTCTCGCGAGCGATCGCCAGACGCATGACGCCCGATTCGGAACCGAAAATGACCCGCGAGACCGCCTTCCATTCAAGCTTCGCCAAGCACACCCGCAACTTCGTGGAATACCGGGGTTATTGGCTGGCCAATTCTTTCGCCAAAGAGGGGCCGATCGCCGAGTACTGGGCCTGCCGGCAGGACGCGGTGATCATGGACCTGTCGCCGCTGCGCAAGTTCGAGGTCACCGGTCCCGATTCCGAAGCGCTGCTGCAATACACGCTGACCCGCGACGTCAAGAAGCTCGGCGTCGGCCAGGTCGTCTATTCCGCCATGTGCTACGAGCATGGCGGCATGATCGACGACGGCACGCTGCTGCGGCTCGGCAAGGACAATTTCCGCTGGGTCGGCGGCGATGACCTGTCCGGCGAATGGCTGCGCGGGACGGCAAAGAAGCTTGGCCTCAACGTGCTGGTGCGCTCGTCCACCGACCAGATGCACAATGTCGCTGTCCAAGGGCCGAAGAGCCGTGACATTTTGCGAGAGGTGGTCTGGACCTCGCCGCTGCAACCGTCGATCGACGAACTCGAATGGTTCCGCTTCGCTGTCGCGCGCATCGGCGGCGGCAATGGCATTCCGGTCGTGGTGTCGCGCACCGGTTATACCGGCGAGCTCGGCTACGAAATCTGGTGCCACCCACGCGACGCCGAAAAAGTGTTCGATGCCATCTGGGAGGCCGGCCAGCCGCACGGGCTGAAGCCGATGGGCCTGCAGGCACTCGACATGGTGCGCATCGAAGCCGGGCTGATCTTCGCCGGTTACGAATTCTCCGACCAGACCGACCCGTTCGAGGCGGGCATTGGTTTCACCGTGCCGTTGAAGACCAAGACCGACGATTTCATAGGCCGCGAGGCGCTGATAAGGCGCAAGGAACATCCGCAGCACAAGCTCGTCGGCCTCGACATCGACAGCAATGTCGCGGTCGGCCATGGCGACTGTGTCCATATCGGCCGCGCCCAGATCGGTGTCGTCACCTCGGGCATGCGCTCGCCGGTGCTGAACAAAAACATCGCTCTGGCGAGGCTTGACGTCACCCACGCGGCAATCGGCACAGAGGTGGAGATCGGCAAGCTCGACGGTCATGCCAAGCGGCTGCCGGCGCGGGTGGTGGCCTTCGCTCACTACGATCCGCAAAAGACCAGGCCGCGATCCTGAGGGTTGCACCCCCGGCCCTTCGCAGGCTCAGGGCGTTCGAAGCTCGAAAGCAATTGGCTTTCCGTCCGCTACCGCGGACCGCTTCTCACCCCGCAAGGGGAGAAGGACAAAGCGAGCGTTTCGCAACCGTGATGTGCACGACGCCACAAATCACTTGACGTGAAAGCGCGCCGGATCAATCTTCACTGTTAAGAAAAAAATACGACTGAGTGGAAACACTGGAGTCGTGCGGTCATGTACCGGGGAACAAGCTTCGCGAAGCCGAGGCATCACCGGCCGGGAACACAAAATGGGGAATTCAGACAGATGAGCACGATTACCACTGCCCTGGAGCAGCCCGCTGAAGGCAAGCTGCTCCGCAACATCGACTGGCGCGGCGCCTTCTGGGTGGCGAGCGGCGTTCCTGCCCTTGTCCTGTTTTCGATCGGCGGCATTGCCGGAACGACGGGAACGCTGGCCTTCGGGATCTGGATCGCTTCCATGATCATGGGCTTCCTGCAATCCTTCACCTATGCCGAGATCGCCGGCCTGTTCCCGAACAAGTCGGGCGGCGCCTCGATCTACGGCGCCACCGCCTGGCTGCGTTATTCCAAGTTCATCGCGCCGCTGTCGGTGTGGTGCAACTGGTTCGCCTGGTCGCCGGTGCTGTCGCTGGGCTGCTCGATCGCCGCCGCCTATATTCTCAACGCGCTGGCGCCGGTGCCGCTGTTCACCGAGGCGTCGCCGGACGTCGTCGCCTATATCGCGGCGCATGCCGGAACGGTGCCTGCCGACGCCATCGCCGCGGTGACCGCGGCGGCCACGCCGGCGATCCGCAACTGGACGCTGTTCAGCCACACGCTGGGTCCTGTCTCCTTCACCCTCAATGCCACTTTCTTCATCGGCGCGGTGCTGATGCTGATCATCTTCTCGATCCAGCATCGCGGCATTCTCGGCACCGCCAATGTGCAGAAGTATATCGGCCTCCTGGTCATCATCCCGATGCTGATCGTCGGTGTCGTGCCGATCGTCACCGGCCAGATCAACTGGGCGAACTTTTCGCCGCTGGTGCCGCTGGCGGCGGCTTACGCGCCGGAGCCCGGCTCGTGGAACATTGCCGGCTGGACGCTGGTGCTGGGCGGCATGTTCATCGCCGCATGGTCGACCTATGGTTTTGAGACCGCCGTCTGCTACACATCGGAGTTCAAGAACCCGGGCACCGACACGTTCAAGGCGATTTTCTATTCCGGCCTGCTCTGCATGCTTCTGTTCATCCTGGTGCCCTTCACCTTCCAGGGCGTGCTGGGCCTCAACGGCATGCTGGCGACGCCGATCGTCGACGGCTCGGGTGTCGCCGATGCACTGGCCGGCATGGTCGGGGGTGGCGCATTGATCCACAGCCTCTTGGTGATGCTGATGATCCTGGCGCTGGTGCTGTGCATCATGACGGCAATGGCCGGCTCGTCGCGCACGCTCTACCAGGGCTCGGTCGATGGCTGGCTGCCGCGCTATCTCAGCCACGTCAACGAGCATGGCGCGCCGACGCGCGCCATGTGGACCGATCTCGTCTTCAACCTGATCGTGCTGGCCATCGCCTCGGCCGACGCGACGAGCTTCTTCTTCATCCTCGCCGTGTCGAACTGCGGCTACATCATCTTCAACTTCCTCAACCTCAATGCCGGCTGGATCCACCGCATCGACAACGGCCACATCAACCGGCCTTGGAAGGCGCCGAGCTGGCTGCTCGGCCTCGGCGCCATCTTCGCCTATGTAAACGCCATCTTCATGGGCGCCGGCGCCAAGGTGTGGAACCCGATGGCGCTGTGGGCCGGCCTGATCACAGCCGCCTTGATCATCCCGGTGTTCTGCTACCGGCACTACGTCCAAGACAAGGGCAAGTTCCCCGACCACATGCTGGCCGACCTCGGCATGGCGGGCGCAGACCTCTCGGTCAAAAAGGCAGGCATGCTGCCCTACCTGACGCTGGTCGCCGGCCTGGTGGTGATGCTGCTCGCCAACTGGTACTTCGTCATCTGAAAGTGATGGCTTGAAAAGAATGGGCGCGCTTCGGCGCGCCCGTTTCTTTTTGTGGCAGACGTCAGCCGGCCTTGCGGATGACCGCTTCGGAGCCTTCGAAGAACCGGTTCGGCGGACGCTTCAGGCCGAGATTCTCGCGCAAGGTGGTGCCCTCATACTCGCGCCGGAAGAGCTTTCGCCGCTGCAGCTCGGGCACCACCTTCTCGGCGAAGTCGTCGAGCCCGGCTGGCAGATAGGGGAACATGACGTTGAAGCCGTCTGACCCTTCGGCAAACAGCCATTCCTCCATCGAATCGGCGATGGTTTTCGGCGTGCCGACGAAAGCAAGGCCGGAATAGCCGCCGAGCCGCTGCGCCAGCTGGCGGACGGTCAAAGTCTCTCGGCGCGCCAGTTCGATGACGCGCTCACGGCCGCTCTTGGAGGCATTGGTCTCGGGGATTTCGGGCAAGGGCGCGTCGGGATCAAAGCCGGATGCGTCGTGCCCCAGCGCGATCGATAGCGAGGCAATGCCGCTCTCGTAATAGACCAGGCTGTCGAGCTTGGCGCGTTTGGCCTGTGCTTCCTCGACACTGTCGCCGACGATGACGAAGGCGCCGGGCAGGATCTTGATGTCGTCGCGCGAACGGCCAAGGTTCTCGGCCCTGCCTTTGACATCGGCGAAGAAGCGCTGTCCGGCTGCGAGATCGGAGTGGGCGGCGAAGATCACCTCCGCCGTTTCGGCTGCCAGCTGCCGCCCGGCCTCAGACGCGCCGGCCTGGACGATGACCGGCCAGCCCTGCACGGGGCGCGCAATGTTGAGCGGGCCGCGCACCGAGAGATGCTCACCCTTATGGTCGAGCACATGCAGCCTCGCGGGATCGAAATAGAGCCCGCTCTCGGGGTCGCGGATGAAGGCGTCGTCGGCAAAGCTGTCCCAGAGGCCGGTCACCACATCGTAGAATTCCCGCGCATTGTGATAGCGCTCGTCGTGCTCGACATGCTCGTCGAGGCCGAAGTTCAGCGCGGCGTCGGGATTGGATGTGGTGACGATGTTCCAGCCGGCGCGGCCGCCGCTGATATGGTCGAGCGAGGCGAAGCGGCGGGCAATGTGATAGGGCGCGTCGAAGGTTGTCGATGCGGTGGCGACAAGGCCGATATGATCAGTGACGGCGGCGAGCGCCGACAGCAGCGTGAACGGCTCGAACGAGGTCACCGTGTGGCTGCGCCGTAGCGCCTCGATCGGCATGTTGAGAACGGCCAGATGGTCGGCCATGAAGAAGGCGTCGAACTTCGCCGCCTCAAGCGTCTGCGCGAAGCGCTTCAGATGGGCGAAGTTGAAGTTGGCATCGGGATATGAGCCGGGATAGCGCCAGGCCCCGGTGTGAAGACTGACCGGACGCATGAAGGCGCCGAGCCGCAATTGCTTGTTGTCTGCCATGGGATGATCACCTGATGCGAATGAGCGTTGCCGCTCCGATATGTAAGCAGGATCGGACGGCTTTGCCGTCCTGGAAAGGAATTCTGTTTTGCAAAACCGGCGCCGCGAAGCATTTTCATACAGGTGGCCGTTCAACCTATTTTGATGAACCCGCCTGGTGTTGAGATACTTGCCTGGGTGCTCGGTGCCACCGGCAAGGAGAAAGCCAGAACGCCGCACGTCAAGCGTACGGCGTTCCAGCCTTTTCCAAGGTGCATCCTGTGCGCCGGCAGCGCCTACTCGGCGGCCAGCGCGAGTGGCGGCCTGTCATTGTCCTGCACCGCCTCATCAGCCGGCTTCCTGCCTTTCTTCGGCTCGCGGCCGAAGAACAGCGCGTAGCCTGCCGGCAGCACCAGGATGGTGAGTACGGTGGCGACGAGGATGCCGCCCATCATGGCGTAGGCGAGCGGTCCCCAGAACACCGCACGCGAGATCGGGATCAGCGCCAGCACCGCCGTCATCGCCGTCAGCACGATCGGCCGGAAACGGCGCACGGCCGAGCCGATGATGGCCTCCGATCGGTCCATCCCCCTGGCGATGTCCTGATCGATCTGGTCGACCAGGATGATCGAGTTGCGCATGATGATTCCGAGCAGCGCGATGACACCGAGGATGGCGACGAAGCCGAACGGCGCGCCGCTGATCAACAGAGCCGCCGCCGCACCGATGATGCCGAGCGGACCGGTGGCCAGCACGAGCATCGCCTTGCCGAAATGCTGCAGCTGGATCATCAGGAGCACGACGATGACGGCCAGCATGATCGGCGCCTTGGCGGCAATCGAGGCCTGGCTTTCGGCGGAATCTTCCGCACCGCCCTGGATCTCGATCTTGTAGCCGGGCGCCAGGCCGGCGCGCATGCCCTGCATGTCATTGTAGAGCTTGGTGACGACGTCGTTCGACTGCACGCCATCCGGCAGCGTGGCGCGCACCGAGATGGTCGGCAGGCGGTCGCGCCGCCATTCGACGCCCTGCTCGAGCACCGGCACCACCTTGGCCACCTGCGACAGCGGCACGAAGCCGCCGAAATCGGTCGGGATATAGACCGAGTCGACCGAGGACAGCAGGCTGCGGCTGGCGTCCGGTTCGCGGGCGACGATGGAAACCGTCTCCTCGCCATCACGGAAGTCATCGAGCGGCGCGCCGGACATCGCTGCCTGCAGCATCTGGCGGATGCGCTGCGAGGTGACGCCAAGAGCACGGGCGCGGTCCTGGTCGATGATCAGCTTCATCGCCGGTACCGGCTCCAGCCAGTCGTCATGGACGGCGCCGAGCAGCGGATTTTCGGCGAATTTCGCCTTCACCTGGTCGGCGATGCGGCGCACCTCCTGGCGGTCCGGACCCATGATGCGCATCTGCACCGGCCAGCCGGTCGGCGGGCCGAGGAACAGACGGTCGACCTTGGAGCGGATCGAAGGGAAATCCTGCGCCAGGACTGAGCGCAGCTTGAGGATCAGCCGCTCACGTGCCGGCTCGTCATTGGCCATCACCAGAAGCTGCGCATAGTTCGGATTGCGCAATTGCTGGTCGAGCGGCAGGAAGAAGCGCGGCGCGCCTTCGCCGATATAGGTGGCGATGAAGCGCTTGTCCTTGTCGTCCATCATCCGGGCTTCCAGCGCTTTGGCCTGCGTCTCGACCTCCTTGATCGAGGTTCCCTCAGGCAACCAGAGATCGACGAGGATTTCCGGCCGCGAGGATTGCGGGAAGAAGTTTTGTGGGATGAACTGGAACGCCCACAGGCTGGTGGCGAAGGTGACCAGCGTCATCACCAGAACGATGATGCGGTGGCGCACCGCCCAGCCGACCGTGGCGCGCAGCCGCCGGTAGAAGCCGGTGTCGAAGGCGTCATGATGGTTGCCGGCGTGTTTGCGCTGCTTGAGGATCATGTAGCCCAGCCACGGCGTGAAATAGACGGCGACGAACCACGACACGACCAGCGCGATGCCGACCACATAGAACAGCGTGCGCACATATTCGCCTGCGGTCGAGGCGGCGAAGCCGACCGGGATGAAGCCGGCTATGGTGATCAGCGTGCCGCTCAGCATCGGGAAGGCGGTCGAGGAATAGGCGAAGCTCGCCGCCTCGATCTTGACCAGCCCCTCCTCCAGCTTGCGCTCCATCATCTCGACGACGATCATGGCGTCGTCGACCAACAGCCCGAGCGCGATGATCAGGGCGCCGAGCGAAATGCGCTGCAGATCGATGCCGAGCTCGTACATGATGGCGAAGGTGGCGGCCAGCACCAGCGGAATGGCAATGGCGATGACCAGGCCGGAACGCCAGCCGATCGACAGCAGCGAGACAGCAAGCACGATCAGCAGCGCCTCGCCGAGCGCCTCCATGAACTCGTTGACGGCGTCCTTGACAACCTCGGGCTGGTTGGAGATCTGGTCAACCGCAACGCCGTAGGGCAGCGCTTCCTCGAAGCGCTTGTAGGTCGCCTCGACATCCGTGCCGACGTCCCTGACGTTGAAACCCTTGGCCATGACGACGCCGACCTGGACGCTTTCGTGGCCGTTGAAGCGGTACTTGCGCTGATAGGGATCTTCGAGACCGGAACTCACGGTGGCAATATCGCCAAGACGTGTCACCTGACCACCGGCGCGCAGGCGCAATTCCCTGATGTCGGCAGCCCTGGTGACATCGCCCTCGACCGAGATGCGCACCGAGCGCAGGCCGGTGTCGACGGAGCCCGCCGGATCGACATTGTTCTGGCCCTTGATGGCGTTCTGCAGGTCGGTCAGCGTCAGGCCGCGTTCGGCCAGGGCCTTGGACGAGACGTCGATATAAAGCTTCTCCGGCTGGTCGCCGATGATGACGGCCTTCTCGACGCCCGGCGTCGTCAGCAGCATGTCGCGAGCCTGGGTGGCGAATTTCTTCAGCTCCGGATAGCTGTAGCCATCGCCGCCGATCGAGTGCAGGGTGATGAAGGTGTCGCCGAACTCGTCGTTGAAATAGGGCCCGAGCAGGCCTTGCGGCAGGTCGCCGGAGATGTCGCCAACCTTCTTGCGCACCTGGTAGAAGGCGTCCTTCACCTCCTCTGCAATGGTGTCGCCCTTGATCTGGACGGTGATGATGGCGCTGCCGGCGCGGGTGTAGGAACGGACGAAGTCGAGGTGCGGCGTTTCCTGCAGCTTGCGCTCGATCTTGTTGACGACCTGGTCTTCCATCTCCTGGATCGAGGAGCCCGGCCAGATCGCCTGGACGACCATGACGCGGAAAGTGAAATCGGGGTCTTCCTTCTGGCCCATGCGCATCAGGCCGAGCGCGCCGGCAATGATGATCAGACCGAACAGGAAGCGCGCGATCGAGGGATGGCCGATGGCCCAGCGCGAAAGATTGAAAGGCTGCTTTTCAGTGCTGTCGGTGGTGGTCATCGGCGTCAGTCCAATTCGTTGATCGTGCGCGCATGCGCTTTGCATGCAGCTAGGATATTCCGATGCTGGCTTCCGGGCGGCGAGGCTTTCCGAGCGGAGAGACACTCATCGCGGTGGGACGCGCGGATCGATGCGGGGGAACTCGATCTTGGCGTCTCGACCATCGGGCGCTCGCCGCCCGGAAACCCTGAATTCGCTTGCCCAGCCCTTTCGCCGAAGCGACGATCAAGCCGGCTTCATGCCTGCGGTCAGCGCAGGGCCTTTGCGGCATCGCCTTCCGCAGAGGCGGCCTGGACCGCATCGCCGGTCAGCTTGACCTTGAGATTCTCGGTCATGAACTGGGTGCCGGCGGCAACGACGACATCCCCCGGCTTGAGCCCGTCGGCGACGCTGACGCCGTCGGCGGTGAACTCCGCAACCTTGACCAGGCGCTCGTGCACCGTCTCGCCGGCGCGGTCGACGGTCCAGACAATCTTGCGACCATCCTTTTCCGCAAGCGCGCTGAGCGGGATCGACACCATCTCCTGCTTCTTGGCCACCGAGGCCTCGATGTTGGCGGTCATGCCGAGCAGCACGCGCGGGTCGTCGGGCAGCGAGACGCGGACGGCAAAGGTGCGCGACTGCTGGTCGGCGCTGCCGGCGACTTCACGCACTTTGCCGGAGAGCGCCAGCGCGTCATCGGACCAGAAGCTGGCCTTGACGTCCTTTCCCGGCTTGAAGGCGGCGATGTCCATTTCGGGAACCGCGATCAGCACTTCCTTTTCGCCGTCGACGGCAACGGTCATCACAGGCGTTCCGGCGCCGACCACCTGGCCGACATCGGCCGAGACCGCCGTGACGATGCCGTTCTCGCTCGCCTTGAGATCGGTGTAGACGACCTGGTTCTGCGCCTGGGCAAGGGTAGAGCGGGCGGCATCGCGCGTCGCTACCGCCTGGTTGTAGCTCAGCGTCGCCTGTTCGAGTTGCGACTTGGAGGTGAAGTTCTTGGCAAAAAGCTGTTCGGCGCGCTTGCGGGACAGATCGACCGTCTCGACCTGCCGCTCGGCGGCGTCGAGGCTGGCCTTGGCGCTCTTGACCGACAGCTCATAGTCCGTGGGATCGATACGGGCTAGCACATCGGCTGTCGTCACATGCTGGCCGATGTCGACCAGGCGCTCAGTGACCTTGCCCGAGATGCGAAAGCCGAGGTTCATTTCGGTACGGGCTCGCACCGAGCCGGAATAGGTGAGTTCGCGACTCTTTTCGGCCTGGCCGATCTCGACCACCTTGACCGGACGGATGATGTCCTGGACCTCGGTCTTCTCCTGGCTGCAGGCGGCGAGCCCGAGCGTGGCGACGATCAGGCCGGCGACCGGCAGCTTGCGGATGATGGAACTGGACAAAGACACTTTCGTATTCCCGACTGGAGATGAACGGTCGACACCGGCGCCCGGCGGGCGGCGGCTATTACTTCAGAGCCTTGATCGCGTAATCGATGAGATCGTCGGGCATCGCCCGATTGGTCTTGGCAAGGCACTGCGCCACCATTTGCGGGTGGCACAGAATGACGGTGGCGGCGCCGAAGCAGCGCGATGCGATGACCGGATCCTGGTCGGCAAACTCGCCGGCCTCGATGCCCTCGCGGATGACCTCGGCAAACAGGTCGTGAATGCTGTCGATATGCTTGTCGATGACGCCCCAGTCGCGCTCGAGCGCGACGATGACCATTTCGTGGACCTTCTGGTCGTCGAGCATGACTTCCAGCGTCATCTTGTACTGCGCATGCACGTAGCGGCGCAGCCGCTCCTCGGCGCTGATCGGCAACCGGGAAATCTCGTAGGCCATGTTGTAGCTGGCGAGGAGCATGCGGCCGCAGACGGCCTGGTGGATTTCGACCTTGGAGGCGAAGAAACGGTAGATATTGGCCGGCGACATGCCGAGTTCGCGGGCGATGTCGGCGACATTGGTCTTGCCGTAACCATAGTGCCGGAACAGGCGTTCGGCACAGTCGAGAATGCGGGTGACATTCTCCTGGCGGGTGGAGTCGGCCATTATGCTGGCGGCTTCGGACATGGCTCTCTGTCGATTTATGAGTGACGAATTTCAACTTTCGTCAGTCGTAAATCGAAAAGAGGGAAGTGTCAATGCGAATTCGACGTACGCGTATAATTTGGTGACAGAGGGTGTGCGCGAACTCGACCTTGCGCGTGCCGTTGCGCTCTGGAACTAAGATCCCTTCGCCATTTCCCGCAGCTGAAACTTCTGGATCTTCCCCGTCGATGTCTTCGGGATCTCGGCAAAAATCACCGCCTTCGGCACCTTGAAGCGGGCGAGCAGCGCGCGGCAGTGTTCGATGATCTCGGTCTCGCTTGCCGCCTTGCCGGGCTTCAACTCGACATAGGCGACCGGCACCTCGCCCCATTTGTCGTCTGCCTTGGCGACGACGCCGCAGGACGCCACGGACGGGTGTTTGTAGAGGGCCTCCTCGACCTCGATCGATGAAATATTCTCGCCGCCGGAGATGATGATGTCCTTGGAGCGGTCCTTGAGCTGGATGTAGCCGTCGGGATGCATGACGCCGAGGTCGCCGGAGTGGAACCAGCCGCCGGCAAAGGCCTCTTCGGTCGCCTTCCTGTTCTTCAGATAGCCCTTCATGACGATGTTGCCGCGAAACATGACCTCACCGATCGTCTCGCCGTCGGCCGGCGTCTTCTGCATCGTCCCCGGGTCCATCACGGTCAGGCCTTCCAGCGCCGCATAGCGCACACCCTGCCTGGCCTTTTTGGCGCTGCGTTCGCCCTTGTCGAGACCGTCCCAGGCGCCGTGCCATTCGTTGACGACCGCCGGGCCATAGGTCTCGGTCAGCCCGTAGAGATGGGTGACGGCAAAGCCGGCATCGGCCATGCCCGACAGCACCGCTTCCGGCGGAGGTGCTGCCGCCGTATTGAAGGTCACCGTCTGGGGGAACGTCCGCTTGTCCTCGTCCCTGGCGTTGATCAGCACCGACATGACGACCGGCGCACCGCACAGATGCGTCACGCCGTGGTCGGCGATGGCATCGTAGATCGGCTTCGGCCGCACCCAGCGCAGGCAGACATGGGTGCCGGCCTGGACCGCCATCGTCCACGGAAAGCACCAGCCATTGCAGTGGAACATTGGCAGTGTCCAGAGATAGACGGCGTGCTTGGCCATGCCGGCATGGATGGTGTTGGTGTAAGCCATCAGGGCAGCGCCGCGATGGTGGTAGACGACGCCCTTCGGGTTGCCTGTCGTGCCTGAGGTGTAGTTGAGTGAGATGGCGTCCCATTCGTCGTCGGGCATCGACCAGGCGTAGCCCTCGTCACCGCCGGCGACGAACCCCTCATAGTCGATCGCGCCGATGCGCTCGCCCTTGGGATAGGGTGCATCGCTGGCATAGTCGGGATCGTCATAGTCGATGACCAGCGGCTTCACCTTGGCCAGTGCCAGTGCCTGTTTGACGACAGCGGAAAATTCGCGGTCGACGACGAGCACCTTGGTCTCGGCATGGTCGAACTGGAACGCAATGACGGCGGCATCGAGCCTTGTGTTGAGCGAATGCAGCACCGCTTTGGTCATCGGCACGCCGAAATGCGCCTCCAGCATCGGCGGCGTGTTCGACAGCATCACCGTGACGGTATCGCCCTTGCCGATGCCGCGCTTCGACAGCGCCGAGGCGAGCTTCAGCGAGCGCTGCCAGAAGGTGCGATAGGTGATGCGCTGGCTGCCATGGATGATGGCGACATGATCGGGATAGGTGCTTGCCGCCCGCTCCAGATAGGTGAGCGGCGTCAGCGGCTGATGGTTGGCGGCGTTCTTGCCGAGATCCTGCTCGTAGTGACTGCCCATCCCGTGCTCCCCGAATTTTCATTGTTGAGAACTTCTAACCACAGGTTCCCGCCACGTCACCATCGGCGATTCCCGACCGGGCACATTTGGCGCAATGATCGTCCAGATTCGATGGGCAAAGAGGTATCGTGTACCCACGCCAGTTTGACTTTTGTCGAGAGGCGTGAATAATGTCAGCCGAGGAGACGGCATGGCGATCCGACCGGCAGAACAGCTTATCCACAAGGCCGCATGGCTCTATTATGCCCATGGCCTGCGCCAGGACCAGGTCGCCAGCCAGCTTAACATCTCCCGCGCCTCGGTCGCCATGTATCTGCGCAAGGCGCGCGAGACCGGCATCGTCAACATCTCGACCTCGACGCAGCTGTTCACCGACGACGTGCTTGCGCGCCAGCTCGAGGACGCGCTCAAGCTTGATGCGGTGTGGATCGCGCCGGAGAATGCCTATGTCGTCGACCCTTCGACGGACGTTGCGGTGCTGGCGGCGGGCGTCTTTCTCGAACTGGTCAAGAAGGGCGACCGGATCGGCGTCGCCTGGGGCCGCACCGTCTACACCATCGCCGACGTCATGTCCTATGCCGACCTGCAGGACGTCACCGTTGTGCAGCTCTGCGGCAATCTCGGCGCGCCCTACTCCTACCGTCCCGACCAGTGCACGATGGAGATCGCCCGGCGGCTCAACGCCAAGGGCCTCAATTTCTACGCGCCGCTGGTGCTGACGACGGAATTGCTGGCGCATGGGCTGCGCGCCGAACCGGTGATCCGCGAACAACTGGCCGATATTGCCAACTGCGATCTGGCGCTCTATTCGGTCGGCACCGTCGATGGCGACAGCCATGTCGTCAAATGCGGCGCGCTCAGCCCCGGCGAGATGGGGCTGTTGCGCGAAGCGGGCGCCGCCGGCGTCGTTGCCGGCCAGATCATCGATGCCGCCGGCAAGGCGCTCGACTGCAGCTACAACCGCCGCGTCATCTCGGCTTCGCTGTCGTCACTGCGCCAGATCGAAAAGCGGCTGATGGTGGTGCAGGAAGACAGCAAGTTCGAACCGCTGCTCGCAGCACTCGCCGGCGGACTCTGCACGCATCTGGTCGTCGGCGCCGGCATGGCGCGGCGGCTGCTCGACCATGCCGGAGCCAGCGCGGGGGCAAAAAAGGCTTCCTGACAAACGAAATCCTTGCAGCGGCGCATTGTCATCAAGGCGTCGCGGCACTCCTGTTCACAGCAACATCAAGACAGCAAAGCGGACATAGCGACATGAAGAACCTTTGGAATGACGACGACGCGGAAAGACTTGTTGCCGACTATGCGAAAAAGGGCGTTGCCCGCGACCTCGCGCTGCGCGTCTACACGACCCGGCTGCTCGGCGGCGAGCCGCGGCTGGTGCTGCATGGCGGCGGCAACACCTCCTGCAAGACCAAGGCCACCGATCTCGTCGGCGACGAATGGGATGTGCTGTGCGTCAAGGGCAGCGGCTGGGACATGGGTGTGATCGAGCCGCAAGGCCTGCCGGCGGTCAAGCTCGGCGCGCTGCTGAAGGCGCGTGCGCTGGCCAGCCTCGCCGACGAGGACATGGTGGCGCTGCAGCGGGCGAACCTCATCGACCCCGCCTCCCCCAATCCATCGGTCGAGACGCTGCTGCACGCCTTCCTGCCGCATAAATTCGTCGACCACACGCATTCGACCGCGATCCTCGCCATCGTCGACCAGGCGGACAGCAAGCCGCTGATCAAGACCGTGTTCGGCGACAAGATGGGATACGTGCCCTATATCAAGCCCGGCTTCGACCTCGCCAAGGTGGCCGCCGATGTCTACGACGCCGACCCCAGCGTCGAAGGCCTGATCCTCGACAAGCATGGCATCTTCACCTTCGGCGACGATGCCAGGCAGGCTTACGACCGGATGATCCACTATGTGAACGTGGCCGAGGACTATGTCGCCAAGCACGGCAAGCCGCAGCCGGCCAAGGTCACGCTGCCGGCAAAGCTGGCGACGCCCGCGGCAATCGCGCCCATGCTGCGCGGCGCGGTGGCGGTATCGCGTGGCGAAGGCCGCTTCGATCGCATGATCAGCGACTTCCGCACCTCGGATGCCATTGTCGATTTCATCAATTCGGCCGGCATCGCCGACTATGCCGCACGCGGTGTGTCGACGCCGGACCTGTCGATCCGCATCAAGACCGGGCCGATGGCAGTTCCGGCGCCAGACGCCGACAAGGCCGGCGACTACAAGGCCGTCATCAAGAGCCATGTCGAGGCCTTCGCCAGCGACTATCGCGCGTATTTCGAAACCAACGACGCGCTGGACGACGTCGAGCGCACCATGCTCGACCCGATGCCGCGGCTGACGCTGGTGCCGGGCCTCGGCATGTTCGGCCATGGCCGCACGCTGAAGGATGCGAAGATCGCATCTGATGTCGGCGAGATGTGGATCGAGGCGGTGCGCGGCGCCGAGGCCGTCGGCAGCTTCCATCCTCTATCGAAGGCCGACCTCTTCCCGCTGGAGTACTGGTCGCTTGAGCAGGCCAAGCTCGCCTCCAACAAGCCGAAGCCGCTGACCGGCCAGGTGGTGCTGATCACTGGCGGCGCCGGCTCGATCGGTGCTGCGACGGCAAAACTGTTCGCCGCCAATGGCGCGCATGCCGTCGTCGTCGATCTCGATGCGGCCAGGGCGGCCGAGGCGGCAAAGGCAGCCGGCAACAATTCGATCGGCGTCGGCGCCGACATCACCAACCCGGCCGAGCTGCGCGCCGCCTTCGACAAAGCTGTCGCTGTCTATGGCGGCGTCGACATTCTGGTCTCCAACGCCGGTGCCGCCTGGGAAGGCCGCATCGGCGAGCTCGACGATGCCCTGCTGCGCAAGAGTTTCGAGCTCAACTTCTTCGCCCACCAGTCGGCGGCGCAGAACGCGGTGCGCATCATGCTGGAACAGGGCACCGGCGGTGTGTTGTTGTTCAACACCTCCAAGCAGGCGGTCAACCCGGGTCCGAAATTCGGCGCCTATGGTGTGCCGAAGGCGGCGACGCTATTCCTGTCCCGGCAATATGCGCTCGACTACGGCGCGCACGGCATCCGCTCCAATGCGGTCAACGCCGACCGCATCCGCTCCGGCCTGTTGACCGACGCCATGATCGCCAGCCGTTCCGGCGCGCGCGGCGTGTCGGAGAAGGAATACATGTCGGGCAATCTGCTCGGACAGGAGGTGACGGCAGAAGACGTGGCGCAGGCCTTCCTGCACCAAGCGTTGGCCGAACGCACCACCGCCGATGTGACGACGGTCGACGGTGGCAACATCGCCGCAGCGCTGCGCTAGACATAGACCTGGAGCGGTTCATCGTTCACCAAAACGACGAACCGCTCTCCCACCTGAAGGACTCCAGGCGGAGAACTGCTTTTGCAGGTCGTGCTGAAAAACTGCTCGAACTGGTCAAAATCCACTCCAATCCTTGGCCTATTGCTCGACCACTTTAGGGCGCGCCTTGTGTTTCGCATGCGAGCTCCGACCCTGATCCTTGGTGGAGTTGTCGATGGCTGCGAAGAGACTTCGTGTCGGCTTGCTGTTCGGCGGGCGCTCCGCCGAGCATGAGGTGTCGCTGCTTTCGGCAACCAATGTCATAGCCGCGCTGGACCCGGCGAAATACGACGCCGTTCCCATCTTCGTCACCCGCGAAGGCCAATGGCTGCTGAGCAATTTCAAGGACGGCGCGCTGGCGACACCGTCTGATGGGACGCAGCTTTGCCTGGCGCGGGGCGGGCATGGGCGGATGCTGGCGATCCCCGCCAAGGGTGCGCCGCACGACCTGCCTGCCATCGAATATGGTGTTCCGGTACTGCACGCCTCCATGGCGAGGACGGCGCGGTGGCTGGTGCGAGTCGGGCGGTCATGATGCAGGGGCTCGCCTGCAAAGCGCTATCGAAGGTGGCGGTTATGCTTCCAACAGCGAGATTGTCCGCGACGCCCTGCGCTTATGGGAGCAGCGCGAGGAATTGCGCACGCTCGAACTCCAGCACTTGAAGCGGGCCTATGCCGACGGGATGGGCAGCGGCAAGCCAGTGGCTGTCGACCCCACCGAGTTCATCGGCAGCCTGAAGGCAGAACGCCGCGCCCGTGGCTAGCTATAGGCTCACACCGCGCGCTTCGCAGGATTTGCGAGACATCTGGCACACCATCGCCGCCGACAATGAAAAGGCAGCAGACAGACTGTTGATGCGCATTTTCGAAAGACTGGAGCTGGCGGCGCAGCACCCCAAGATGGGCAGCGCACGGCCCGAGTTAAGCGCAACGGCCCGCGTGCTCGTCGAAGGCCGCTATATCATCATCTACGAGCCGCAGCCGATGGTGTTATCGCTGTGGCGATTGTCCACGGGATGCGCGATCCAGACCATTGGTTGTAGGCCGGCAGGCTTACGATCAATATGAAAAGAGCGGCCCATGCCGCCCTTCGCATCTATCAGATGTCCGATCCTACTTCGCGTTCGGGTTCGGCATCCAGGCCGGCATGGCGACATCGGCATGGGCGAATTGCGGCAGCTTGGCCGACAGGTCCTCCATGTTCTTGATGTCCTTGTCGATCAGGTCCTTCTGGGTGATCAGCGTCGGCGGCACGATGACGTTGTGGCCGGGATCTTCACCGGCGAGCAGCTGCGCCAGCGCGCGCACCGAGACCTGGCCGACGACGGCAGGGTTGGTGGCGGCGGTGGCGGCCCAGGCGCTGTCGGTCTCGCGCATGGCCGCGATGTCCGAGGTAGAGATGTCGGCGGAGTAGATCTTGATCTTCTTGTTCAGCCCCGCCTCGTCGACGGCGATCTTCACACCCTTGGCGAACTCGTCATAGGGCGCGAACATCACATTGATGTCGGGATGCGCCTGCAGCACCGAGCGCGCCTGGTTGGCGACCGAGTTGGCGATCGGGTTGTCGAGCGTGCCGAACATCGCGACTTCCTTGATGCCGGCATGTTTCTTCTTCACGTCGACCCAGGTCTCGTTGCGGCGGTCGAGCGGCGCGATGCCAGCGACATAGACATAGCCGGCGTTCCAGCTCTCGCCATTGTCTTTGACCGCCTGCTCGAGCGCCAGGCGCGCAAGGTCCTTGTCGGACTGTTCGATCTGCGGGATCTTGGGGTTTTCGACATTGACGTCGAAGGCGACGACCTTGATGCCGGCATCGACCGCGCGCTGGGCGGCGTCCTTCATCGATTCCGTCAGGCCGTGCTGGATGATGATGCCCTGCACGCCGAGTGCGATGGCCTGGTCGACCATGTCGGATTGAAGGGCGGCGTCCTGGCGGCTGTCGAGCACGCGCAGATCGATGCCGAGCGCCTTGGACTGGGACTCGACGCCCGAGAGATAGGCCTGGAAGAAATCGCCGGTCGAGAGATAGCGCACCAGCGCGATCTTGACGCCGGGCTTGTCGAACGGCGCCGGCTTGTCGGCGGCAAAGGCCGGGACCTGCATCAGCATTGTTGCGCCGGCCAATCCGAGCGCGACCTTCCCCAAAAGTCGTCTTGTGATGTTCACGTTCTTTCCTCCGTTTGTTGAACCCAAAACTGTCCCGGCAGCCATTCTATCTCCTGCCCCGGCCGGAAAGGGCGAAGGTAAAGACAAGGGCGACGACGAGAACCACGCCCTTGACGAAATCCTGCGTGTAGTAAGGCGCGTTCATCATCGTCAGGCCTTGCAGCAGGATGCCGACGAACAGCGCGCCGATGGCGGTGCCGAAGGCGTTCGGCTTGGCGGCGCCGAGCACCGCGTAGCCGATCAGCGCCGCGGCAACCGCATCGAGCAGCAGATTATTACCCGACGCGATGTCACCGCGTCCAAGCCGTGCGGCCAGCAAAATCCCGCCGATCGAGGCAAAAACTCCTGAAATGACGTAGGCCCAGATTTTGTATGCCTTGACAGGCGCGCCGGCGAGTTCGGCGGCCCGTTCATTGCTGCCCACGGCATACATCATGCGGCCGAAGCGTGTGTATTCGAGGAAGAACCAGATCAGCACGGCGAGCACGATCAGCACGACCACCGAGACCGGAATGAGGTTCGGGATGAAGAAGTCGAAGCGGTGGCGGCCGAGCGCCAGGAAGGCGTCGGAGAATTTGCCGTTGGCGACCGAGCCGTCCGGCATTGTCATACCGGTGGCGATGGAGCGTCCTTCAGTCGGGATGCGCTGCAGGCCGACGAGCAGGAACATCATGCCGAGCGTCGCCAGCAGATCGGGCACGCGCATATAGACGATCAGCCAGCCATTGATGAGGCCGACAAGGGCGCCGATGAGCAGGCAGATGAGGACAGCGACGACAACGTTCTGCTCCAGCACCACCATGACATAGGCAGCCGCCATCATGGCCGATGTGGCAACCGAGCCGATCGAGAGATCGAAGCCGCCGACAACCAGTGTGGCGGTGACGCCCAGCGCCAGCACGCCGGTGATGGCGACCGACTGGAAAATGAAGACGGCACTTTGCGGCGAGACGAACCCGTCGGCGGCGATGGCGAAATACGCGATCAGCCCGAACAGAAGCACGATGAACCCGTAGCGGATAGCGTAATCGCGCAGCATCATTCAGCGCCCGCCGTCAATACCCAACTCAAACCCGTGCACTCCATTCCAACCCTCAGTTCTTCAATCATCGTGGCTCAGGCCGCACTGTGCAACGGCCCGCCCGCGACTTCGGCCAGCAGACGGTCGAGATCGACATCGGCGTTGCGGTGTTCGCCGACGATGGTCTGCTCGGACATCACCAATATGCGATCGGCCGTCTCCAGTGCCTCGTCGAGTTCGGTGACGAACAGCAGCGTGGCGCGGCCATTGGCGCTGGCCCTCAGCTTGGCGGCGATGTCGCGCCTGGCGGAGATATCGACGCCCTGGAACGGTTCGTCGAGAATGAACAATCGGGCGTCCTGCGCCATCCAGCGGGCCACCATCACCTTCTGCTGGTTGCCGCCCGACAGAGTGGTCATGTCGTCCTTCTCCGAGCGGCAGACGATGCCGAGATCCTCGATCTGCCGGCGGGCAATAGTGCGTTCAAGGCCGCGTTTGAGAACTGAAAAGCGCGACATGCGCTTGTGGAAGGGCAGGCTGATGTTTTCCTGGATGTTGAAGCCGCCGACGATGCCGTTTTCGCCACGGTCCTTGGCGACCAGAAACACGCCGGCGGCGATGGCTTCGCCGGTCGACGCGGGCGCATAGGGCTCGCCACATAAAGTCATCGTACCGGACAGCGGCTTGCGCAAGCCGAACAGCGTCTCGGCGAGCGCGGTCTTGCCGACGCCAACGAGGCCGGTGATGGCAACGACCTCGCCGTCGCCGAGCGTCAGCGAGAATGGCCGGGCACCAGGGGCGATGCGCAAGGCATCGACGGTCAGGATCGGCTTGGCAGAACTCCTGGCTTCGATGCGGTCAAGATGGATCTTGCGGCCGAGCATGGCGTTAACGGCGCCCTCATAGTCGAGAGGCTCGCTGTCGAAGACGCCTGAGATGACGCCATCGCGCATCGAGACGATGCGGTCGGCAAGCCGCCTGATATCCGACATGCGGTGCGAGATGTAGAGGATGGCGACGCCTTGCTCGCGCAGCCGGTCGAGCAGGGCGAACAGCCGGTCCGCCTCGGCGCTGGACAGTGAGGAGGTCGGCTCGTCGAGGATCAGCACTTTCGGCTGGTGCGCCATGGCGCGCGCGATGGCCACCATCTGGCGATCGGCCAGCGACAGATCGCTGATGCGGGCCTTGAGGTCGATGGCGAGCCCCATGCGGTCGGCCACCGCTTTGGCTTCGCGGCGCACCCGGCCGGGGTTGAACAGCAGCGGCGCGCCCTTGCCGCTCAACCTATCCAGCGTCAGATTGGTGGCGACATCGAGATCGGCGACGACGCCGTCATTGATGTTTTGATGCACGGTGACGACGCCTGCGCGGATCGCCTCGGCCGGCGTGTTCGGCGCGAAATCATGACCGGCCAGGTGCATGGTGCCGCCGGCATGGTCGTAGACGCCGCTGATAATTTTCACGAGGGTGGACTTACCGGCGCCATTGGCGCCCATCAGCACGGTGATCTCACCGGCATGCAGTTCGAGCGAGACGCCGCCAAGCACCTCGATATGGCCGAAGGACTTCCTCAGCCCGTCCACGCGGAACACGGCATCATTGCCCATTCGTTTCCTCCCTGACCATGACGCTATGGGCTACGTCATCAATTGTCAACTCGATTGACAATTGCCAGTCAGCTTCCTAGCTTGGCCTCACCGCCATCGCTCCACTATGATTGAGCGAGCAAGCGGGAGGGTGAGGAATGACTGCGAAATTGCCGTTCGAAGCACTGTCGGTGGAGACGCTTGCAACGCGCCTCGGCACGAACGAAGCGCTGTGCGCAAAAATCGGCCCCGATACCGGTGCCTGGAAGGTGCGCGAGGTCGGCGACGGCAATCTCAACCTCGTCTTCATCGTCGAGGGCGTGTCGGGTGCGGCCGTGGTCAAGCAGGCCCTGCCCTATGTTCGCCTCGTCGGCGACAGCTGGCCGTTGCCGCTCAAACGCTCCTTCTTCGAGTATCACGCGCTGACGCGGCAAGAGGCGCGCGCGCCGGGTTCGGTGCCGGCGATCCTCCATTTCGACGAAGCCCAGGCGCTGATCATCATGGAATATCTGGCGCCGCCGCACATCATCCTGCGCCGTGCCCTGATCGGCGGCCGCGAGTTGCCAAATATCGCCCGCGACATCGGCCTGTTCATGGCCCGCACTTTGTTCCGCGGCTCCGATCTCTCCATGCCGACCAAGGACCGCAAGGCCGACCTGGCGCTGTTCGCCGACAATGTCGAGCTCTGCGGCATCACGGAAGACCTGGTGTTTTCCGATCCCTATTTCGACGCCAAGCTGAACCGGCACACCTCGCCGCAGCTCGACGGCCTGGTTGCCGAACTGCGCGCCGACCGCGACCTCAAGGTCGAAGCGCAGCGGCTGAAGCATATCTTCGCCGCCAACGCCGAGACGCTGCTGCATGGCGACCTGCATTCGGGCTCGATCATGGTCACCGACACCGAGACGCGGATGATCGATCCGGAGTTCGCCTTCTACGGTCCGATGGCCTTCGATGTAGGCATGCTGCTCGCCAATTTCTGGATGTCCTACTTCTCGCAGCGCGGCCATGAACAGAAGGGCAAGCGTGACGCCATGCGTGCCTATCTGCTCGGGGTGACCAACGACACCTGGACGGTGTTCCGCGCCGAGTTCTCGCATCTATGGCGCACCGAGCGCACCGGCATGCTTTACCAGAAGAGCCTGTTCGAGGATCAGGGCGACATTCTCGCCTCGGAGCAGGCGCTCGACCATGTGCTGCACCAGATCTGGACCGACCTCTTGGGCTTTGCCGGCATCGAGGTGCACCGGCGCATCCTCGGCCTCGCCCACAATGCCGATTTCGAGACCATCGAGGACGAGGATCTGCGAGCCTCCTGCGAGGCCAAGGCGCTGAAATTCGGCCGTCACATCGCCGTCAACCGGCGCCAGATTCACGGCATGGACGAGGTCAATAATCTGGCCGCTTTGATCGAACGGGAGAGCAGGATTTGAACGTCGGCGAGCGCCACTACCGCACCATCTGGCTGAGCGACGACCAGCGTTCGGTCGAGATCATCGACCAGCGCTGGCTGCCGCACGAGTTCCGGGTCGAGACGATCGGGAGCGTTGCCGGCATCGCCACCGCGATCCGTGACATGTGGGTTCGTGGCGCGCCGCTGATTGGCGTCACCGCGGCCTACGGCGTCGCCATCCAGATGGCGGACGATCCGTCTGACGAAGCGCTCGACGCGGTCTGGGAGACGCTGCACAAGACGCGGCCGACTGCGATCAATCTACGCTGGGCGCTGGACGAGATGCGGCGGTTCCTCAGGCCGATCGTATTGGGACAGCGCGCGGAGGCGGCCTATAAGCGCGCTGCCGAAATCGCCGACGAGGATGTCGATCTCAATCGCGCCATCGGCGAGAACGGGCTTGCCATCATCAAGGAGATCGCGGCACGCAAGAAGCCGGGCGAGCCGGTCAACATCCTCACCCACTGCAACGCCGGTTGGCTGGCGACGGTCGATTACGGCACCGCCACGTCGCCGATCTATCTCGCCGTCGAGGCCGGCATTCCGGTCCATGTCTATGTCGACGAGACGCGCCCGCGCAACCAGGGCGCCCAGCTGACCGCCTGGGAGATGGCCGGCCACGGCGTGCCGCACACGCTGATCGTCGACAATGCCGGCGGCCATCTGATGCAGCGTGGCGCGGTCGACATGGTGATCGTGGGCACCGACCGCACCACGGCCAATGGCGACGTCTGCAACAAGATCGGCACCTATCTCAAGGCGCTCGCCGCCTCCGATAATGAGGTGCCCTTCTACGTCGCTCTGCCCTCGCCGACCATCGACTGGACGGTGGGTGATGGCCTGACCGAAATCCCGATCGAGGAACGCTCCGGTGACGAGGTGTCGCTGGTCTGGGGCAAGACGGCGGACGGCAAGATTGCGCAGGTGCGGGTTTCGCCCGAAGCGACGCCGGCGGCCAATCCGGCGTTCGATGTGACGCCGGCACGGCTCGTGACGGGGCTGATCACCGAGCGCGGTGTGGCCAAGGCTTCGCGCGAAGGGTTGAAGGCGATGTTCCCCGAACGCGGATAATCTCCCCCCTTGAAGGGGAGATGTCGCCAAAGGCGACAGAGGGGGTCGGTGCGTCCTGAAGCGTTGACTTTCATCTGCCGCAAGGAGGTCGCACCCAGTCGAACCGACCCCCTCTGGCCTGCCGGCCATCTCCCCTCATGGGGGGAGATTAGCGCCTCACCGGCTGGCTACCGAATTTCGGCCATGCAACAAGAATTGCGGCCTCGATGGCCGCTGACGGTTGCGGTTCTGGCGAAATCCGGCCAGAAGCATCTAGGCCGGCAACCGGCCGGCCCGCGACGTTGCGCTTGAAACCAGATACGGGAGACTATTGGGTGGCTCGCATAACACTGAGACAATTGCTCGACCACGCCGCCGAATACGGCTACGGCGTACCCGCCTTCAACATGAACAATATGGAACAGGGCCTCGCCATCATGGAGGCGGCCGAGGAGACCAAGTCGCCGGTCATCCTGCAGGCCAGCCGCGGCGCCCGCGCCTACGCCAATGACGTGGTGCTGGCCAAGCTGATCGACGCGCTGGTCGAAATCCACCCCGACATCCCGGTCTGCATGCATCTCGACCATGGCAACAACGAAGCCACCTGCGTCACCGCCATCCAGTACGGCTTCACCTCGGTGATGATGGACGGCTCGCTGAAAGAGGACGGCAAGACGCCGGCCGACTATGCCTACAATTCCGGCATCACCCGGCGCGTCGTCGACATGGCGCATTGGGGCGGCGTGTCGGTGGAAGGCGAGATCGGTGTGCTCGGTTCGCTTGAGAGCGGCGGCGGCGAGCAGGAAGACGGCCACGGCGTCGAAGGCGCCATCAGCCACGACCAGCTCTTGACCGATCCGGAACAGGCGGTCGAGTTCGTCAAGGACACCCATGTCGATGCGCTGGCTGTCGCCATGGGCACCAGCCACGGCGCCTACAAATTCTCACGCAAGCCGGACGGCGCGGTGCTGGCGATGAACGTCATCGAGGAAATCCACCGCCGCCTGCCCAACATGCATCTGGTCATGCACGGCTCGTCCTCGGTGCCCGAGGACCTGCAGGAAATCATCAATAGATATGGCGGCCAGATGAAGCCGACCTGGGGCGTGCCGGTGGAAGAGATCCAGCGCGGCATCAAGCACGGCGTGCGCAAGATCAACATCGACACCGACAACCGCATGGCGCTGACCGGCGCCATCCGCAAGGTGCTGACCGAAAACCCGAGCGAGTTCGATCCGCGCAAATACCTGACGCCGGCCATGGCCGCGATGCGCAAACTGTGCAAGGAGCGCTTCGAGCAGTTCGGCACCGCCGGCAATGCCCAGAAGATCAAGCCGCTGCCGGTAGCTGAGATGGCCAAGCGCTACAAGTCGGGCAGCCTTGATCCGAAGTTTGGGTGAAGTCCCCTGGCGCCTCTTCCTTCTCCCCTTGTGGGGAAGAAAGAAGAGCTATTGACATAAAAAAGGCCGGGCGCGAAAGCAGCCCGGCCAAAAGAAGGTCAAGAACCTTCAGAGGGGAACACCGTTCGGTGGAATGGGAGGAAACCGCCGAACGATAATTCCTATATGCGCGCATTCGCTGCGGTTGGCGACGAACGGCTTTCTAAAACAATGCGGGATGCGGAAATTTCGTTCTTGTCTTCCAAGATTTCAGCCGGCTGAGCGCCGGTTTCCAGGAGATCGGCGTAGTGCCGGCGCGCCACGTCGGGATGCGAGCGCAGGCGGCTCTTCAGCACATTGGTACCGACATTGCGAAACAGCGGATTGTCGGGATCGCTGGCCGGACCCCGCGCCTCGGCCGCCAGTTCCTCGGGCAGGTTGAGCAGCGGGATCGTGGCGTCGAGCCGGGCGCTGAAGAAGAAGGGCACCGAAATCCGCTCGACACCGGCCGGTGGCGTTACCACGCGGTGGACCGTTGCTCTCAGATACCCGTTGGAGGCCAGCTCGAGCAGTTCGCCGATGTTGATCACCAGCGTGTCGGGCAGCGGATCGACGTCGACCCAGGCACCGTCATATTCGACCTGCAGCCCCTTGCTCTCGTCCTGCAACAGAAGCGTCAGGAAACCGCCATCCTTGTGCGCGCCGACGCCTTGGTTGTCGCCGGTGGCGTCGCGGCCGGGGTAGCGCACGATCTTCATGCGATGGTTGGGCTCGGCCCGGTAGACGGGATCGAAGGCGTCCTCGGCCTGATCGAGCGACAAAGCGAAGGCCCGGAGCAGCCGGATCGCCACCGCCGTCGCCTTGGCCTGCCATGCGAGTAGCGCCGGCTTCAGCTCGGGCAGCGTGGCCGGCCACTGGTTGGGCCCTTGCAGCCGCGTCCAGGCGGGCACGCCGGGGCCTTGTTCGATGGCCGGGCGTTCGACGCCGATGTCGAGCTGTTCGCGCCAGTCGGCCTTGCCTTTGGTCAGCTCGCCGCCGGCGCGCGTATAGCCGCGGAACTGCGAGGACTTCACCATTTCGATCGCCAGTTTGTCGGCTTCCGGCAAGGCAAAGAACCGGCGCGAGGCGTCGAGCACTTCTGCGGTATCCGCAGCCGATATGCCGTGGCCGGTCAAATAGAAGAAGCCGACATCGCGCGCGGCCGTGCGCAGGTCGAAGAGAAACGTTCGCCGCTCGGAAGCGCCCTGTTCGAGACGGCCGAGATCAAGCACGGGTACGATCCTGGGCATGGTCAAGCTCCTTGTTCCGCTGTCACGGTGGCACGCAGGCCGGTCCGATCAAAGCAACGCGCAATCCAATCTCGGCGCCGATAGAGAAAGCCGGCGCTGCGTTTGGCAGCCTGCCGGCAAATAACGTTCGTGGCGCTCATCCGCGCCGGTCCAGCCTGGCGACCAGCCGGTCACCGACCCACTGGATGCCGCAAACGAGGATGATCAGCACAATGACCACGGCGACCATGACGCTGGTCTCAAAACGCTGGTAGCCGTAGCGGATGGCGAGGTCGCCAAGCCCGCCGGCACCGATGGCGCCGGCCATGGCCGAGGCGCCGATCAGGGTCACCAGCGTCACCGTGAAACCAGCAACGATGCCGGGCAAAGCTTCGGGCACCAGCACCTCACGGATGATCGTCCAGCGGTTGCCGCCCATGGCGCGCGCCGCCTCGATCAGGCCGCGATCGACCTCGCGCAGCGACACTTCGGCGATGCGGGCATAGTAGGGCGTCGCCGCAATCGACAACGGCACGATCGCCGCCCAGGTGCCGATCGAGGTGCCGACGATCAGCCGCGTCACCGGGATCAGCGCCACCAGAAGGATGATGAAAGGCACCGAGCGGAAGCCGTTGATGACGGCGCCGAGCGCGCGGTTCACCCACAGGCTTTCGGCAATGCCGCCGCGCTCGGTGGCAATCAATGCCAGGCCGAGCGGCAGCCCGAAGACGAGCGAGATGAGGCCCGATGCCGCCGTCATCAGGACCGTCTCCCAGATCGAGCGCAGCAGAAGTTCAAACAGAACCGGCGACATGGCCAAGCACCTCCACCCGTGCGTCGCGGGCCTTCAGGAATGCGATTACTTTGGACAGATGTTTCGGATCGTTGCCCGCGACCGCAAGGAACAGCGTGCCGACCGGCTGCTGCTGGACATGGTCGATGCCACCATGGACGAGGCGGAACCGTCCCGGCACGGCCACCGCAAGATCGGACAGCAGCGGACCGCGCGCGGCCTCACCTGCGACGTCGACCCTGAGGATGAGCTCGGCGCCGCCTCCGGGAGCAAGCCGGCCGGCAATCTCGGCCGGCAGTTGCGGGCGGATGCCGCCGAGCAGGCTCCTGGTGATTTCGGAACGCGGCTCGGCAAAGACCGACCACACCGGGCCTTGTTCGACGATGCGCCCGGCATCGATCACCGCGACGCGGTCGGCGATCGAGCGGATCACCTCCATCTCGTGGGTGATGAGCAGGATGGTGAGGCCGAGCTGCCGGTTGATGTCTTTCAGCAAGGCCAGGATGGAGCGCGTCGTCTCCGGATCGAGCGCTGAGGTCGCCTCGTCGGACAGCAGCAGCGCCGGCCGCGCGGCCAGCGCCCTGGCGATGCCGACGCGCTGCTTCTGGCCGCCCGACAGCGAGGACGGATAGGCCTTCGCCTTCTCCGACAGGCCGACGAGGTCGAGCAATTCGGCGGCGCGCGCCAGCCGTTCGGCCTTTGGGCGGCCCTCGATCTTCAGCGGCAGCGCGACATTGTCCTCCACGGTCTTGGCCGACAGCAGATTGAAGTGCTGGAAGATCATGCCGATGCGACGCCGCAGCGGCTGCAATTCACGCTCGCCGAGCCGGCCGATCTCGCGGCCCTCGATGAAGACGTCGCCGGAGTCCGGCCGCTCCAGCCCGTTGAGGCAGCGGATCAGCGTCGACTTGCCGGCGCCGCTGCGGCCGATGATGCCGAGGATCTCGCCCTTGCGCACCGTCAGCGAGACGCCGTCGAGCGCAGGCGTCGCGCCAAAGCGGCGCTTGAGGTCGACCAGGCGTACGACATCTTCTTGCCCGGCCGATATATTGACCGGACCGGATGCCTCGGCCGTGACGTGCTGGTTCATCTCACTGTCCGTTTCAACGCTCGACAAAATGCGACAGCGGCCCGCTCAACAGCGGGCCGCCTGCTCCTGACAACCAGGCGCCAATCAATAGGCGCTGATCCCGGTGCCCTTGTAGACCTTGTCGAACTCGGCCTTGACCGCCTCGTTCTGGTAGGACGCGACCAGCGTCTTCACCCACGCCTCGTTCTCGTTGCCGGATTTCACGGCGATGAAGTTGCGGTAGGGGTTGTCGGCCACTGGCTCCTGGGCGATGCGGTTGTCCGGGCCGAGACCGCTCTTCAGCGCCCAGTCGGTGTTGACGACAGCCGCGTCGAGATCCTCGACCGAGCGCCCGACAATGCCGGCATCCAGTTCCTTGATGACGACCTTCTTCGGGTTCTCGGCAATGTCGGCGGTGGTCGCCAGGATGCCGGTGCCGTCCTTCAGCTTGATCACGCCTTCGTTCTGCAGAACGCGCAACGCGCGGCCCTCATTCGAGGGGTCGTTGGGCAAGCCGATGACGGCGCCTTCGGGCAGGTCGGCAACCTTGGTGTATTTCTTGGAGTAGAGGCCGATCGGCCAGACGCCGGTGTAGCCGACGCGCACGATGTGGTACCCTTGGGTCTTGATCTGGTTGTCGAGATAGGGCTGGTGCTGGAAGGCGTTGGCGTCGATCTCGCCGCGCTCGAGCGCCTCGTTGGGCTGGGTGTAGTCGTTGAACACCACGGTCTCGACGGTCAGGCCTTTTTCGGCGGCCTGGGCGACGACGACGCGCCAGACATCCTCATCCTCGCCGCTGATGATGCCGACCTTGATAGACTTCTTGTCCTCGGCGAAGGACGGCGTCGGCTGAGCCAGACCGGCAAGCGTGACGGCCGAGGCAAAAAGTGCCGCAAGGGCAGCTCGCCGGCTGATGGCTGAAAAAAGAAGAGAGCTGGAAGCGTTTCCGCGTTCGGACATTGTCGATCCCTCGTAATCCTGAAGTCATTGCGGCGAGGTGGAATACCAAGCCTTGACGACATCATCGGCAATGCTGCTTGCCGGATCAAAGAACCGCATTTCTTCTCAAACACGAAGCCGGGAATATTCTCTCAAAGATTTCGCAATTGCGAGAACGGTCACGCCGGACCGGTCAGAATGTCTCGACAAAGGGCCGCAGCTCGACCTCGAAGCTCCAGGCGCTGCGATGCTGGCGATGGGTCGCGAGATAGGTCTGCGCGATCGCATCGGGCGACAGCTGGCTGTCCGGTCGCTCGGGCTTCGTCCCGACCGGCTCGATCTGGCCGTCGATAATGAAATGGGCGACATGGATGTTCTTCGGGAAGAGTTCGCGCGCCATCGACTGAGCCAGACCGCGCAGGCCGAATTTCGGCATGGCAAAGCCGGCGGAGTTGGGAAAGCCCTTGATGCTGGCGGAGGCGCCGGTGAAAAGAATCGAACCGGAGCCGCGCGCAAGCAGCCGCCGCGCCGCTTGCTGGCCGACCAGGAAGCCGCCATAGGCGCCGACAAGCAAGGCTTGTTTGACCGCATCGGGATCGACCTCGGCGATCGGGCCGCGCGTGCGGCCGCTGGCATTGAAGACGGCAAGGGCCAGCGGGCCTTGCTTGTCGGCGGCGTCAAACAGGCCGGCGACGGAGGCCGGATCGGCGACGTCGGTTTCGACGGCCAGCGCGCCGGTTTCCCCGACCAGCGCCGCGAGTTTGGCCGTGTTGCGGGCGGCCAGCACCACACGATAGCCTTCCGTGGTGAGAAGGCGTGCCAAAGAGGCGCTCAGGCCCGCACCCGCGCCGGCGATCACTGCGACTTCGGATGCCATGTCGTTTCTCCTTGGCGATGACGTGTTCGTCTCATAGCTGGCGTCTTGAGCGGCGAGACGCAAGAACGACGTTGCTCGATTTTCGCTGTTCGGTGAAAAACCCTGCCGGCAGGTTCGGAGCAATCGACCGCGGCCAGGGTCTTGCCTGGCGAGACAATCCGTCCGACAGGTGATTGCGTTGGAATCGCAAACGGTGTCGCAAGGGAGTCGACCGTGGAACCAATCTGGGCCGTCGGCCTGATGACCGGCACCGTGCTTGACGGCAATATCGACGTGGCGCTGATCAAGACCGATGGCGAGCGGATCGCCGATTTCGGCACCTATACGCTGGCCCCCTACCCCGCAGCGATCCGTGCCTTGCTGGAGGAGACGCTGCGTCAGGCCCGGGTGTGGAATTTCGACGGGCCGGAGCCGGCGATCTTTGCCGAAGCCGAGGAGGCGCTGACGCGGGCGCAGTCGGCGGCGGTGAAGGACCTTGTCGAAAGCTACGGCCTGACCATGGGCGATATCGGCGTGGTCGGTTTTCACGGCCAAACCGTGCTGCATCGTGCCCCGCAACCCGGGCGGCGCGGCGATACGCGCCAGTTGGGCGATGGCGCGCTGATGCATTCCATTTTGGGCGCCAAGGTCGCCTATGATTTCCGCTCGGACGATGTGCGCGCTGGCGGCCAGGGCGCACCACTGGCGGCTGCCTACCACGCGGCGCTTTTGAGGGAAGCCGACGCCAGCGGGGACACCGCTGTGCTCAATCTCGGCGGTGTCGGCAACGTCACTTGGTGGGACGGCAAGGACAACATCGTCGCCTTCGACACTGGCCCGGCCAACGCGCCGCTCAACGATTTCATCAAGGCAAACGGCCTCGGCGAGATGGACCGCGACGGCGCACTGGGCGCGGCCGGCACCGTCGATGAAGTGCGGCTGGCCAAATTGCTCCAGCATCCGTATCTGACCAAGCCCTATCCGAAATCGCTCGACCGTTTCGACTTCGGCGCCGCCATGGCCGACGGCCTCGGCGCAGAGGATGGGGCGGCGACGCTGACGGCCTTCACCGTCTCGGCCGTCGGCAAGGCGCTCGATTTGTTGCCGCGCCGGCCGAAGCGGCTGGCGGTCAGTGGCGGCGGCCGCCGCAACCCGACGATGATGGCGATGCTGGCGAGGCGCGCCAACGTCGAGGTTGTGCAGGCCGAGACACTGGGCTGGAAAGGCGATGCGGTGGAGGCCGAATGCTTTGCCTTCCTTGCCGTGCGCGTGCTGCGCGGCCTGCCGATCAGCTTTCCCAGCACCACCGGCGTGCCGCGGCCGATGCAAGGCGGGCGGCTGGCAGGTTAGAGCTTCTTCTGCAGGAAGATGCGGCTGCGGCCGACGGGAAAGTCAGGCAGTTCGCCGAAGCGCCGGTAGCCTTGCCGCTCATAGACTTTGGCCGCTGTCGGATTGAACGTATCAATCCAGGCGTTTTGGCAGCCGCGCTTGACCGCTTCCTCCTCGGCAGCGCCCAGCATGTCGCCGGCCATATGCCGGCCGCGCAGGCGTTCGTCGACCCACAGCCACTGCACATAGAGCCAGCCCCAGGCGGTGTATCCCGAAATGCCGGCGACGACAGCGCCGTGCTCATCACGAACGAAGACGGCGATCGGCTTGCGGCCGGAGGGGCCGACATCGCCGTCATTGAACGCCGTCAGCCGCTCGGCCAGGAAGGCGAGGTCGTCTGACGAGGGGTCGGCAGTGGTTTCAAGCGTCGTCTTCATCCGGGCGGGGCTCGCATGGCAAGCCAAGCTCTAGCGAAGGACGGGATGAGAACGCAAGCTTTACGGCTTGATGGGCAGCGGCGATCGCCATGACCCCGCTGCTGCCGCAACCAGCATCAGCACGGCGGCGACGATGGCGCAGATGGCAAAGCCGAACGATGAATAAAGCGGCCCGAAGCTGGTGGTGCCGATGAAGACGGCGAGGTAGGTGACCGAGCTGTTCAGGCCCATGATGGTGCCACGGCGCGACGGATCGAGCGCGGTAAGGCGCATCACCAGCACGTTCAGGCCGAAATGATTGGCAAGGCCCCAGATGGCGATCATAGCCAGGATCAGCACGAAATTGCTGCTTGCGAGCGCGATCGCGACATAGACGACGGCGACCAGCAGATAGGCGAAAGGCATGACGCGCCGTGCGCCGATGCGGTCGATGACGCCGTCGAGGAAGGCCGCGGCGCCGAAGCCGGCGCCGTAGGCGAGTGCGGCCAGCGCATTGGCGCTGACGGGCTCGCCCAGATCCTGGTGCAGATGATCGCCGAGATAGCCGTAGACGCCGTAAAAAGCGGTCATGAAGGCGGTGCAGGCGATGAGCAGCGGCACGATGCCCGGAATGGCCAGCGCAACGAACGGCGACGGCGCCGGGCCGCTCTTCCTGACGTCGCTGAGCGAGGTCATCGACAAGGCAGCAAGCGCAATGGCGGAAAGCACCGCGACGGCGGCGAAGACGGCGCGCCAGTGCACGAGATCGGCAAGCACGGCCGACAGCGACACGCCGGCCACCATGGAGACCGTCCAGCCGGTCAGCACGACGCCGATCGTGCCGCTTTCGCGGCCGGGCGGCGCAATTGCCGCTGCACTGGCATAGATGGCCGGCATGGCGACGCCGGCGGCGATGCCGGCGACGGCCTGGGCCGCGACCAGCATGATCACCGTCGGCGCCAGCGCGCTGGCGAGAAGCCCGACGGCCAGAAGAAGCAGCGCGCCCTGCAGCATGCGGCGGGCGCCGACGCCGTCGATATAGCGGGCGAGGAACAACGCGCTGGCCGAAGTGCCGAGGCCGAAGGCGGCCGACGCGGCAATCACCGCCGGCACGCTGGTGCCGAAGGATGCGGCGACTGCCGGAGCAATTGGACCCAGGACCAGCGAGTTCGAGCCGATGACGGCGATGCAGCCGGTCAGGAGATAGGCCAGCGCCGGGATCGGCTGATGGAGCGTTGCAGCTTGATGCGCGTTCGTCATCGGGTCATAATGGCCGAACTGAATTCCGCGACAACAAGGAATTTCGATATGGATGAAGAAACAGATGGGGTTCTGCAGAACAAGGTAGCTCCCCGAGAGCTCGACGCAATCGACCGAAAAATATTAGGCGTGCTGGTCGAGGATGCGACGATCAGCTACGCCGAACTTGGCGAACGCGTCTGCCTGTCGCCGCCGGCGGCGCATGAGCGGGTCAAGCGCCTGCGGCGCAGCGGCGCCATCCGCGGCACGGCTGTGATCATCGACCCGAAGGCGGTGAAAAAGCCGCTGCTCACCTTCGTGCATATCGATACCAAGGGCTGGGGCAAGACACCGGAGCTGATGGCCGTCTCCCAATATCCTGAGGTCGAGGAAATCCATTCGGTGGCCGGCGACACCTGCATGCTTCTCAAGGTCCGCACCGAGGACACCAGGGCGCTCGAAGGCCTGCTGGCGCGTCTCTACGAAACGCCCGGCGTCACCTCGACGCGAAGCTATGTCGTGCTGTCGACTTATCTCGAGCGCCCGGTGCAGCCCGAGATCACGGCGCAATGGCCGACGCCCCGGCATATGGCCACGCCGTTGTACTGATCTGCGCGATATTCAGGTCAGGCCTGACTATTCGAACGAATAGGCAAACCCGTCGGCTGACGCGCTGACGGTCACTTTCGTCATCTTCTCGCCGTCGAGCGACCGGTTCAGCACGCCGCGGCTGAGTTCCGGCAACAGCGTGTTGGTGAGGATGGCGTCGATCATGCGGCCACCGGATTCGATTTCGGTGCAGCGCGCCTTGACCAGCGCCATGACGCCGTCGCCGATCACCAGTTCGGCGTCGTGGCTGGCGCGCAGCCGCCGCGCGATCTTGCCGAACTGATGGCGGGTGATGGCCTCGATCATCGAATCCGAGAGCGGATAGTAAGGGATGGTCACGACGCGGCCGAGGAACGCTGCCGGAAAGACTTTCAGCAGTGGAGCGCGCAAGGCTGCATCGAGGCCGTCGAGCCCTGCCCTCACCGTGCCGTTTTGCGTCCGCTCCATGATGACTTCGGAGCCGACATTGGACGTCAGCAGGATCAGCGTGTTCTTGAAGTCGATGCGCCTTCCCTCGCTGTCATCCATCATGCCCTTGTCGAAGACCTGGAAAAAGATCTCGTGGACGTCGGGATGGGCCTTCTCGACCTCGTCGAGCAGGATCACCGAATAGGGTTTTCGGCGCACGGCCTCGGTGAGAATGCCACCCTTGCCGTAGCCGACATAGCCGGGCGGTGCGCCCTTGAGCGTCGAGACGGTGTGCGCCTCCTGGAATTCGGACATGTTGATCGAGATCAGGTTCTGCTCGCCGCCATAGAGCGTCTCGGCCAGCGCCAGGGCCGTCTCGGTCTTGCCGACTCCCGAGGGGCCGCAGAGCAGGAACACGCCGACCGGCTTTTCCGGCGCTCCGAGCCCGGCGCGGCTGGTCTGCACGCGCTTGGCAATCATCTCCATGGCGTGATCCTGGCCGACGACACGTTCGGACAGCGTGGTGGCCAGCTTGAGCGCCTTTTCGGTCTGGCTGGACAGCATCCTGCCCGTCGGGATGCCGGTCCAGTCCTGAACCACGGCAGCTACCGCATTGCGGTCGACCGACGGCAGGATCAGCGGCGTCTCGCCTTGCGCGGTGGCAAGCTCGGCCATGAGTTCACGCAGCCGCGCCAGATCGGCGACAGCATCTGACGGCGCAGCTTCGGCAGCCGGCGCTTCGGTCTCGGACGCTTTGGCCTTCGGCTTTTGAGGCTTGAACGTTCCGACCTTGGGCGTCTCGGCCTTGGGCGTCTCGGCCTTCGGTACCTTTATCTTTTCTTCGTCCGGCGCTGCCGGTTGGGCATCGGTCTCGGCTGTCGCCACCGCATCGAGCGGCACGCCGTCGCCGCGCAGCCGCGCGCGCAGTTCGAGGATCTCGGCAACCAGCGCCTTTTCGCGCTCCCAGCGCTCCTCGGCGGCGGCGAGCATGGTCCCCGTCTCAGTGAGCCCGGCCTCGACCCGCGCCTGCCGGTCAGTTACTTCGATGCCGATCGCGGCCTCGCGGCCGATGATGCCGCTTTCGACCTCGAGCGCCTGGCGGCGCCGCAAAATGTCCTCGACCTCGGCCGGCGTCGCATGCTGCGAGATCGCCACCCTGGCGCAAGCGGTGTCGAGCAGGCTGACCGCCTTGTCGGGCAATTGCCGCGCCGGGATGTAGCGATGCGACAGGCCGACCGCCGCCTCGATCGCCTCGTCCAGGATCTGCACTTCGTGATGCTGTTCGAGCACGCCGGCAACACCGCGCAGCATGAGCACGGCGACCGCTTCCGACGGCTCGTCGATCTTGACCACCTGGAAACGGCGGGTCAGCGCCGGGTCCTTTTCGATGTGCTGCTTGTATTCGGCCCAGGTGGTTGCGGCGATGGTGCGCAGTTCGCCGCGCGCCAGCGCCGGCTTCAAGAGATTGGCGGCGTCGCCGGTTCCGGCGGCACCACCGGCGCCGATCAGCGTGTGCGCCTCGTCGATGAACAGGATGACCGGCGTCTCGGAGGATTGGACCTCGTCGATGACCGCCTTCAGGCGCTTCTCGAACTCGCCCTTGACGCTGGCCCCGGCCTGCATCAGGCCGACGTCGAGCATGCGCACGCTGATGCCTTGCAGCGGCGGCGGCACGTCGCCCTGGGCGATGCGCAGGGCAAAGCCCTCGACCACCGCGGTCTTGCCGACACCGGCCTCGCCGGTCAGGATCGGGTTGTTCTGCCGGCGGCGCATCAGGATATCGATGATCTGCCGGATCTCCGGGTCGCGGCCGACGACAGGGTCGATCTTGCCGTCATGGGCGCGCTGGGTGAGGTCGGTGGCGTATTTGGCCAGCGCCGAATCCCCGCCCGGAGCGCGCCGCGGCGCCTCCGCGGTGGGAGCCACTGCTGCCATGGCGCCGGCTTCGAGCGAGCCCTCCACCACCTCGGCAAAGCGGGCGATGACCCCGTCGGCGTCGATCTTGTCGAATTCGCCGCTGATCTTCGCCACCAGGCCTTCCAGCACCGGCGTCTTCAGGCAGGCGAGCACGATATGGGCGCTGCGGACCTCCTCCATGCCAAATTCCAGCGTCGCCAGGTTCCAGGCCTCCTGGATGGCGTGGAAAATGTGGTCGGAAAATTCCTCGATCGAGGTGGCGCCGTAGGGCAGCTTGTCGACGGCGCGGGTCATGTCGCTGGTAAGCCGGCTGGCATCGACGCCGGCATCGGCAATGATCATCTGCACATCCGAACGCTCGGACAGCACCAGTTGTTCTATGAAATGGACGAGTTCGACGTAAGGATTGCCGCGCAGCTTGGCGCTGTCGGCGGCGGCCTTGAAGGCGCGCAGGCAGACCGGATTGAGCTTGCCAACCAGTTCCTTGCGTTTGAACCCCTGCGACGACCGGCGCTGTTCCATCGAACGTGCTCCTGCAATCTGCCCGTCGACAGCCTGCCACATAAGCAGCCGCTTGACAAAGCGCTTGATGCAGCCGGCCTTTTCCCTTTGTGGAGAGTCCCGCGCCGCCAAATGCAGACAACCACGATTTTTTCTAATCCTATGCGATGCGCTTCACATACGAGGTTGGCCAAGCACGCCATGAATTGCGCCATCCGAGACGCAGTTGCACCGACATTCATTAGCGCTCGTTAACTTTTGAGCGGATGGCGAATTGTGGGAATATGCAACCGTGTGCTAACGTTGGGTCACGTACGGTTTTAGAGCCGGTCGCCGGGGGTATCTGTGATCGATCTCGCACTCTGGCTTGCTCCGCTGGACGGTGAAAATCCGTCAGGCGAAGACTTGCGCAACGATCCGGCTTTTCATGAGCTGGAGCGGCTCACGGAGCCGCAGGTCAAGGTCGTCCATGACGGGCGCAACAAGCCAGCCGCGCAATCGACCATTCCGGTCGACTGGCCTGCCGTGCTCGGCAAGGCCGAGGAGTTGCGTTCGCATGGCCGCGACCTGCGCCTGCTTGTCATTGTCGCCCGGGCGCTGGCCAATGAAGAGAGATTGGCCGGACTGGCACAGGGCCTGACCCTGATTGCAAGGACCTTCGAGACGCATTGGGAGACGATGCACCCGGCGCTGCGGGCCAGCCCCCAACCACGCGAGGCCGCCTTGCGCCGCCTCAACGCGCTCGCCGACCTGCAGAACGGCCAGGAAGGCCTGCTGGCGAACCTCAGGCAAATGGTCTTCTTCGCGCCGCGTCCCATCGGGCCGATCAGCGGACGCGATCTCGAACAGGGTGCGCTCGACGATCGCGTCATGCTTCAGGAAGCGGCGTCGGGATTGAATGCCACGGAGAAGGCAGCGCTGGTCAGCGCGCACGGACAGCTCCTGAACCGGGTGGGCAGCGGTTGTGCCGCCCATCAGGACCAGGCCGGTGAACAGATGACAGCGCTCATCGCCGGGGCGCACGCAGCGATCGAGGCGCTCGACGCGGTCGATACGGCCCTGAATGCCCGTCTTGACGGCAACGGGGCTGCCGTCCCGGACCTGAAACGATTTTTGCAGCGCGTGCTGACGACGCTGGAACGCAACACGGCGGTCGAGACCACGGAAGAGGCAGCGACGAAGGGGGCTGCCAGCCCGGCTGCTCCCCCGGCAAGCCCGGCCGCGCCGGTCAGAAACGGTCATGGAGCCGAGACGATGGCAAGCTACGCGGAGACCGGTGCGGGGCTCCCGGACAGGATTTCCTCGCGCGACGATGTGGTGAAGTGCCTCGACCTTGTGGTCGCGTTCTACGACCGCACCGAGCCCTCGAGTCCGATCCCGCATCTCGCCCGCCGGGTGCGCAGGATGGTGCACATGGATTTCGTTGAACTGATGGAAGACCTCGCCCCGTCGGGGCTCAAGGAATTCCGGCTGCTCGCCGGCGTTCCCGACGCCAAGAAGACTGCCCAGAAGGATGAAAGGTAGCAACACATGCCAGCCGAAAGCAAAGCGAAGGTCATCGAGCGAAATCGCGCCCCGCGCGTGCAGATCGCCTACGATGTCGAAACCTACGGCAGCCCGACGACGATCGAACTGCCGTTCGTCATGGGCGTGATGGCCGACCTGTCGGGCGCATCGCAGACCAGGGAAGCGTCCAAGACGGTGCTCGACCGTTCCTTTGTCGAGACCGATGCCAACCGCTTCCCCAAATTCATGGAAGCGCTGGGACCCAGGGTCAAGGCGCGGGTGAAGAACACGCTGCCGCAGGCCGAGGGACAGGAGCGCGACGAAGAACTGGCGCTCGACCTGACCTTCACCAAGATGGGCGATTTCGCCCCCGACAAGATCGCCGAACAGGTCCCGCAACTGGCCGAAATCCTCAAGATGCGGCGCCAGCTCGAGGAGCTGCTCGGCTTCATGGACGGCCGCGTCGATGCCGAAAAGCGCATAGCCCAATTGCTGAACAACCAGCCGTTGCTTGGCCAGATCGCCGCCCAGGCGCTGTCCGACGACAAGGGTGAGGAATAGATCATGGCCGAACAGCAAAAGACCGCAGCATCCGTCGCCGAGGCCGAGGCCGTCGATCTCGGTGAATTCAGCCAGCTGCTGGAGAAGGACTTCAAGGTCAAGAAGGACGACAGCGAGAAGCTGCAGCAGCTGGTGCGCAACTTGGCCCTGGCGGCGCAGTCGCGCTCCGAAACGACGACGATCTCGTCCAACTCGATCAAGTCGATCAAGTCGTTGATCGCCGGCATCGACAAGATGCTGACGACCCAGGTCAACGAAATCCTGCACGCGCCGGAAGTGCGGCAGATGGAAGGCACCTGGCGCGGCCTCTGGTACCTCATCAACAACACCGAGACGGATCAGAAGCTGAAGATCCGGGTGATGAACATTTCCAAGGAGCAGCTGGCCGATACGCTCGAAGACTATGAAGGCCAGATGTGGGACCAGAGCCCGATCTTCAAGAAAGTCTACACCGACGAGTATTCGATGCTCGGCGGCGAACCGATCGGCTGCGTCATCGGCGCCTACGAGTTCTCCAACCACCCGCGCGACGTCGGCCTGTTGCGCAACATCTCCGGCATCTGCGCCTCGGCGCACACGCCGTTCATCGCCGCCGCCTCGCCACGGCTGTTCCGCATGGACAGCTGGCAGGAACTGCCCAACCCGCAGGACCTGCAGCAGATCGTCTCCAACCCGGCCTACGCCTCGTGGCAATCGCTGCGCGAGAGCGAGGATGCGCGCTATATCGGGCTGACCATGCCGCGCGTGCTGGCGCGGCTGCCCTACGGCTCGGAGACCGTGCCGGTCAAGGGCTTCTCCTTCGAGGAGGAAGTGCAGGGCGATCACAACAAATATGTCTGGATGAACGCCGCCTTCCCGATGGGCGTCAACATCAACCGCAGCCACAAGCTCTATGGCTGGGGCACGCAGATCCGCGGCGTCGAGAATGGCGGCACGGTGCTCAACCTGCCGGTGCACTCATTCCCGACCGATGACGGCTCGATTGCGATGAAGTGCCCGACGGAAGTCGCCATCGACGACCGGCGCGAAGCGGAACTGGCCAAGCTCGGGCTGATGCCGATCCTGCACCGCAAGAACACCGATCTCGCGGCCTTTATCGGCGCCCATTCGCTGCAGGACGATGAGACGCGGGCGGGCCGCCTGGTCGACCCCGACGCCCAGTCCAACGAGCGGCTCTCCGCCAACCTGCCCTATCTGTTCCCGGTCTCGCGCTTTGCGCACTACCTCAAGGCGATTGCGCGCGACAAGGTCGGATCGTTCAAGGAACGCACCGACATGCAGATCTGGTTGACCGAATGGATCAACCGGTACGTGCTGGCCAACCCGGCCTTCGCCGACGACAAGGCGCGCGCCAAGCGTCCGCTTGCCGCCGCCGAGGTGCAGGTCGACAGCGTGGAGGGCCGGCCGGGCTACTACAACGCCCGCTTCTATCTGCGCCCGCACTACCAGCTGGAGGGCATCAATGCCTCGCTCAGGCTGGTGTCGGAATTGCCGTCCGTGAAGACCTGATTGCAGCAACCAAACCTTTGTTTGAAAGCGGTGGAGAACGAAAATGCCCACAATGAAGATCGACGGTTTTCTGAAAGTTCCGGATATCAAGGGGCCCAGCACGCGCGACGGCCATGACGACGAGATCGAAATCCATGGCGTCGATTACAAGATGGTCGCGCCCTACGACCCCAATTCCCTCTCGCGCCGAGGCCGCGTGTCGATGGGCATGATCAAGTTCACCAAGCACTACGACAAGGCCTCACCCTATCTGGCCAAGGCCCTGTTCGAAAACAAGGCGCTGGACGAGGTCAAATTCTCCGCTCGGCGGACCATCGACGGCGAGAGCAAGGACTATCTGGTCGTTACCCTGACCGACGCCTCGATCATGGAATACGACATGTCGCAGGCCGATGATGAAGCCGACCTGATCCAGGAGGAAGTCTCCTTCGCCTACAAGAAGATCAAGTTCGTCTATGACGACAATGACGAAGCCGAAATGGATGTCTATGTCGGCAAGTGAGGGGCGAGCAAAGCGCCCTGCCGCCGACAAGGTACAGGCGGGCGGTTCACGGGCCAAGCGCGAGGCGGTACAGCCTTCGCTGTGGGACCGCCTCGTCAACGACCTGCCGGGCCTGAGCTCGGAGATAGACGGGCTCAGGCAGGCTCTGCAGGAGGAGCTTGGCGCAGAGCGCCTGGACGAGCTGCTGGCAGACGGACCGAGGCGCATCGACGCCGATGACGCATTGAACCCCGATCAGAAGCGCCGGCTGCACCGGCTGGCGTTTCAGAACCGGCACCGTGGCGAGCTTGAAAGCCGAGGCATCGTGGTGTCGCCCGATGTGCTGCGCGAGGCCGTGCGGCGCGACATCGAGGCGCTGTTCAACACCGAGCGTTTCGAATCCGCGCCGCTGCTATCCGATCTCGAGGCCGAGCAGATGACCGACCGTCCGACATCGCTGGCCGACTTTCCGGAGGTGCGCCGCAGCGTTGTCAATTATGGCGTGCCGTCCTTCTCCGGCCGGTCGTCGCGCGACTTCGATCGCGATGTTCTGGCACGCGAGATCCGCGCCGTGCTCGCCGCATTCGAGCCGCGGCTGAAGGAGAGCGCGACGAAAGTCACGGTCAACCTCGGCGACAAGACCGGTCTGAAGATCGAGATCGACGCCGTGCTGATCATGACGCCGACGCCCGAGCGCATGCGCCTGCGCACGACGATCAATCTCGACAACGGACTGGCGCGCACCGAGTTCAGGGAAGCCTGAGAGATGGACCGGGTCTTCGTAGAATATTACGAGGAGGAACTGTCCCACATACGCGGGCTGGCGGCGGAGTTCGCCGACATGCATCCGGCGGTTGCCCGCAATTTGTCGCTGGATACGGTGCCGTGTCCCGACCCCTATGTCGAGCGGCTGCTCGACGGTGTCGCCTTCCTCGCCGCGCGCACGCGCCTGAAGGTGGATGCCGAGCGCTCGCGGTTTTCGCGCAGCATCCTCGACGTGCTCTATCCCGATCTCGTCACGCCGGCGCCGGCAACCGCCATGGTGGTGCTGAAGCCCGGCCAGCAGGTGCAGACGATGCTTGCCGGCCATGTCGTCAAGCGCGGCACGCGGCTGGTCTCCAGCTTGCAAGCCGGCCTGTCGACGCGCTGCACCTTCACCACCGCGCAGGACATGACGCTGTTTCCGATCGCGATCAGTTCGGTCGGCTATTTCCAGGACCGCAGCGCGCTTGCCGCCGCCGGCATCGGCCCGATCGCCGGGAAGGCCGGCGAAGCGGCACTTCGCATCACGCTGGCGCGGACCGGCAAAGGCAAGCTCGACGAACTGGCGCTCGACCGGCTCGACTTCTATTTCGCCAACCGCACCAAGGCGCCGCTGATCTTCGACGCCATCTTCGGAGTCTGCTCTGGTGTCGGCGCTCGACCGGAAGGCAAGACCAATCCATTGTCGCCGCTACCGCCGCCGGAGATGGTCGGCATTGCCGATGCCGAGGCGCTGATGCCGCGCACGCGGCCGACCTTCGAAGGCTACCGCCTGCTGCGCGAATATTTCATGATGCCCGAGCGCTTCCATTATGCGCGCGTCACCGGCTTGCTGCCGGTCCTGCGTAAATGCCAGGCCGGGCTCGAAATCGTCTTTTTGTTCAGGCGTCCCGTGCCCGAGCTCGCCGACCTGACGCCGGCGGATTTCGATCTCTTCGCCACCCCGATCATCAATCTCTTCGAGCGCGAGTGCAACATCGTCGAGCTCGACCAGCGCAAGACGCGCCAGGTGCTGCATGCCGACCGCACGCGGGCGCGCGACTTTGAAATCTACCGCGTCATCCGCGTCGAAGACGCCGATGCCGAGGGACCCGACGCGGAGATACCGGAACTCTTCAGCCTTGGGCAAAATCGCGGCAGCGGCTGGGTCTATTCGACGGAGCGGCGGCCGCGCCGGCCGACCGAGGACGAGCGGCGCCAGGGCGTGACGCGGACCTCCTATGCCGGCGACGACGTCTTCCTGGCGATCTCGCGCCCGGTCCACAGCCAGGCCAACAGGCCGCTCAAGCGCGTCGATATCATGGCGCTTTGCACCAATCGCGACCTGGCCATCCTCGACGACACGCCGACCCTGACGCTGGAAGCCGGCGACCCTGTGGAGACGGTCCGGCTGCTCGGCGCATTGCGTTCGCCGCAGCCGGCGATCCCGGCAGCGCTGCCGACCGGCGCCGACGGCGAGTCGCGCGCCGACGACCTGGCCTGGCGACTGGTGTCACAGCTGGCGCTCAACTTCCTCAGCCTGGCCAAGGAAGGCCGCGGCGTCGATCCGCTGCACGCGCTGCTCGATCTCTATGCCGAGCGCGGCGACCCCGGGCTCGCCCGCAATGTGCGCTCGATCGTGCGCATCGACTCGCGCGCGGTGATCGAAAGGCTGGCGATCGAAGGGCCGATGTGCTTCGGCCGCGGCACGGAAGTGACGCTGCATGTCGACCAGTCGGTGCTGGCGGGACAGAGCACTCTGCTGCTGTCGGGCCTGCTGTCGCGGCTGTTTGCCCGCCATGCCGGCATTAACGGGTTCGTGCGCACGCGCACGCGGTTGCTCCAGAAACAGGAGGATGTGCCATGGCCGATGATGCCCGGCAATCGCTACCTGATCTAGAGCGAGCCGCAACCCTGTCCGAGAGTTTCGACTTTTTCGAACTGCTGCGCCGGCTCGAACGGCAAGGCGGCCTGTTCGGCCATTCCGGCCGGCCGTACCGCGAGCCGGCAAGGCTCGGCCAGAATGTGCGGCTGTCCTTCGCAGTGCAGGACGTGGTGGATTTCCGCGAGCCGACGGACAAGTCGCCGGCACGCGTCACGGTCAACAATCTCGGCCTGCTCGGACCCGAAGGGCCGATGCCACTGCATCTGACGCGCTGGGTGCTCGATCGCCTGTCGCAACGCTGGTATGCCGGCGCCGAGGCGCGGCAGACGAGCGACACGACCTTCGTCGATTTTGTCAATATCCTGCAGCACAGGATGATCGCGCTCTACTATCGGGCCTGGGCGGATGCGCATCCGGCTGTGCAGGTCGAACGCGGTGTCGGCGGCCGCGTCCGTTCCATGCTGGAAGCGATGGCCGGCATCGGGCTGCCGGGCACGCAGGATGCCGAACTCGATATAGTAAAACTTCGCCAGGCCGCCTCGCTCGCTGCCCAAGTCGACGGCCCCGAGCGACTGACGCTGTTCCTGGCCGAAGCCTTCAAAGTGCCGGTGGTGCTGAAGGAGTTCGTCGTGGCCTGGATGACCATCCCCAAGGCGCTGCAGACGCGGCTTGCCGGCAGCTATGCCACGCTCGGCCGCAGCGCCACCATCGGCCCGCGCAGCTTCAGCCGGCAGAGCCGCATCGAGCTGCGCATCGGCGCGCTCAGCTATATCGATTACAAGGCCTTCCTGCCGGGCGGTGAGCGGCTGAAGCTGTTGAAGCAGGCGGTGCGCGACCTGATCGGCGAGACCATCGATGTCGATCTCAGGATCGTGCTTGCGGCAAAGGCAGTGCCGCCGGCGAAGCTCGGCACCGTCCAGCTTGCCCGCACCACCTGGCTGGCGCGACCGGTCGAAAAGGGGGACGCCGACGACATGCGGTTGCGGACCATCGTCGGCTGGCGGGAAGAGGTGGCGGCATGAGCCTGCTTCTGACTCTCGAACAGGGACCACGCGCGCAAGTCACGCGGCAGGCGCGGCTGGACGAGGGCGAGCTGGTAATCGGCCGCAGCGCCGACGCCGACTGGCAGATCAACGATCCCGACATGTTCGTCTCGCGCGCCCACTGCAAGATCACCAGCAAGCAGGGCGGCTATTTCGTCACCGATACCTCCAGCAGTGGGTTGTTCATCGACGATGCCGCCAGCCCGCTCGGCGCGGGAAATACCGCGCGCCTGCAAAGCGGCATGCGACTGCGACTGGGCGACTATGTGGTGTGGGTCGATTTGCAGACGGCGAAGACCGAGGCGCCGGCCTCCAGGCCTTCAGCGCCTGCCAGTAAGCCGGCGGCGTCGCGGGCGCCGGTCAGCCTCGGCGGCGACGATTTCTTTTCGTCCACCACGGAAGAAGAGCCGGGACGGCCACGCCCTGCCAACCTGCCCGATCCATTCGAAAAGCCGGTGCCCGGCGCATTCGCGCGTGCGCGGTCCGATGAACGCAGCTCGCAGGCGTTCGACGATCCGTTCAGCCTCGACCCTGTGGCAACGCCGGTGGCCGAGACCGCCCCCGACAAGGGTGTTGGCAAGCCGCTGTTCGACGATCCCTTCGGCCTCGATTCCGCACCGATGTCGAGAGAGCCGAGCAGATCCAGTTCCAAGCAGCCGCCGGCCTACGATGACGGGTTTGGTTTCGGCCCTGCCGGGTCCACCAGCCTCGACGCCGGCGCGACGGATGGCGGTGCAACCGATGCGCCCTCGCCTGCCCTCTCTGCAGCGCCCTGGGATCTGCCAGTCCGCGCGGTCGAGCCATCGCCACCGCAGCCACCGCCTCCCCCGTCTCCACCGCCACCACGCGCTCCTGTCCGCCAATCCGCGGCGCGGCCGTCAGCCGGACCGTCGGACGCGGAATTGCGCGCCGCTTTCCTGCGCGGCATGGGCATGGACGAGGCCGATTTTCCCGGCGGCGATCCGGTGGCCGACATGGAAAAATTCGGCCGCGAGTACCGGCTGATGATGGATGGGCTGATGCAGCTTTTGCGCAAGCGCGCCGAAGAGAAGGGCAACGCTCGCGTCGCGCAGACCGTGGTTGGCGCGTCCGAGGTCAACCCGCTCAAATTCCTGCCCTCGGTCGACGATGCGCTGGTAACCATTCTGGCCGAGCGCAGCCCCGGTTTCCTCGGCGCCGAAGCGGCGATCCAAGACGCGGTGCGCGATCTGGCGCAGCATCACGTTCGCGCCTGGCGCGGCGTGCAGGGCGCGCTCAAGCGCATGATCGACCGCTTCGATCCGGCGGCGATCGAGCAGGAACTGAAGTCGAGTTCGGCGATCGGCAATCTGCTGACCGGCGGGCGCGGCGCAAAACTCTGGGAACTGTACCAGAAACGCCACCGTGAAATCGCTCACAGCGCCGAGACGCGCTTTCTGGGCGAAATCGGCGCTGATTTTAGGGACGCATATGAGGAGGACTGAGACATGATCGACAGACGCGAATTCATTCTGGCCATCGGGGCTACGGGACTGCTGACGGCTTGCCAGAGCGGTCCGCCTAAACCGTCCGTCATAACGGTCAATTTGGCCGGTGGGGCCGGCATGAACCCGGGACCGGGCGGCGGCGACAGGCCGGTAACGGTAATGGTCTTACGGCTGAAGAGCACCGGCGCCTTCAATTCGGCCGATTATTTTGCCCTGCAGGGCGGTGCCGGCGCGGCACTTGGCGGCGATCTCATCGGCTCCGACACGATTTCCGTCGGACCCGGCAAGACCGCATCGAAGACCATCACGGTCGAACCGGAAGTGGCCGCACTCGGCTTCGTCGCGCTGATCAGGGAACCCACCGGACGCAACTGGCGCACGACCAAGTCGGTGTCGCCGGGATCGAAGTTCACCGTCAATGTGAAGCTCGGCAGCGGCGGCATTTCCGCCTAGCGGCGGCGGGTCCGCAAAGCCGCGCCAAGGTGATGAGCAGGAAGCAGAGAGTGCCGGCATGAGCGATGCAAACAGGGTGCTGTGGTCGGAGGGGCTTTTCCTTCGCACCCAGCATTTCCAGCAACAGGACCGCTTCTTCGAAGCGACGGTGCGCGGCGCCTTGCAGGCCGGGCATCTGCATACGTTCGGCTTTCGAACGTTGACGCTCGATCAGGCACAGCTCGATGCCGGCCAGATCTCGGTGCTTTCGGCGCGCGGCATCTTTCCCGACGGGACGCCGTTTGCGATCCCTGAGACGATGGATGCGCCTCGGCCGCTGGCGGTAACACCGGAAATGGGCGCGGGACCGGTGCTGATCGCGCTGCCGCTCGAACCGCCCGGCGGCGTCGGTTTCGATCCTGCCCATGCCGAGCCCTCCGGCGCTCGCTATCGCGGGCGGATCGTCTCGGTGCGCGACGCCGTGCATGGCGGGTCCGACCCCGAGGAAATCGAGATCGCGCGGCCGCAGGCACTGTTGCTGGCGCCGGGCACGGCCGTCGGCGGTTACACAGCGCTGCCGGTGGCCGAACTCAAGGGCGTGCGCGCCGATGGCGGCGTGGCCCTGGACGACACCTTCCTGCCGCCGACCTTGGTCATCGGCGCGGCGTCCTGGTACAGCCGGCTGCTGCAGGAAGTGGTCACCGGCCTCGACCAGATCGCCGAGGCGCATGGCAAGATGGTGCTGGGCGGCCCCGGGCGCAGCGTCGAGGATCTTCTGATCCTCAATTTGGTCAACGCCGCGCGGCCGCGGCTGGCGCACATGCTGGTGCAGGATGTCTTCCATCCAGCCGAGGTCTATATGGAGCTGGCTGGCTTAGCCGGCTCGATGGCGACCTATGGCTCGAGCGCAAGGCGGCTCGGCGAACTGCCTGTCTACGACCACATGGCGCCCGGACCCGCCTATTCGGCGCTGGCCGATGCGCTGCGTTCGCTGATCCTCAGCCTGCGCTACATCGAGCCGAAATCGCGCGCCCTGCCGGTCATGCGCCATGCCACCAATGTGTGGAAGATCCGCATCGACAACCCGAAACTTCTGGTGGCGAGCCGCATCGTGGTGCGGATCGGCTCCGAACTGTCGGAGGATGCCTTGCGCAAGATTTTCGTCAACCAGGCGACCGTCGGCTCGGCCAGCGAATTCGAAGGGCTGTGGAAATCACGCCTGCCCGGCATTCCGCTGAAGCCCCTGCATTCGCAACCGCGCGAAATTCCCTATGACGGCGACCGGCTGTGCCTCGAACTCGACCAGAAAAGCGAGCACTGGGCCTCGCTGCTCGAAGCGCCCGGTTTCGTGATCGGCGTTTCGGGCGTGCTGCCCAGCGAACCGCAGGTCGACTGCTACTCGGTCAACAGGTGAGATGATGAGCAGGGACGATCCGTTCGGACTGTCCGAGGATCGGGAGCGGACGCGCATTCGGCTGAGCGGAGCGCCGACGCCGCGCGCCATGCCGCTGCCGGCGTCAGGGGTGACCGCGAAACGCACCGCGCGCGCGCATCCGAACGTGCTCGTCAACGCGTTCTCGCCGCTGCTGGAATTTGCACCCGAACTCGAAAACGCGCAGCCGCCGGAGAACCCGGAAGCCCTGCGCACCAGGCTGCTCGACGAACTTGTGCGCTGCCGCGACACCACCATGGCGCAGGGCTCCTCGCTCGAGCGCGCCGACCAGGCCGCGTGGCTGGTGGCTGCGTTGCTCGATGATCTGGCGCTGAATACGCCGTGGGGCGGAGCCAGCGCGTGGCCACGCCAGCCGCTGGTGGTGATGCTGCGCGGCGACGTCGATGCCGGCGCGCAGTTCTTCGCCCGGCTCGAAGAGCTTGAACGCCATCCCAATCGCGACCGCGAAATGCTGGAGTTGCAGTATCATTGCATGGCGCTCGGCTTCCGCGGCAAATATCGAGTGCCGGGCCGCTCCGGCGACCGTTCGCTCAATGCGGTGCGGGTGGCTGCAGCGCGTTTCCTGCGCGACAGCGACGGCGAAGGCGCACCGCTGTCGCCCAACTGGAAGGGCGTGATCGCCTCCGACGAACCGCAGCGCTTCATCGTGCCGATCTGGGTGATGGTTGCGGCGGCGGCGGTGATCGCCACCGCCATCCATATCGGCCTGTCGATGAGCCTGAGCAGCCAGGCGGTCGAGCTTTCGGCGCTGGTTCGCGCCTTGCCGCCGCCGACGCGTACGGATGTAACCCGCGCTTCGCCGAAGGTCGACGCGCCGCCGCCGGTGGCGGTGGATTTCGCGCTGCTGCCGGAATTCCAGGCGGCGGCGCCGGACGAGCTCAAGAGAGCGCTGAGCGGCACGGAGAGCGTGTCGCTGGCGCGGCTGGTCATCCAGGCCTCCAATCCCGAACTCTTCCAGTCGTCGCGAGCACAGCTGACAGACGGCTTCGATCCGCTCATCGCCTCGGTCGCCAAGGTGATCCTCGAGAACCAGGAGTTGATCGGCGATATCACCGTGGTCGGCCACACCGACGGCGTTCCCTTGCAAAAGACCAACCCACTGTCCACCAACCAGCGGCTGTCTGAAGCCCGCGCCGCGGAAATTGCCGATATCCTGGTTCAGAACGGCGTGCCTAAGGAGCGCGTGCGCTCCGAAGGCCGGGCCGCCACCGATCCGGTGGCCGACGACGGCACACGCGAAGGGCGGGCCTTGAACCGCCGCGTCGAAGTGCTGGTCGAAAAGAGGCTGTGACATGTTCATCCTGCGCTTCCTCTGGGCGGTCCTGACTTCGCGTTTCCTGTGGACGCTGATCGGCCTGGCGCTGCTGTCGCTGATCATCTGGGTATTCGGCCCGATCGTACGGGTCGGCGACTATGTGCCGATGGCGTCGGAGACGGTGCGCATCGTCATCATCGCTCTTCTGGTGATCTTCTGGCTGATCTGGCTGATCGTCGCGCAGCGCCGCGCGATCCGCGCCAACCGCATGTTCGTCGCCGAGATTTCCGCCCCGGTCGAGGAAAAGCGGCTCAGCCCGGGCGAGGAAAACGTCGCCGCGGTCGGCGCCAAGTTCCAGGACGTCATGGTCGAGTTGAAGCGCCGCAAGCTCGGCGGCCGCAAGTTCCTGCGCGAGATGCCGTGGTATGTGATCGTCGGCCCCCCGGCGACCGGCAAGACGACGGCCTTGCGCCAATCCGGCCTCAACTTTCCGATCGACCTGACCGACGATCTGCAAGGCATCGGCGGTACCCGTAACTGCGACTGGTTCTTCTCCGAAAACGCAGTGATGATCGACACCGCTGGCCGCTATGTCCAGCAGGAAAGCCAGCCCGATGTCGACGCCGTGGAATGGCTGGGCTTCCTCGATCTGTTGAAGAAGCATCGTGGCCGTCGTGCGCTCAACGGCGTCATCGTTGCGCTTGGGATCGACGCGCTGTCCGAGGGCGACGAAGCCGTCAAGGCGCATGGCCGCAAGATCCGCAGGCGCCTGGCCGAGCTCGAAGAGCGGCTGGAAATCCGCTTGCCGGTCTATCTCATGCTGACCAAGGCCGATCTGATCAGAGGCTTCGAGGCCTTCTTCGGCGGCCTGTCGACGGCGGCGCGCGAACAGGTATGGGGGACGACCTTCCCGCTCGACGCGCGCGTCGATGCCAAGGCGATCGCGAGTGAAATCACGACGCTGTCGAGGGAGCTGGAAAAGCGGCTGGTGCCACGGCTGGAGGATGAGGACAAGCTGGCCGAACGGGCCGAGATCTTCCGCTTTCCCGCACAGCTGCAAAGCCTGTCCGAGCCGATCCAGGTGCTGGTCGAGGCGATGTTCGGCGAGAGCCGCTACGAGGAGGCAGCCTGGCTGCGCGGCCTCTATCTGACCTCGGCCACCCAGGAAGGCGCGCCGATCGACCGGCTGACCGCGGCGCTCGCCTCCTCCTTCGGGCTGCCGGCACGACGCACGATGCCGGCGCAGCGCTTCGAGAAGCGCAGCTTCTTCCTCAAAAACCTTTTGACCGAGGTGATCTTCAAGGAGGCCGGGCTCGGCACCTTCGATCCGCTGGCGCAGCGCCGCCGCAGCTGGATCTGGCGCGGTGCCGCCGCTGCCTGCGCGGCTGCGGCCATACTCGCCGGCGGCCTGTTCACCTGGTCCTACTACGACAACCGCAACGCCATCGCCGCGCAAGCCGGCCAGTTCGAAGCACTGCAGGCGCCGCTGACGTCGACCGCCGCGACGCCCGCCTCGGTGCTGCAGCCGGCTATGGACGTTGCCCTGACCGCCATGGACGAAGTCGCCAATGCCAGGACTGCGCCTCCGAACAAGGCACAGGACCTGCTCGGACCATCGGCTTCGGCCGAGATGATGCGGGCGCAGACCGACACCTATGACCACGCTCTGCGCAACGTGCTGGAGCCGCGGATGGTGGCGCTGCTCGAAGCGACCATGTGGCGGCAGATCCGCGATCCGGACTTCATGCTGGGCGCACTCAAGACCTACCGCATGATGACCGGCCTGTCTCAGATGGACTCCGACTTCGTCGAGAATTGGTGGGTGAACGACCTGCCCGAATTCGCGCCGGCCGCGCCCTTCCCGACCGCCGATGCCGAAGAACACCAGTTGGCCGCGATCCGGCGCATGGCGGTCGATGATAGCTACATCACACCCGACCAGGCGCTCGTCGCCGAAGCGCTGAAAACGGTCTGCACGATCTCGCTGCCGGCGCGGGCCTACAAGCAATTGCTGGCCGATCCGGCGGTGGCCGGATTGAAGGAATGGATCCCCGCCAATTTCGCCGGGCCGAACGGCGCCAAGGTGTTTTCGCGACGCTCCGACAAGACGCTGCGCGTCGGCATATCAGGCGCCTTCACCTATGACGGCTTCCACGATGCGATCCTCGACCGGGTCGAGGATGTCGCCGCCCAGGCGGCACTCGACCGCGCCGTGTTTGCCGGCGGCTGCTCGGAAAATTCCGAGACGTCGGTGTCGGCGCTGTCGGAAGATATCCTGAAGCTCTACTATGACGACTATATCGCGCAGTGGGACAGTTTTTTGCGCGACATGCGGCTGGCGCCGCTCAGCGACCTCAACATTGCCAGCGAGAATCTGAAAGACCTTTCCAGTGCCGATTCCGCGTTGAAGCGGCTGTTGACGGCGGTGGTCGAGGAGGTCGACCTCACCCGCTCGGACGACGCGCCGGCCGGTGACGACAAGGCGGCGGCGAAGGGCGGCTCGAAACTGCTGGGCAAGCTCGGCAAACTGGGCAAGATCGTCAAGACCGGCGCCAAGCTGTTGCCGCGCGCAGGATCGGCCAGCGAAGTCGACCTGACCGGCACGTTGGTGGCCGAACACTTCAAGCCGCTCAAGAGCACGATTGCCGAGGTCGACGGCCAGCCGCCGGCGCTCGATGCCGCGGTCGTCGCGCTGACGGCGCTGTCCAACGTGCTGCAGACGGTGACCGCCAATCCCGACCCGCAGGACGCGATCAAGAAACAGGGCGGGCTTGCCGAACTGACCGGCGCCGTCGCCCGCCAGGCGCAAATCCTGCCCGACCCGGTCAACACCTGGCTGAGCGGCATTGCCGGCGACACCAGCGGGTTGACGCAGAAGGCCGTGGCCTCCGAGCTCAACGCCATCTGGCGCGCCGACATCCTGCCCTTCTGCCAGGCCGCGCTCAACGACCGCTATCCGTTCAGCCCCGACAGTGCCGTCGACGTCAACGTGCGCGACTTCGCCCGCCTGTTCGGACCGGCAGGGATGATCGACGGCTTCATCAACGACCATCTCATCGGCTATGTCGACACCTCGGCGCAGCCTTGGAAATGGCGTGCCGATTTCGGCCTCGACCCATCGGCGCTCGCCGCCTTCGAGCAGGCGCGGCGCATCCGCGACGATCTCTTTCCCGGCGGCCAGGGCCCGGTGATGGCCTTCACGCTCGAGCCGACCGACCTGTCGCCCAACGTGACCCGCGTCACGCTCAACCTCGATGGCCAGAACCTGGTCTATTTCAACAATGCGACGCGACCGCAACCGATGACCTGGCCCGGCAAGGACGGCACCGGCGTCATCTCGCTCGCCTTCCAGCCGATCGACGGCTCGCCCGAAATCATGCTCAACGAGACGGGAAGCTGGGCGTGGCTGAGGATGCTGCGCGGCGGCCGCTTCACCGGCACGTCGCTGTCCGACGTCTACAGCCTGCGGCTGGGCACGAAAGGCATGTACGCCGATTTCAAGCTCAAGGCGGCGAGCGTCGAAAATCCCTACAACCTCCAGATGTTCAAGAAATTCTCATGTCCGCCGCAGATCTGATCCTGCCTGGCTTCTACGGCAAAATGCCCGCCACCGGCGACTTCGTCAGCCGGCGGCTGACGGGCGAGTTCGTGCGCCTGTGGGACCGCTGGCTGGCGCAGCACCTGGTGCCATTGTTTGGCCAGCACATCTGGCCCCCCGCCACCGCGCTGCGCTTTCTGGCCGGCGCGAATTCCTTCGGCGCGTCGGCGGGCATCATCCTGCAGAGCGCCGACAAGGTTGGCCGGAAATTCCCCTTGAGCATTGTCGCCGTGCTAACCGAAACGCCTGTCTCGCTGACGCATGCCGAGGCATGGTTTGCCGGAATCGAGGAGGCCGCCAGCGCCGCCCAGCAGGGCGAGTTGACGCCCGACGAACTGGACGCAGCTTTGGCGGCACTGCCTTTGCCGCCGGCTGAGCCGGGCGAGGAACTGATCGCCGACATGGTGATGTGGACGGCGCACTCCGACATTTTCGACATCGACCCGCACTCGCCGCAAGCGACGCTGGAGACAATCCTCGCCGGCAGTTGGGAGACGAGTTGATGCAGATCTGGAACCAGATGGGGTATCCGCATCAATTCACCGTGGGCACGGACAAGGCCGCCCATGAGTGGATTGTCGTGGTGGTGAAAGGCACGTTCGACTTTCCCGCAACGCCAGGCGGACCGGTGCAGAAATCGGCGGAGCAGGTACCGCTGGTCATGGCCGACACGCAGACCGGTGAACCCGGCTATTCCGCAACATTATGGGAAACCGATTTCGCTTTCCGCAAGCCACGCTGCGACATCATCGCCAATGGCTGTGCTTACGCCCCAAACGGGAGACCAGCCGAGCGCGTGCCGGTCGGCATCAAAGTTGGAAATTGGTCGAAACTCTTCGAGGTGGTGGGCACGCGTGAGTGGCGTGCCATCGGGCCAATGTTTGCCGCTACAGCGCCGCAGCCGTTCCTACGCCTGCCGATTTCCTACGACGTTGCGTGGGGCGGAACTGACCGGCTCGACCCCGAGGACAAGGCGCCGGCAAGTTACAGATACAACCCTGTCGGAACCGGCTGGTCGCGTGCCAGGAACCAGCGGCTGATCCCGGGCCTGCGCCTTCCCAACACCCAAGCCGTCGGCGAGGACATCCGCTCGCCGTTCAGCGACTACAGGCCCATGAGTTTTGGTCCAATGGGCCGTGGCTGGCCTGGCCGGATCGAGTATGGCGGCACCTATGACGACAACTGGGTAGCCAACATCTTTCCATTCCTGCCTCCGGATTTCGATGAGCGCTATTTCCAGATGGCGCCGTCCGACCAGCAGATCGACCAGCCGAAAGGTGGCGAAGAAGTACATCTGGTCAACCTGACCCCTGAGGGCCGGGTAAGCTTTCGCCTGCCACAGACGGCATTGCCGATGACGCTGTTCAGAGAGCGAGAACTCTCATTTCAAGGAGAAATCCTTCCCGACACCATTTTGTTTGATCCCGAGAACCGCTGCTTCTCGCTGGTCTGGCGCGTGTCTCAGCGCATTCATCGCACGATCCTGGACTTCACCGAATGCTGGATCGGCCCGCCGACGGAGTCGATGTTGCGAGCGCGAGCCACTGGCCGGGACTATATACGCGCCGTTGGGGCCGCGCCCGAGGATGAAGCCGCATGAGCGCAGCGATTAATGTCGTTTCGATCGGCATGGTGACCGCCGTCGGCCTCGACGCGCCCTCGTCATGCGCAGCAATGCGAGCCGGGGTAGACGGATTTCAGGAGACAGGTTTCCTCGCCGCGGGCGGAGAGCGCCTTATAGGCGCGCCCGTTCCCTTGCCCGGTGACTGGGTCGGCGAGAAGCGTATGGCCTACCTTGCCGCGATGGCGATCACCGAAGCTTTTGCCGGCGCGCCGGAGGCGCGAGGTGACGCCGCCCTCATTCTATGCCTTGCCGAAAACGACCGCCCCGGGCGGCCGGCCTCGGACGGACAGCGCATGCTCGCGCGCATAGCCGCGATCACCAAGCTGACCAGTCCCAACAAGGCACGGATCGTGGCGCAGGGTCGGCCCTCCGGGCTGGTCGCATTGGAACAGGCCCGCAGAATCTTCTCGGCCGGCGAAGCCCCTTTCGTGATGATCGTCGGCGTCGACAGCTACCTGACGGCGGGCACCGTCACGCACTACTTTACCGAAAACCGGCTGCTGGTTCCAGACAACCCGGACGGATTCATCCCCGGCGAGGCGGCCGCCGCGATCCTTTGCTCCCCCCGGGCGACCGCCGGCAGCCTTCACCTGCATGGCCTCGGCTTCAGCCGAGAGCCCGCCTTCATCTACAATCCGGATGATCTGGCGTCGCGCGGTGACGGCATGACCGCCGCCTACCGGACCGCACTTGAGGAGACCGGTATCGCCATGCATCGTGTCGGCTATCGCATCTCCGACCTGATCGGCGAAAAATACTGGTTCAGGCAGAGCGCTCTGGCCACCCTGCGGCTCACCCGTGGCCGCCGCGAGTTCATGGATATCTGGTCGCCCGGTGAAACCCTAGGTAATGTCGGGGCCGCCGTGGTCCCACTCATGCTGGGTTGGGCATTCACCGCTGCCGTCAAGGGCTACGCCATGGGTGAATCCGTGCTCGTTGAAGCCTCCAACGACGCTGGCGCCTGCGGGGCCGCCGTCTTTGCAGGACGGGCCGTCTGATGGGAAACGTCTTCGCCAACGGGCTGGAAATTTCCGGCCAAGGGAGCGACGGTAAGACAATTGCGGCGTTTCCGGACGTCTGCTTCACCCCTCCGGAAAATCCCGCGACTCCTCCCGGCGTACCTATCCCGTACCCCCTGTTCGGGGTGTCCAGCGATACCGAGCAGGGTACTGGAACGGTCAAGATCTCCGGCAAGACCGTCAACATCAAGAACAAGTCCAATCTTTCAAAGACCTCTGGCGACGAGGCCGGGTGTGCGGCCAAGAAGGGCATCATCACCTCGACCAATACCGGCAAGGAATACTTCAATTCCTGGTCCAACGACGTGAAATTCGACGGAGAGCCGGTGATCCGGTTCACCGATCTGTCGACCAACAACCACGCCTCTACAGCCGCAACCGCAGCCGTTCCTTGGGCCCATATCCTGACAGTCAATATGGGCAATGTGACTTGCGGAACCCTTCTGCAAAAGCACAACATGAGACTTCACGCTCACGAGGATAAGAAATGTCCAGCCGGATATGAATCCGAGCACTTTGTTAGCAACGAATACTTTCAAGGCGACCGCGAGCACAATATCTCATATCCAAAATGGAGAAACTATGATCAAAATACTGCCCCTTGCGTCTGTATTCGATCGTACAAACACAAAAAGGGCGGAGGATATCAGTCAGGAAAGGGGAGCAAGAAGGGATCCCCACACAATCTAAAGACCAACATGATGAGCGACTACAACACTAGGCGGCTCAATCAGGGGCAGCCGCCGAGGTTGAGAGGTGGTGTCGACAAGGCTGTCGAATCCGTTACGGTCAACCACAAAGAGTCTAAGAACGCCAGCCCAAAGACTAGAGAAAACATCCAGAAATGCCTCAAGATGATCTTTATGGCTTATATCCAGAGTGTTGTCGTTCCCGCAAAAACACAAGAAGAACTTGGTAAAATGTACACGATGCGCTAGGAGCGCTTTTTGCAATGGCCTTGAAAACTCCCCTCGCCAATCTCGAACCAGATCAGATCGACGTAGAGGTAATGAGCGCGTTTCATCTTGAGGGGAGATATTTCAGTGTATCGGTTCAGCTAAGTGATGAAAACGACGAAATCGGGCATTCATACCTGCTGAAAGTTCTGTTCGACGGAAAGACACTTCGCTACGAGACACTGCTTGAAGTTCCAAACCTTATCCTCGCGCATGTCAGCCCTACTCCAATCGACCATGTAGCATTGGAAATCGGCGGCACGACCCATTTCCTCCACGGCACTGCGCATGCGACCAGTGGGACCCCCGACCAGTTCTTCAACAAGCTCTACCATCAGGAGGGCGGCGCAGTTTATTTGTATGGCGAACATGGAACCGTGTGCGTGGCCGAAGGCCATGCGTGGCGAACAATCAAGCCGATCGCCAAATCGTTCCTGCGGGCCATGCATGGCCCGCGAAACGGTCCGGTTCATGTGGCGGGAGACGACGGCACATTGCTTCGCCTTGCCGGCAATGGTTGGAAGAGAATTCCTCTGAATTTCAACCGCTCTATTAATGCGCTTCAAGTCGCCGAGGATGGGGTTGTAAACATAGGTTGCGAGGACGGTTATTGTTTCCAGTACTTCGAAGACGACCTCGCGGCCATCGAAGCGCCTGAACGGGACTTCTTCTCGATTTGCGAGTTCAAGGGCAAGCGCTACTGGGGCGACGATGAGTACGGCCTCTATGTCCAGAAGCGGTTGAAGCTCGCTCCGCTCAAAGAGTTGGGCTACGGCTATGCGATGCAGGCATCAAGCGAATTCCTGGTTGTGGTTGGTTGGAAGGAAGTCTTCTTGTTCGACGGGTCGACGTGGGTCGGGTTCGAGTTCGGATACAACAAGGGCCTTCATGCCGGAATAATCGATATGTCTCGCAGGTTTTTGTGAAACCTGCCGGGAGAGAAAAGCCTCAAAGGCCTGCAACTACCGCCGTCCAGCCGCCAAGTAGCCGCGCACCTTTTCAAGGTCGAGTGCTGCAATCCGCGGCGGATCGGGAACAGAGAGCATACGCAGGACAAAGAGTTCGCCAGCTTCCGGAAAGGCCTCGTAAGCTTTTGTGGCGATCGCCAGCCCCTCGGGCCCGGCCACCCTCAAGCCGTCCAAATGTGCCTCGATCCTTGCAACGAGGCGCGCGAGACGCACCTCGTCCATGTCAGGGTTCTCATCTGGATGAAGCAGGTGATAGTCATACACCGTCCACAGGAATGCCGCCATCTCGGCGTGCTGACGGACGATTTCCGGGAGGACAGGCACCGGCATCAATTGAGATTCACGGATCCGCCGCGGATACGGTTTACGGCGCTGGCATGACTGGTCAGATAGGTGCCACGTATCGTGATATGGCCGTCCTTTTCCATGATGATCGTCGCCTTGCCACAGCGCAGTTCAATCCGCTCGTCGCCGACGATTTTCACACTCTCGCCATCGCGAATGACCTGTGCCGGCGCAACCTTGCGCGCTGGCTCGACGATCCGGCCGACGATAAGCGGCCGTCCCGGATCGCCCTCCTGAAACAGCAATGCCACCTCAACTCCGATCATCGATGAGTTGAGTTCCGTCAAACTACGGGCCGGAATCGCAGTTTGCTTCGGGTTGCCGGGGAAAACCACCAACGGTGCTTCCTCGCCGAAGCCCAGGAAAACACCGATCACCACCCCTTCGATCTTCTCAATGGTTTTGGTCTTCCCAATGGTCCTAGTCATAGCGAGCGAGTCCTAGTTCTGGTTGATCTTGCTGCCCTTCATGGTGATGTCTTTCGAAGCTTTGACGCCAATCTCACCCGAAGCTACGACGGTTATGTCTTTTCCTTCGATCGTGATCGTCCCGTCCTTCTTCAAAGCAATTCCCGCGGAACCGCACTTGATCATTATGGAGTCGCCCGCCTCGATCAGCAGGCTCTTGCCGATCTTCATTGCGCCGTCTTCACCGATTTCGACAGCGCTGCCCTTAGCGATCTTGAGAGCCCGGTCGCCGCCGACTTCGGTGGAATCGCCTTCAGCAATCTTGGTGCTGCGGTCCTTGCCTACGTCCGTAGCCTGTGCACCGCCGATCTTGAAACTCTGATCGGCACCGATCTGGACGCTCTGGCCGGCCGAAACCTGCCAACTGTCGTCCGCACCGATGGTGTGGCTCTGAGCCGCGCCCACAGTGACCGACCGCGTCGCACCGATCGTGTTCGCCTGCGGACCGCCCACGGTTCGGGTCTCGGAGGCCCCAACGGTATCGACCCGCGCCGCGCCGACCGTGATCGTCTGGACGATCGCGACGGTCTGGGTGTGGTTGGCGCCGATCGTCTCGGTCGAGTTCGAGCCGATGTTGATCGTCTCATCGACCCCCACCGTCAGTGAGCGGTTCTTGCCCACCGTCTCGGTGTCGTTCGACCCGATATTGGTGGTCTGGTCGACACCGACCTTGACCGTCTTGTTGTTGCCGACGTCCTCGTCGAGGTTGTGGCCGACGGAGTGCTTGGCGTCGTGGTCGATGCGGTCGGACTGGTCGTGCTGCACCGTCTTGTTGCGGTCGTGCTTGATCAGAAGGTGGTGGTCCTTCTGCGCCTGGAAGTTGACCAGTTCGGAGCCGGCCTTGTCCTCGAACATCAGCTCGTTGTAGCCGCCACCGCCCTTCGACGAGTTGGACTTCCAGCCCGATTGCGTGGCGTTGCCCGGCAGCCCGTAGGGCGGCATCTGCGAGGCGTTGTAGACCCTGCCGGTGATGATCGGCAGGTCGGGATTGCCTTCGATGAAATCGACGATGACTTCCTGCCCGATGCGCGGGATCTGGATGAAGCCCCAGCCGCTGCCTGCCCAGGTCTGCGACACCCGCACGAAGCAGGAGCTCTTCTGGTCCTTCTTGCCGAGGCGGTCCCAGTGGAACTGCACCTTCACCCTGGCATATTTGTCGGTGAAGATCTCCTCGCCGGACGGACCGACCACGGTCGCCGTCTGCGGGCCGCGCATGATCGGCCTTGGCGTGATGCGCGGCGGCCGATAAGCAACTGAGGTCGGCGCCACACCGAGCACCACCTTGAAATTCTCGCCATCGGTGTCGACGCCGGCGCGATAGCCCGGATCGAACAGCCGGTACTCGGCGCTGATCACCAGATACTCCTTGTTCTGGTCGTCGCGCGAAAAGCCGTCGAGCTTGAAGGTGCAGCCGGAAAACAGGCCGCGCACCGTGCCGACGGCGGCAATGCGCAGGTGTGGCGCCTGGATTTCTTCGCGCCTGATCGCCGCCAGGCTGTCGCCGCGCCCGACTTCCAGATGCGCGCCGGGGTGGCGATAGTTCTCGCCCGCGGCCTGCTTGTGGCCGAAGGGCTGCGCCGACTTCGCCATCAAATCGGCGGCGGGTTTTTCGAAGTCATAGTCGGTGTGGGCATAGGCGCCGGGGCGCACCGCGCTGCCTGGAATCCAGTCGGTGATGTACTCGACGTCGCGGCGCGAGCCCTGCCCTTCGAACTGATAGAGCACCGTCTCATAGCCCGGCGCTGGCTTCAGCTTGCTCATGGCGTCGGCCAGGATCAGTGTGTGCTCACCCTCGGCATGCTCGAAGAAGTACATTATGCCTTCATGCTCGAGCAGCCGCTGCACGAAATCGAGGTCGCTCTCGTCGTACTGCACGCAATATTCGCGCGGCGGATAGGAGCCCTGCAAGCGCTTCTCGAACTTGGCGATGCCGCCATATTTGGAGAAAATCTCCTCCACGATCTCGACGGCAGTCTTGTCCTGGAAGATGCGGCAGTCGGTGGTATTGCCGAGGAACCACAGCCACGGCCTGACGACCGCCTCATAGTGAGCCAGCCGATCTTCGATGCGGGTAAGGCGAAACTCGGCGATGAGGCCGCTGAACCAGCGCTTGGGGTCGGCCTCCCCTTCGATCGAAACGGTGCCGCCCAGCATCTTCAGCGGGTCGACATCGGCATTGGTCGAGACAAATCCAACGGTGTAGGCAAGGCAGCGGCTGATCTCGTCGCGGCCGACGAGATGCGTAAAGGTCAACAGCTCGGCGCCGACCGGCGTCTGCACAAGCGCGGCGCGTTGTTCACTCGGCATGGGTCGTGCCCCTCCTGAGCGCTAGTGTGGCAGGTTCGAAGCCCTTCTTGTGTTAACGACCTCACGTTCAGGGATATTTCGCAACTTGCCACCCAAGCCATGTTGAGCCTACCACATGTTCTATGGCAGACCAAAGAGGACAAGCGGCAGGCCGTTGCTGTTTGCGCCGCTTTCGCCAGTGTGAAACGCCGCTCTCCCGCTGTGCCCGCAAGCTGCTAGACTGTGGCACATCGGATCAATGGAAACGGCAGCGGTCGACGGTCCATAGCGCATGTTCATCAGTCTGCAGATCAGCAATGTCGATGTCCTGCCTGCCGGGCTGCCGCCCGGATACGCATCGCGCGACCGCGGCTTCGAGATTGGGCGGGAGAACTGTGCCTGGACCTTGCCCGATCCGGACAAGTTCATCTCCGGCCGGCATTGCGAAATCCGCTACGAAGGCGGCGCTTTTTTTCTCCACGACGTCTCGCGCAACGGCACATTCGTCAACGGGTCGAGCCAGCGCCTGACCGACCCGCACCGGTTGGCGCAAGGTGACCGGCTCCGGATCGGCCGCTATATCGTCTCGGTATCGATCGATGACGGGAACCCAGCCTTCGGTGGCCATGGTTCGACGCAACGGCAGATGCCCGTTGGATCCTTTCCAGACCATGCCGCATCGCCACGGTCACCGACCGCGCCGCCCGCTTCGCTCTCCAGCCGGCCGCAGCAAGCCGACGAGATCCTGCGCGCGATTGCCGCCGGCGCCGGCATTCCGCCAGAGGTGCTTTTGCTGCGCCAGCCGCAGGAGGTGGCCGGCGAGATCGGCGCGGTGCTGCGCATCGTCGTCGACGAACTGGTGCTGCTGTTGAAGGCGCGCGCCGCCGCGAAAGTCCTGGCCAAGACCAGCGACCGCACCATGATCAATTCCGCCGACAACAATCCGCTGAAGTTCGTGCCCGGGACAGACGAAATCCTCGACATCATGTTCGCGCGGCGCAGGGCCGGCTATCTCGATGCCCGGCATAGCATCGAAGACGCTTTCCACGACCTCAAAACGCATGAATTCGCCACCTTCGCCGCCATGCAGGCAGCGCTGTCGCGGTTGCTTGACGATCTGTCGCCCGAGGCGATTGCGAAAAAACTGCCGCCATCCTCCTTTGCCTCGAAGAAGACGCGCGCCTGGGACGCACTGGTCGCGACCTGGCGGGCCAAGGAGGAAGCGCACGAGAACGGCATGCTGGACATATTCCTCACCTATTTCAGCGAAGCCTATGCCAAGGCCGCCAAGCAGAAGACTGGCAAGGGCTAAGCCCGCGCACCGCTGAAGACACCGTGAAGGCGACCCGAGCACGGGCCGGCCACCAAAATTGCGCCGGGTTTCCATCGCAACCTTCTGAGACTACGATCACATACGACGATTGAGCACGCGGGTACGGTTGGTCGACCTCGGGGGTCTGCGGCACATGTCATGTCACGGCGAGATAGCGTCCTGCGGTCCGCGTTCGCGCGGACATGGCGCTGTGCGTCGCGGCGCGCGGGCGTAGAGGCAGGGATCGGCGATGAGCTCGAAGGATGATCCTTTCGATCCGACCGGCAAAACCGTCATCCGCCCCAGCCGCCCCAATCCCGGCCGCAAGCAAAAGACGGTTCTCGCCCGCGATGCGCCGGCCCCCGGCAGTACGGTGATCGCCCCTGCCAGCGTCCCGGAACCCACGGTTTTCGACCCCAACGCCGGCCGCCAGCCGCCACCCGACGTCACGGGGACGGTGATCTATCAGGGAACGCCCTTCGCCAACGCGCCGGCCGATCCGCCCGTTCACGGCTCAGCCGGGACGGCGGGGAAAACGCCATGGGATGCGCTGCTCGGCGCCAGCGATGCCGTCGATTATGGCGCGGCCAACCCGATCGTCGCTGCCGCGGCGCCCTTGCTGATACTGCTTGGGCATCTGCGGCTGATGGCTGTCGAAAGACCGGCCGAGCCGCTGGCGCAGCATGTCGCCGGCCTGATCGAGGATTTCGACCGCAAGATCGCCAGGACCGATACCTCGGAAGAGGATGCGCGCATCGCCAGCTATGTGCTTTGCGAAACCGCCGACGATATCGTCGCCAATCTGCCCGGTTCCAGCCGGGATGCGTGGGCGCAGCACGCCATGCTGCAGCGCTTCTTCCAGGTCAAACCCACCGGCGCCGGTTTTTTCCAGGCGCTGAACACGGTGCTGGCGACGCCGGAACCTCATCGCAATCTCATCGAGCTGATGCATGTCTGCCTGTCGCTTGGCTTCGAAGGCCAGTATCGCGGCCAGCCGCGCGAGAGCCTCGAACGGGTCCGCCGCGACGTCTACGAGACATCAGCCTATTTCCGCGTCCTCGGTGACGACGACATCTCGCCGCGCTGGCAAGGCTTGTCGGTCACATCGGCGCAAGGCTCCAGGCGGGTTCCGCTCTGGGCCATAGCCGCTGCAACCGCGGCAGTTTTGACCGCAGCCTTTTTCACGCTGCGCGTGCTCATCACCCATGATGGCGAGGCTGTTGCCGGCGAGTTGCTGGCGCTCAATCCGGCGACGCCGGTCACCATCGAGCGCACCGGTTTCGTGCCGCTGACCGAGGAGGTGAAAGTCGTCGCAGCGCCAACGACGATTGCGCAGGTCGATCGCATCCGCACTGCCTTGGCCAAGGAGATCGAAGGCGGCGGCGTCAGCGTCGGCACTAAGGGTGATTTCATCATCGTGGAAATCAGCAACGCCCTGCTGTTCCAGTCGGGACGAGCCGAGGTCAAGCCGGAGTTCGAGCCGGTGGCCGCCAGCATCGCGGCGGCTCTCGACGCGGAGCGCGGGCCGATCCGGATCGTCGGCCACACCGACAACGTCAAACCGAAGAAGACCAGCGCCTTCAAATCGAATTTCGACCTCTCCGTCGCACGTGCCCAGTCGGTGGAAAAGATGATCGCAGCGCATTTCAGCGATCCGTCGCGGACAAAGGTCGAGGGCAAGGGCGAGGACGAGCCCATCGCCGACAATGCAACGCCGGAGGGCCGCGCCAAAAACCGCCGTGTCGATGTAATGATCCCGCGGGAGGAGATGCTGTGACCGGCTGGCTGCTGCGCATCTTCAGCGCGCTCGCGCTCGCCGGCTTTGCCGCCGCGGTCTGGTACGCCGGCCCGTTAATCCGCTTTGCCGGCGCCCGGCCGTTGGATCCCATCTGGCTGCGGGCAGCGATCATCGGCATCGTCGTCGGAACGGTGGCGATCATCTATGCAATCCGGTTCTGGCGCAGGCGCAAGGCGCAGAAGGCGCTGGAGGCTGCCATGGCCAGCGCCGAGGATGACGGCAGCGATGCAAAGGTGCTGGAAGCTCGCATGAATGAAGCGGTCGCGACGCTCAGGCAATCGAGCGGCAAGCGCAACTTCCTCTACGACGTGCCCTGGTACATCGTCATCGGCCCGCCGGGCGCCGGCAAGACCACCGCGCTGGTCAATTCCGGCCTGAACTTTCCGCTTGCCGGGTCGGGCCAGGCGCAGCCGGTGGCGGGTGTTGGCGGTACGCGCAATTGCGACTGGTGGTTCACCGACGAGGCGGTGCTGATCGACACGGCCGGGCGCTACACGACGCAGGATTCCCATGCACGGACCGACAGCAAAAGCTGGCTGGCGTTCCTGTCGCTGCTCAAGCGGCACCGGACGCGTCAGCCGATCAATGGCGTCATCCTGGCGATCAGCCTTGCCGATCTGATGGCGGACGGCGAGCAGGCGGCCCGTGTCGCCGAGATCCGCAGCCGCCTGCAGGAAATCCACGAGGTCCTGAAGGTCCGCTTTCCCGTCTATGTGCTGTTCACCAAGGCCGACCTGGTCTCCGGATTCATGGAATATTTCGGCGGTTTCGACGAAGCACGCCGGCGCAAGGTGTGGGGCGCGACCTTCCAGACCGCCGAGCGCGGCCTGAACATGGTCGCGGAAGCGCCAGCCGAATTCGACGCGCTGGTGAAGCGCCTGACCGAAGAGATGAGCGAGCGGCTGCAGGCGGAGACCGATCCGGTCGCGCGCATCGCCATTTTCGGCTTCGCCGCGCAGCTCGGCGCGCTGAAAGGCCGGATCGTGCATTTCCTCGAGGGCGTTTTCGAGCCGACGCGCAAGCAGCTGAACGCCCCCCTGCGCGGCCTGTATTTTTCTTCCGGCACGCAGGAAGGCACGCCGATCGACCAGTTGCTGGGCAGCATAGGCCGCAGTTTCGGCAGGAGTGCCCAGGCGCATCTTTCCGGCACCGGCAAAAGCTTCTTCCTGCACGATCTGTTGAGCCGCGTCATTTTCGCCGAGTCCGGCTGGGTGTCCTATGACAGGGCGGCCGACAGGCGCGTTGCGATCGCCCGCTACGCCGGCCTGACAGCGATCGCGGCCATAGCGATCGCCGCGCTTGGCGTTCTCGGCCTGAGCTTTACGACCAACAAATCGCTGGTCGCCGCGACCGGCCAGGCGGCAGGCCAATACCGCGCGACAGCCGCGCCGCTGCTGGCCAGCACGACGGTGTCGGATGCCGACCTCGAAACCGTCATCGGCGCGCTCGATGCGCTGCGCGGCCTGCCGGCCGGCTACGATACGAGAGACCAGCCCACCCCGGCCACGGCGACGTTCGGCCTCAGCCAGCGTGAGCGTATCCTTTCGGCCTCCGAGACCGCCTACCGGCAGGGGCTGGAGCGGATGTTCCGCTCGCGCCTGCTGTTCCAGCTCGAACGCACGATCGAGGCCAGGATGGCCGATCCGATGGCGCTGTACGAGCCGCTGAAGATTTACCTGATGCTGGGCGGCAAGGCGCCGAAAGTGGATGACGAGCTGGTCGTCACCTGGCTGAAACGGGACTGGGAACAGAACCGCTATCCCGGCGCCCACAATCGCGACGGCCGGGCGCAATTGGAGAAGCATTTGCGCGCCATGCTGGCGCTCGACAACGACCAGGATCCCTCGTTCGAACTCAACCGCACGCTGGTCGAATCCGCCCAGCGCTCGCTCGGCCGCATGAGCCTTGCCGATCGCGCCACCGCTCTCATCCAGTCGGCCACCTATGCGGCGGCGCTGGACGATTTTTCGGTGGCCTCGCAAGCCGGCCCGGAAGCGCCGATGCTGTTCGAGCGCAATGACGGAAACGATCTCGCCGGCCTTCGCGTCCCCGGTCTCTACACCCATGCCGGCTTCGACTTCTATCTGGCGCAACTTGCCAGGAGCGCGCAGGCGCTGGTCGACGATCAATGGGTGATCGGCTCGAGCGGCGAGCAAGGCGGTTTCGACCAGGAATTGCTCAAGCTCGGCCCGGAGCTGCTCGATCGCTATGGCAAGGGCTTTGCGGCGGCGTGGAACGAGGTGCTCGACAGGTTGAAGTTCAAGGCAATGGCCGCCGACAAACCGCAATATCTGGCGCTGTCCGCAGCGGGATCACCGAGTTCGCCGCTGATGCAGCTGTTCGAGGCGATCGCGCGCGAAACAGCTTTGACGCAAGAGCGCAATCCGGCTGCGCCGTCTCAAGACAGCGACCAGGAAACCGCCGCGCGCGCCAAGGGCCTCGCCCGCATCGGCATCGAGATTGCGGCGCGCAAATCGCAGAGCAGGGCCGGGACCGCCTTTGTCAGCACCCAGAACAAGGATCCCGGCGCCAACATCGAAGCCCAGTTCCGGTCTTTCCAGGCTTTGGTGGCCGGGGCGCCGGGGCAGCGGCCGCTCGACGCCCTGACCCAGAATTTCCGCGAAATCTATCAGAGCGTGCGGCTGGCCGCCGATGTCCCCGCCCAGACGGACCAGGCCAACGCCAATCTGCAGCTGCAGATATCGACTCTACGCGCCAACGCCTCGCGGCTGCCGAAGGCGCTGGCCAGGATGGTGAGCGCGGCGGCGGACGATTTCGAGGGCACCGTCGCCGAAACATCGACCACGCGTCTCAACGAGATGCTGGAGGAGACCGTCGGCCGTCCGTGCGAAGAGATGATTGCCGGGCGCTTTCCATTCGCCCCCGCCGGTACCGACGATGTCGCCATGGCGGATTTTGCCAGATTGTTTTCTCCAGGCGGGGTTCTCGACCGGTTCTTCGCGCAGAACCTGGCGTCGCTGGTCGACATGAGCGGCCAGGACTGGGACTGGAAGCAGGACACCAGGTTCGGCCGCAATCTGGCGAAATCGACGCTGAAGAACTTTCAGCTCGCGGCACAAATCCGCGCGGCTTTCTTTCCGCTCGGCGGGCCGGTGCCGTCGATCAACATCACCTTCACGCCGCTGTCGCTGCATGGCGATGCCGACATGGCGCTGCTCAATATCGACGGCCAGGTGCTGCAGGCCACCCAGGCCGGCAACACGCCGGGCCTGATTCCGTGGCCGGGCAAGACCGGTTCGGCCAGTCTCAGCCTGACGCCGGAGCTGCCCGGCCGCGAGTCCGCAATCAAGTTCGACGGTCCCTGGGCGTTGAAACGATTGCTGGACAAGGGGCAGGTCACCGCCAATGGCGACAGTCTCGAAGCGCATTTCCTCATCGGCGGGCGCGATGTCGCCTACACGATCAAGACCGGGGAGGACGGTAATCCGTTCACGCTGCCGGCGCTCTCCGCGTTCAGCTGTCCGAAGGCTTTCTGATGGGGAATTGCATGGCAGGACCAGCGATTGCAGGACGCAGAGACAGCGGCGGCACCACACGGTCCGTCATCAGCGGCTTAGATTTCGATACTCTAATGAATGGGGCTGTGGCAGACTGGCCAGGCACGTCAGCCAAGGCGTTGCGGAGCGTAGGCAAGTGAACGATGCCGCCTTTGAGAGCTACGGCGTGAGCCACAAGGGCTGCGTGCGCGACCACAATGAGGACAGCTTTCTGGTCGAGCCGCAGATCGGCCTCTGGGTGGTGGCCGACGGCATGGGCGGGCACGAGGCCGGAGAAGTCGCTTCGGCAAGCATTGTCGAGCATCTGGCGACGATCGGCATCGCCAGTTCGGCGCCGGATCTGCGCGCCCGCTTTGAGGATCGGCTGAACCGGGCGCATGCCGAGATCCGCCGGATTTCGCGCTCACGCGGCGTGACCATCGGCTCCACCGTTGCCGCACTGCTGGCCATGGACGGCAGGTTCGCCTGCCTGTGGTCGGGCGACAGCCGCGTCTATCTCGTGCGCAACGCCGCGATCTCGCAGATTTCGCGCGACCACACCGAGGTCCAGGAACTGCTCGACAGCGGCGCGATCAGCGCGGCCGAAGCGGAGAACTGGCCGCGCCGCAACGTCATCACCCGCGCCATCGGCGTCAACGACGAAATCGCCATCGACTTCCAGCAGGGAGAGACCCTTGCCGGCGACATTTTCATCCTCAGCACGGACGGCCTGACGGCGCATGTCAGTGACGCGGAGATTGCGGCTGCAGTGCTCTCGGCAGCGCCGCAGGCTGCCTGCGAAAAGCTGCTTTCCATGGTGCTTGAGCGCGGCGGCACGGACAACGTCACCATCGTTCTGGTCAAGATCAGAGACAAAGGCAATGGCCTGTCCCGAGCAGAAGGCCGCGACCGATGAGCTCCGACGACAAGACCCGGCTATTGCCCAACATGGCGGATACCAGCGTCGGCACGCAGCTCAGCGGCATCTACGAGCTCGACGAACGCATCGCGTCGGGCGGCATGGGCGAAGTCTATCGCGGCCACAACATCCAGACCGGCGATCATGTCGCGATCAAGATCGTGCTGCCGGAATTCGCCCGCGATCAGACGATCCTGTCGCTGTTTCGCAAGGAAGCCTCGATCCTCAACCATCTGTCGCATGACGCGGTCGTGCGCTACCACGTCTTCACCATAGATCCCGGCATCGGGCGGCCCTATCTGGCGATGGAATTCGTCGACGGCCAGTCGCTGTACGACGTCATGCGCGGCGGGGCGATGGCGACTCCGGATGTGCGCAAACTGTGCCACCGGCTAGCCTCGGGCCTGAGCGCCGTGCACCAGGCCGGCGCCATCCACCGCGATCTGTCGCCCGACAACATCATCCTGCCGGGCGGCCGGGTCGAGCGGGCAAAGATCATCGATTTCGGCATTGCGCGATCGGCCGCGGTCGGTGGCGAGACGCTGATCGGCGGCAAGTTTGCCGGAAAATACAATTACGTCTCCCCCGAGCAACTCGGGCTCTATGGCGGCGAGGTCAGCGAACAGTCCGACATCTACAGCCTGGGGCTGGTGCTGGCGGCGGCGCTGCGCGGCAAGCCGATCGATATGGGCGGCTCGCAATACGAGATCGTCGAAAAACGGCGGACCGTCCCTGATCTCTCCGGCATCGATGCCGATTTCAGGGACATTGTCGAAGCGATGCTGCAGCCTGACCCGGATGATCGACCGGCCAGCATGGCCGAAATCGCCCGGTTGACGCGCGACGACAGCGACGCGACCTTGCCGCCGGCATCGCTCGCGCCCCGGCCCGGTCTGCCGCGAACCGGGCAGACCGCAGGGCCTGTCTCGAAGGTCGGGGACTCGCCGGCCCAAGGCTTCGGTTCGGCCCCGCCAAGCGGCACGGCGGAGCCGTCTTTCGTGCCGCACGTGCGCCCGGCGCACCTGTCGCACCCGAAACCGGCTGCTGAAACTCCCAAGCGAGCAAGCACACCACCGAAGCGTGCTACTACAGGCAGAAATCTGACGATCGCGGTGCTGTCGGCGGTGGCCGTGGTATCGCTTGGAGGGCTCTATGCATCGGGTATCGTGGGATTCGGAGACCGGCCTCGCGTCACCGACACCGGCAAGCCGCTCCAACCCGAACTGACAAAGCCGATCGTCGCTGACAAGCCCGTTTCGGACACTGCGCCGGTCGAGAAGACGGTGCCAAAGCCGCAACCAGCGGAGACTCCGGCTGAAGATCAGGCCAAAGCGCCGGTCGAGCCGCAGCCGACGCCGCCAGTCGCGTCGAGCGCCACGGCCCCGCTGCCGGCCGCACCAACCGACAAGACCGTCGCGCTGCAACCGCCATCCGGCCCGTCACAGTCCGATGCCGCGAAGAACCCCGAGCCTGTCAGTCCGCCGGTAGAGCCCAAGGCGACAGCGCCAGCCACGCAAACACCTGAACCGACGGCCGAGGCCCCCAAACCCACAGCACCGACGCCGGAACCCACCGCTCAAGCGCCCGAGCCCAAGGCGCAGGCGCCTGAACCGACCGCGCAGGCGCCCAAGCCGGACACGCAGGCGCCTGAACCGACCGCGGAGCCTAAGCCGAGCCAGCCCGATATCGCCAGCGGTGAGCAGGCCGACAAGCCGGCAGAGCCCGACATTGCCATGAACGTGCCCAAGCCGGAGGTGCCGCCACCGGCCGATGCGGCCGCGGAGCGGGTCACCTGGGTACGCGCCTTCAATGGTGGTGATTGTTTTTTTGCGACGGTGACGTCGGTCGCCGACAAGGGTGTCGCGATCGAGGGCTTCGGCACGTCGGTGCCACCCTTCGAACAGTTGCTTGGGGAATTCCAGGCGAAGTTCCATGTCGAGCCGGATATCAGCGTCCGCCTTATCCAGCCCCCGCAATGCGGGATCACCGGCTTCCTGCGTTTCATGGGCGCGAGCACGGCCGACAGGCCGCAGCTTGTCCTCGACCAGACATCGGTGCCGGACGGCTCGCCGATCGACGGCACGCTGATGACGCATGGCGGGCTGGTGTCGAGCGTGTTCCTGATCGACCACAGGGGCATCGCGTTCAACCTCGACGATCATGTTGTCGTACAAGCCGACAAGGCGACCTTCTCGATCCCGATCGGGCTCGGCGCCGCCGACAAGGCGGCAGGCAAGGCGTTGCCGCAGATCATCATGGTGATCACCGGGCCGCAGGACATAAAGGCGGCGGACTTCACAACGCCGACGCCGGCCTCGGTGCTGTTGCCCAGGATCCTCGACGAGATCGGCGCCAGGAGTTCGGCATTTTCGGCGACCGCCAAATACTTCCGCCTCGGCGGCTAGCACCGACGCCGATGCAACGCCGTCGCCGAGATCCCGTCCTGCTTGCCCGGAACGTGCGCGTGAAGCTCGCCGCGAGCGCGGTCGCGACGCTGTTGCTGGCGCTTCTTTCCACCGGGCATGCGCGCGCCGAATTCACCGTCTGCAACCAGACGCTCGACGTCGTCAATCTTGCCGTCGGTCAGAAGGTCGACGATGCCGACAAGACCGATGGCTGGTGGACCATCGGCGCCAATCAATGCGTCAACGTCATTCGCGAGGAGCTGACCAACCGCTACATCTACATCTACGCGACGGATGTCTTCGGCCACGCCATTCTGGCAGGCTCCACCGACATGTGCATCGAGCGGCGGCGGTTCTCGATCCGCGGCATCGATGAATGCTGGCAGCGCGGCCATATCGCGGCGAAGTTTCTCGAAGTCGACACGCAGGAACAGGTGCGCTGGACCTTCTTCCTGACCGGAAGCGCACCGTGACGCACAGCATCGACACCAGCTTCAAGGCAAAGAAGCAGGCGCGCGCCGCGCTGCGCAGGCGCAGGATCTGGATCGGGCTGGCGGCTGGCCTGGCGACAATCGTCCTCGCCGCGATTGCCACCGGCTTTTATCTTACCGCCGACTACTGGTCGTTCGGCGACGAAGACGAGGAACTGCAAGCCGTCGAAGGCTCGGACGACGTGCCGGCCGACGCATCGGTCTACGTGCCGGCCATCATCGACCTTGCCGGCGACCCGATGTGGATCACACTGGCGCCGGAGGCGGGCGCCGCCAAGAGCCGCGGGATGCCGCGCCCGACGGAGCTCGACCAGGCCGGCATCTCCCCTCAGATCATGGTTCTCTCCGACGTGATGCTGAGCGCCAGCGAAAAATTCATGACGACGATCCCCTCGACGCAGGAGGATTTCGCCTTCTTCCAGGCGCAGCGGAAGACCGCGGTCGCGCCACCGGCCGAAACCGGCGATCCGCAGAATGACCTGCAGAACGATCTGAAGCCATCGCCCGGCGCGGACGGGGCTCCGGCGGCCTCCGGCCCAGCTCCTGACCCGCAGGTCGCTCCGGGTGCATCGACGGCGGCCGATGACCCCGAGGCCGGCTGGGGCGAGACCATCGATGAGGGCGAAGCAGCACTCCCCGCCTTTCAGAAGACAGCGGTCGAAAACAACACCAGCGTTGCCAACGTCAGCTCGGAATACCAGCGCTTCGAGGCGACCCAGGACATTTTCGTGAAAATCCTCAACGACCGCAGCCTGGACAGCGTGGCGCTCGATGCGCATTTTTCCGCCGACGACGCAAAGCTTGCCGGCGAGGCGCTGAAGGCGCTGTTCGACAAGGACGGCCTGCAGCCTGGTTATGTCGTGGCGATGCGCGGCTTTAGGCCGACGCGCGAGACCACGACGATGTCGCTGATGCAGGTCTCGATCTACGCCAGGAACGTCTTTGTCGGCACGCTGACACGCAACGCGGCCGGTGCCTTCGTGTCGGGCGTCGACCCGTGGGTGCGCGAGGACCTGTTCAATTATTCGGGCGCCGAGACCGAAGGCACGCAGAAACGGCAATACCGCCTGCTCGACGCGATCTATTCGACGGCGGCCCGCAACAATGTGCCGAGCGGCATCATTGGCGAAGCCATCATGTATCTGTCGCGGGGACAGGATCTGGATGCTTTCGCCAGCGAGGACCAGCGTCTTGTGCTGATCTATTCGCAGACGCCGCGCGGCAAGAACGAGACCGACGGACGGGTGCTCTATGTCGGTATCCAAGGCACGCAAAAGAGCTTGGATTGTTTCGTTTTCCAGCAGAGCGACGGCCAGTTTTCCTGCGTCTCGGGCGATGACCAGGTGCGCTCGCTGACGGTGGCCAACGGCATGGTGACGCCGGTCAACGGTGTCATGACGTCGACCTTCGGGCCGCGCAAGCATCCGATCCTGGGCGTTGTTCGCATCCACAAGGGCGTCGACTGGGCAGCACCCGTGGGGACCCCGATCGCAGCAGCCTTCGACGGCGAGATCATCTTCCAGGGCGACGGCGGCGGCTACGGCAATGTGGTCAAGATCGCCCATGGCGGCGGCCGCGAGACGCGCTACGCGCATATGTCGAAATTCGCCATCGCCAGCGGTGTCGGCACCAAGGTGAAGGCCGGCGACATTATCGGCTATATCGGCACCACCGGCCTGTCGACCGGGCCACATTTGCATTTCGAACTCTATCAGAGCGGTCAGGCGATCGATCCGCTCGGAACAGTGACCGCTGCAATCGCCGTCACTTCCAGCGATCCCGCCGTCGAAACGCTGACCGACCGTATCGTCCACGTCGAATCGGGCGGTAGCGCGCGGGCCAAGAACCCGCTGTCTTCGGCGACAGGCGCCGGCCAGTTCATATCCAAGACCTGGATCCGGATGATGAACACCTATCGTCCCGAACTGGCGCGCTCGCTGTCGACCGCAGACCTGCTCGCTTTGCGCTACGACGCCACCATCTCGCGTGAGATGGTGCGCAATCTGGCGCGCGAGGGCGAAGCCTATCTCAAGGCGCGTGGCCACCAGATCACCGCCGGCCGGCTCTATCTCTGCCATTTCCTCGGTATGGAAGGCGCCCATCAGGTGCTGGCGTCGCCGGGATCGGCGCAGTTGAGCGCCGTGCTCGGCTCGTCCGTTATCCAGGCCAACCCGTTTCTTGCCGGCAAGACCGCCAGCTACGTCGTCGACTGGGCGGAACGGAAGATGGGCCGCAAATTGCCGACGCCCGCCACCACCGATGCGGGCCAGCAGACGACGACGGAAGTCCGCCAGACATCGCCGGAGTTCGAAAAATACAAGCAGGCGATAACGGCACTGGTCGGCTCGATCCAAAATACTCTTGAGCCGGGCTAGAGCTGGCAGTTCGCCCCGGCTTTCGCCAAGCCGATTGGTTCTGAGGCCGGCGAATGGTATGTTTGCGGATATTTGGGAAGGTTTTTGGGTCCTTGTGAACCAAAACTGTGGCTGGGATCACATACGCCCAACAACCATTTTGGCAGAAGCGATACAGTCGCTGGTGAAATTTAGCATGCGCAGCCATCAATAACGCGCCCCATTGGGGCGGAGGGCCGATCCCATGAAAGCGTTTGCCGTCCTTTTGAGCGGAATTTTTCTGTTGATGTTGACCGCGCTTGGCACCGTCCAGGCGGCGGCGCCGGATGCCGGTGGCGTCAAACGCGTCGCGCTGGTCATCGGCAACAGCAAATACGTCCATGCCGTCGAATTGCCCAATCCGGCCAATGACGCACGCCTGATCGCATCGACGCTGCGCAATGCCGGCTTCGAGGTGATCGAGGGTGTCGACCAGGACAATGCCGGCATGCACAGCCTGATCAGCAAATTCACCGAGCAGTCCTACGATGCCGACCTCGCCGTCATCTTCTATGCCGGCCACGGCATGCAGGTCGACGGCAAGAACTTTTTGATCCCGGTCGACGCCGAACTGACGTCACCTGCCTATCTCAAGACCCGCACCGTCCAGATCGACGACTTCATGGCCGCACTGCCGCCCGACCCGGCGGTCGGCGTCATCATCCTCGATGCCTGCCGCGACAATCCGCTGGCACGGACGCTGGCGGTCGCGATGCCGAAGACCCGCTCCACCGCGCTGGGCACCGGCCTGGCGCCGATCGACCCTAAATCAGAGGGCGTCGGCACCGGCGGCATCCTGATTGCCTATGCCACCGACCCGGGCGCCATCGCCTTTGACGGCAACGGCGTCGACAGCCCCTACTCGACCGCGCTCGCCAGGCACCTGACCGAACCCGGCGTCGAGATCCAGAGCGCGCTGACGCGGGTGCGCGGCGAAGTGGCCGAGACCACGCAAGGCCGCCAGCGGCCATGGCACAACGCATCGCTGGGCCGCGAGGTCTTCCTTGGCAAACCGGCCGCCGAAGCCGCACCGATGGTAAAACCGGCCGCCGATGACGCGAACGCCGCGGCAGCGCCCGCTCCTGCTCTCGGCACCAGCGAACCGCCTTCGTGGGAAGTCGAGCAGCGGCTTTGGGACGAGGCCTCGAAGCGCAACACCGCGCCATTCTACGAAGCCTATCTCGAGCAGTTTCCGAACGGCCGCTTCGCCACGGTGGCGCGGCTCAACATCGATGCGCTGAACGATCCGAAAGCCCAGGAACGGGAAGTCGCCGCGCTTGCCGCGGACGAAGCGAACTCGGGTTCTGCCGTGCGCACCTCGGTCGGCATTTCGGACGACATGAAGAAGGTGCTGGGCACCGAGGAGACGGAGAACGCGATCGGTCTCGATCGCCAGGGCCGCATCGACCTGCAATTGCGCGTCGAGGCGCTGGGCAACGAACTTGGCCGCGTCGACGGCAATATCGGCGCCAAGACCCGGCAAGCGATCGGCGACTGGCAAGAGGGGAACGGGCTGCCTCCGACCACCTTCCTGACGCGCGAGCAACTGGCGTTCCTGGTTATCCAGACGGATCCGATGATGGAGGCCGTGCGTGCCAAGCATGAGGCCGACCAGGCCGGCGTGGACAAGCCGAGAAAACAGGTGGTGCAGAAGGCCCGCACGCTGAAGCCGGTGGCGGAAAAGCCACGCAAGAAGCAGTACGCCCAGAAGCCGCGCCGACAACAGCAGTTCGTGCAGAAAAGGCGCAACCGCGAGGTCGTGCGCGAGGACGAACCGCCACCGCGGGACAACAATGATTTCCTGACCAAGGCGCTGATCTTCGGCACCGGCGTAGCGGTCGGCGGCGTGCTCAAGAACTGACCGATCACATCGAACGGCAACAACGCCGCGTGTCCGTTGGACGCGCGGCGTTTTCTGTTAAATTTCAACATCCAGTCGAGATCGCGCCTAGTCATCCTCGTATGCGCTGAAATAGTTCCGGAACTTTCACGCGCGATCAAGTGCTAGTGCAGAGCATTCGGCCGAAGGAGAGTAAAAACCTTGTGGCGGCAGATGGATGGTGGTTTGGTCTTTCCTAGTGAGAGAGGAATCGGATGTCCAGACTTTGGCTAACTTACGCTTGGGTAGACAACCAGAACGCGGACGTGGATTTTGTCATTCAGTCCCTGAAAGACCTTGGCCTGGATGTGAGATACGATCGAGCTGAACTGCTCACTGGAAGACGTTTGTGGGATCAGATCGACAGAGGCATCTCCGACCCGGCCAGAACTGACGCGTGGGCTATTTTTGCGACCAAGCAGAGCCTAGAAAGCGAGCCTTGCCAAGAAGAGATTGCATATGCCTTAGATCGCGCGCTCCGAACGCGCGGCGGTGATTTTCCCTTGATTGGGATATTCCCGCAACCGATTGAACGCGGTTTGATCCCTTCAGCAATAGCGACGCGACTATGGGTGAGTCTTCAGGACCCTAACTGGGCTAAGCAAATTGCTGCCGACCTGTCGAAAACGCCGAAAAAGGCAGAGGGCGACAGAGTTGAGAATTTTGTCGTCGGATACCACACGCAAGGTGAGGAAAAAATCGTAGAATTGAGACCTCGAGCGGGTCAATGGTACCCAGCCATATTCGCAGTGCCCACCGCCGAATACTCCAAAGTCAGACTGATTGCGGTTGGTCCAGCCGGCCGACCCCCAATGACCTCCATGGTGTCTGAGAGCGATGTCGCGTTTCCGGGCTACAAGGGAATTCGACTTGGCAACGCAATCAACAACCTGACCAGCATCTATGTTTATCTCCAGGGACAGCCCTCAGAGATTGTGTTCGGCGCCGAGGGAGAACTCTATCGTTTGTTTTCTAAAGGCGAATAGGAATGCGCAAGGCGCATCCGATGCTGGTAGCGGGAACTTTCCGAATTCGGAAGGCCACAAGAACCTGCGCCGGAGACTGACGCGATTTTCGCTAGATGATGCGGCACGAACAGCCTAGTCAAAAGCCGATGGAGCTCGGCCGATAGGACGAAAAGCATGCTGTCAAAAGACGCAGCCAGCGACACTATTGCGCTTTCACCCGCATCTCGACCCGGCGATTGGTGGGATCGTAGGGGTCGGGGTTGCGTGGATTGGCCTCGCCGAGACCGACCGCCTTGATGCGGTTGGCTTCGATGCCGTTGGATTCGAGGAAGGCCGTCACCGACTGCGCCCTGCGCTGCGACAGGCCTTCATTGTAGGTCGCCGAGCCGGATGCGTCGGTATAGCCTTCGACGACGAAGGACAGCTTGCTCAGCCGATCGTCCTTCAGCGCCTTGGCGAACTCGTCGAGTTCGCTGCGCGCCTTGGCGTCGAGCTCGGACGAATCCAGGCTGAAATTGATCAGCATATCGAGGCGGGTCTTCTCCGGAGGCTTTTCTTTCTGGCTGGTCTTGCTCTTGCACTCGTCCTCGGTGCCGACACAAATCCCGCGTGCCGCGCCGTGATCGATAGCGCCGGCAAAGAACTTCACAATGTCTTCCGATTTCTGAAGTGGGTCGGCATAGACGTGCGTCGAGAAAAGCACGGTCGCCAATGCCAAGACTGAAATGTGCCGCTGCATAACGGTTACTCCCGTTTCGAGCATCCGATTTTCACTCAGGCCCGATCCATGGATCCGGGCCAACTCTTCCTGTTCGACAATGATCTGTCGAGATCACGGTCGGCTGTGGAATATACCAAACCGTGAGGCGTTTGTCTGTGAACAACGTCATGGACATGTGGTGGTCGACAGACTTGACCCGCGCCTCGCAGGCGGGTTGAGTGAGGGCTGGGGGAGGATAACAGCAGCGATGGTCAACGGGCTTCGATTCCAGACCGCACGCGATCTCTTCGCCGCGAACACGGCTGTCGCCCGGGACATGACGGCCGTTCCGACCGACCAACCCTCGCTCGAGTTCTGCCGCCGGCTGATGGCCGGGCGCATCCCCGAGGAAGCGATTACCTTTTGCGCCTATCTCCTGCCTGACCGGGCCGCAATCTGGTGGGGCCATGAGTGCCTTGGGCATCTGACCGAGCTGCTCGAAGAGCAGGATCTCGCAACGCTGGCCCTGATCCAGGACTGGGTCGGCGACCCCAACAATGCGAGCCGCCGGGAGGCTGTCGCCGGGGCGGCGATGACGCAGCAGCACACGCCTGCCGGCTGGATCGCGCTAGCGGCGCAACGGCACATCAATGGCCTGACGCCGCAGACCAACGGGTCGAGGCTGCGGCCGCTGCCGGCTGCGCATGCCGTCAATGCCGGCATACTGGCCGGACTGGCGCGGGTTGCGGTGGCGGACCGTTTCTCCGTGCTCACCGCCTTTGTCGAGATGGGCATCCATCTGGCCGAAACCGAGGCGCTGCGCCGAGCCTGATTGCTCTGGATCGTGATGAGATTTCATTGAAATCTGATCCAACCCATTGTTGGCGGTCTCATTTGCAGCCGTTTTGCGCCCATTTGCCGAGTGCCACCTTGAAGCGCGTGCCCAGCGGGTGTTGCAGGCGCAACACCGAGACATCATTGGTGACGTAGGTCTTGGCCTGGTCGCACAGCCGCTCCTCGGTCCATTGATGACAGTTGCTGCACTGGTTGTCCCAGACGGACTTTTCCAGGCCCTCGACCGGACTGAAGTGCGGCTTGCCCTGGATGAGTTGGGCGATGCTCTTGCCGTCGATCGCCGGGTCGCCGAAATTGACCGGAACGTCGAAAAGGACTGGCGCGTCCGAGCCCAGCTTCGGAATTTCCTCACGCAGCTGTTCCAGCGCCTGCTCGCCGGCGTCCGCACCCGGCGGATTGGCGGCCGCGCCGGTGCGCGCCTGCGTATCGCCTTCGGGCGCAGCCGCGCCGGAATCGCCGACGATCAGCGGCGCCTTGAGATCGACCTTGTGAAGCACGACATCGGTGGTCAGCGAAACGTTGATCCAGGGCCGCTGGCGTCCGGCTGTGGCCTTGAACACATCCGACGTAACCCGGTTCATCGCTTCGGTGATCGAGACGTTGACCTCGCCGATATGGGCAAGCAGCGCCGCCGAAAATGGCGAGTGCTCGCCCGGTCCGTCATAGGCGAGCTGGTTGGGACTGGCAGCGAAGGCGACCAGCGTGCCGGCGCCGCCATTCTCGATCGGTATTTCGGCAAGGCCGCTGCTTGCCGTGCTGTCGCCGCCAGTCTCCTTGGCAAGCACATCGGCGAGCGGGTTGTCGCGGCAGGCGTCGAGGAACACCAGCCTGATGCTGGTCTCGCGCGACATCTGCCGCAGGATGAAGTCCACCTGCACGGCTTCGAAGTCGAGCGAGGTCTCGTCCTCCAGCGCCGCATCGACAGGCAGCAGGTAATTCCTGCCCGAGACCTGCAGGCCATGACCGGCATAGAAGAACAGCGCGATATCGGCGCCACGCACCTGCCGCGCGAATTGCGCGATCTTTTCCTGCGTCTGCGCCTTGGTGAGATCGAGGCCGGAGACGATTTCGAAGCCCAGCCCCTTCAGGCGATCGGACATTGCCTGCGCATCGTTCACCGGATTGGGCAGCACCGGCGCGTTCCGGTAATGGGAATTGCCGAGCACCAGGGCGATGCGGCGTTCGGCACTGGCCGCGGTCATGGTAATGGTCATGGTCAACGCAAGCGCCAGCACCGCGAGGCCGATGCCGCGCATGAAGTTGCCGCAACTTGCAATCATGTCCAAACGCACCGGATTCCTTTTCGGTTGACGGGCCTTCTCAGTTAAGGACCGGCTCAGTTGGCGAGCGGCGTGGCGGAGAACTCGATCCGCCGGTTCAGCGCCTTGTTCTTCGGCGTATCGTTCGGCGCCACCGGCTTTTCCTCGCCATAGCCGGAAGCCGTGATCTGCGCCGATGGAATGCCCGCAGCGATGATCGCGTCGGCGACCGCCTTGGCGCGCCGTTCCGACAGGTTCTTGTTGGCCGTCGGCGACCCGTCGGAATCGGTATGGCCCGAAACCTCGACCTTCAGTTTCGGACATTTGCCGACGACGCCGACCACCTCGGCCAGCAGTGGGCGGCTCTTTTCATCGAGCCGAGCGCTGGCTGGGCGAAAATAGACGGCGCCGGTGCGCGACAGCACCTCGAACCTGTTCAGGCATTCATCGTCGCTGAAGGACGTCTTGCCTGCATCTGTGGCGACCGGCCCGGCATCGGCTGGGGCTGCGACGGCAGGCGCCGCCGCCGGCTTGGCCCCATCAGCGGTGAAGACGAAGTCGAACGACACCGAAGCCGTCGGGACGATGCTGCTGACATTGGCCGCCTGCTGGAGTTTTTCGATGTTGGGCAACAGGCCGAAATCCTCGACATGCACGGCGACCGGCGCCTCCGAGGCGATCGACACCATGCTGTCGGTGATCATGGTGACCACGACATTGGCCTCAAGGTCCTTGTCGACGCCGTGCAGGCTCAGGCGAAACGGGATATGCGCGCTCATGCGCCGTTTGGTGGCGAGATCGGCAAAAGCGGCGGGATCGACTTTCGCCGTCACTTCCGCCGTCGGGAATTTAAAGGTTTCGAAGAACAGGAAGCGCATGCGGACATTGCGAAGGTCGATGCCGGTGTCGACCGAGTTGAGGTCGAACGTGACCTTGGCGGCGCCATCCGATGTCAGCGTGCCCGAGAGGTTCCTGATCTTGTTGGTTTCGACAATGGTGTTCTTCTTCACCGATTGATAGGTGAGCGTCGAATTCGCCGGATCGAGCGTCCAGTTCGGCTGCGCGTTGGCCGCCTGCGGCGCAAGCAGCAACAGACCGAACACCACGACCACCAGAGCGGGCCGACGCCAGCGCTGCGACGACTTTCCATGCCTTACTAATCCGACGACCCCGAACATGCATGTCCCCCGTGACAACACATTTCAGTTGCGATGACGGCGGTCGAACGCCGTGACCTCAGCCAGCATAGAGCGTTAGCCGCGGCTTAGCGAGTAGCGGAGGCGTGATATCGCCGTTGCTTGCTCGGACAGGCCCCGGTTATCGGCTGGCCCACAGCACCCCACGCTCGAAGATGGTGCGCATTTGCGGGACGGAAAACTCATCCGCGGTGTGGCCGAGCGCGCTGAAGAAGACGCGGCCCTTGCCGTAGCGGCGCTTCCAGACCACGGGCATGACGACGCCGTCGATGAAGTCGAGATGCTCACCGCTGAACGTCGTCGTCGCCAGCACCTCGTTGCTCGGGTCGACATGCATGTAATACTGCTCGGAATGGTAGGCGAAACCCTCGATACCCCTGACGATCGGATCGTCGCTGATGATGTCGACACGGTAGTGGATGATGTCGCCGGGGTGCGCGACCCATTGGCCGCCGGTCATGAACTGATAGGCCGGCTCGTTGCGAAAACTGTCGCCCATGGTGCCGTGGAACCCGGCAAGGCCGGTTCCGCCGCTGACGGCGGCGGTGAGGTTTTGCAGCTCCGGTTTCTCGATCGTCGACATGGTGATCACCGGCACGATCAGATCGATGGCCGGGAGCTGCGGATCGGCGAGCGCCGATGTGCCCTCTTCTATCCGCACTTCGAAGCCATGCCCCGTCAATATCTCGCTGACGACAGCGGAGCTGCGGGCCGGCGTGTGACCCTCCCATCCGCCCCAGAAAATCAGTGCCGTCTTGCTCATGCTCGTCTCTCCTTTGGTCGGCAATATTGATAGGCAAGCGGAACGCTTTTGTCTTCCCTTCCATGATGGGCATTCTGGGACGGGCATTTCTGGTCGGAAATCACGACCCGGCGATGAATTCCGTGGATGAGGACCGATTGGCCGCGCTGGCGTCTTGTTTCAATGCCGGGCTGCACTCAAATCAGCTGTCTTCGCGTTTGCGCAGACATCGGTCCGATCCGCCGCAACCAGCCGGAGCCTTCCGGGGAGACCGCTCTATGAGTTTCGACCAGACGACTGTCGCCGCTTATCTGGAAGTCATCACCATCAACCTTGTGCTGTCTGGCGACAATGTCGTGGTGATCGGCATGGCGGCCGCAGGCCTCGCCAAGGCGTTGCGGCAGAAGGCGATCATCGCCGGCATTGCCGCGGCGGCGGTGATCCGCGTCGTCTTTGCGGTGATCGCGGTGCAACTGCTGGAAATTCCGGGGATCATGCTGGTCGGCGGCATGCTTTTGTTCTGGGTGTGCTGGAACATGTTCCAGGAGTTGCGCTCGGCCGGCGACGGCGAGGACGTCGACACTGAAGCCGCAGCACTTGCGACGGCGCGGCCGGCCAAGGCGCTGCGCACCGCGATCCTGCAGATCGTCGTCGCCGATGTCTCGATGTCGCTGGACAATGTGCTGGCCGTGGCGGGCGCCGCCGCCCACGACATGAATGCGCTGGTGTTCGGTCTCATCCTGTCGGTGGTTCTGATGGCGGTCGCCTCGACGCTGGTGGCGGCGCTGCTTGCCAGGTATCGCTGGATCGGCTGGCTCGGTCTGGCAATCATCGTCTATGTCGCGGGAAATATGACTCTGGACGGCGTCGAGCAGATGAGAACGGTCGACTTCCACGCGCTGCTCTCGCCAGTTGCAAGCTAGATCCTCCTGGCGATCAAATGATATCGAAAATCCGCCCTGGGTTGAGAATGTTGTGCGGATCGAACGCCACCTTCAGCCGGCGCATGGCTGATAGTTCGGCGTCGCTGCGCACGAGGTTCAGCCATTTCTTCTTGTCGAGGCCGATGCCGTGCTCGGCCGAGACGGCGCCACCGCATGCCGCCACGCCGCGATAGATGATCTCATAGGCGGCCGCCGGTTCCGTGGTGTCGACCTGATAGTGCAGATTGCCGTCGCCGAGATGGCCGAAGACGTAGATCTCGGCGCGGCTGTCGACGGCGTGGATCGCGGCTTCGGCGTTGCGCAGGAAACCCGCCATGGTCGCCAACGGGATGCTGATGTCGACGCCGATCATGCCCTCGATCGCAAACAGGAAGCGGTTGGCCTCTTCGCGCACATCCCATAGCGCACGGAATTCGCGCGGCGACTGCGAGACGACCACGTCGGCGACGATGCCGTCTTCGACCGCCTGCATCAGCACCGAAGCGAAACGCTCGCCGTCCAGCTCGGCCTGATTGCCCTGGATCTCGGCCAGCACGTAAACCGGCGCGCCGGCCGGCAGCGGCGCCGGCGCCGCCATGCCGGCAATCATGGAGCCGTAGAGCGGCGAGAAATTCACCTCATAGGCTGACAGCAAGGGACCGAGCCGCTGCTTGAGCAGGTCGAGCAGCGCAATGGCCGCCCCCAGCGAGCCAAGGGCGCAAAAGGCGGCAACCTCGGTGGCGGGCTTGGGATGCAGCCGCAGGCAGGCGCGAGTAACCACGCCCAGCGTGCCTTCGCTGCCAATGAAAAGCTGGTTGAGATCGTATCCCGAATTGTCCTTGGCCAGGCCACGCAACGAAGTCAGGATCGAGCCGTCGGCAAGCACGGCCTCCAGCCCCAGCACCTGGGCGCGGTACATGCCGTAGCGCAGCACGCGAATGCCGCCAGCATTGGTGGCGATGTTGCCGCCGACCGTCGCCGTGCCGCGCGCGCCGATATCGACGCCGAACATCAGGCCGGACGCATCGGCCGCTTCCTGCACCATTTGCAGCGGCGCGCCGGCTTCCGCGATGATGGTTGCCGCGGCGCGGTCGGGCGCTTCGACCGCGGTCATGCGCTCCAGCGACAGCACCGCTTCGCCCGGCTGCACGCGCGCGCCGCCGGCCAGCCCGGTGCGGCCGCCATGGACGACCAGCTTCTGGCCGATACCACTGCATAGGCGCAGGATTTCGGCGACGTCGGCGGCGTTGCGCGGACGCAAGACCAGTTCGGGCTGGCCGCCGCCCTTGCCGGAGAGGTCGTCGCCATAGCGCGGATCGATAGCATCGCCGATCACAATCGCGGCGGCATCGAGCCGACGATATAGCTGGGAAAGAAGCCGATCGATCTGTTGTGTCATGGTGCCTGGACTTTTCAGCGCTCTTTGTGACCGAGACTTTGATGCGCGACAATTTTCGCGTCAATTGAACAAATTTACGCACGGTATAATCTGTCATTGCGCGTTGAACCCACTGACGTTTCCTGTAAATTTCGTCTGCCGTTGCGTGGCGGACGCGCCGGCTGCAGGACCGTGGGCAGCGTCAAGGGATGACCGAGGTTCTGGCGCGTGCCAGACGAGGATTGAATGCCAATGACGCACAAGACGATGGAGGATTTCGCCCGCTCCTGCGGCGTCTCCAGGCCGACGCTGTCGAAATATTTCGACGATCCGACCAGCGTCAAGCCGGCAACGCGCAAGCGCATCGAAGAGGCGTTGCGGTCGTCCGACTACCAGCCCAATCTGTTTGCCCGCAACCTCAACCGCAAGCGCACCCGCGCCATCGGCATTGTCGTACCGACGGTCACCGATCCCTTCTATTCCGAAATGGTCAGCCGCATCGAGCTCAGGCTGCGCGACGAGGGCTACTGGCCGATCGTCATCTCCTCGCATGGCTCAACCGAGCTCGAAATGGAGGCGACACGTACCATCCTGTCGCTGAAAGTTTCGGGCGCGCTGATCGCGCCGCTCGGCTTGCGCTCGGACCGGCGCGCGCTGGAGAAGCTGACCCAGACAATGCCGGTCGTCTATTTCGATACCTATCTCGAAGGCGGCACGCCCTTTGTCGGCAACAACAATGCCCAGAGCGTCTCGACCATCGTCGACTATCTCTGCCGCTCCGGCGACGCCCCGGTCTATTTCGATATCCCGCATGTCAATCACAATTCGCCGGAGCGCCTGAACAGTTACATCGCCGCGATGCATCAGCTTGGCCAGGACCCGGTGGTTATCGGCAACACCCGAGACTACACATGGGATTTCGAGCGCATCGGCTACGAGCAGATGGAACAGATGCTCGGGGCCAGCGGCCTGCCGGGCAAGACCAGAGGTCTGTCCGGCAAGACCGGAGGTCTGCCCGGCAAGACCATACTGTGTGCGAATGACCGCCTGGCTTTCGGCGTGATGGCGGCAGCCTTCGCGAAAGGGCTGAAGATCGGCCGCAAGGCCGATTGCGACCTGCGTATCGCCGCCCATGACGACCATCCGCTGAGCCGCTACACCTGCCCCGCACTGACCACCATCGCGCAGGATTTTGCCGCCATGGCGGGGCGCAGCGTCGAGACATTGCTCGCTTTGCTCAACGAGGATAGGGCGAACGTCGCGCCGAAGGTCAGCCTTGACGCCGCCCTGGTCATGCGTCAGTCCGCTTGAAATTTCCAAAGGCGGGATCGAAGCTGAGCCACGCGGCAATGGCGGCGGCAACCGCCTGTCTCGCTGCCGGGCCGTGACGGCCCATAGAGACGAAGCCGTGGATCTGACCGGGCCAGTGTTCCAGCACGACCGGCACGCCGGCCTCGTGCAGACGCCTGGCATAGGCCTCGCCCTCGTCGGCGAGGATGTCGTGACCGGCGATGGCGATGAAGGCGGGCGGCGCGCCGGCGAGGCTATCCGCCTTCAGCGGTGAGATGCGCCAGTCGACGATGTCGGCGGCGTCGCGGATGTAGTGATCTCGGAACCAGGCCATGGTCGAGGCGGTCAGGCCAAAGCCTGCGGCGAAGCGGCGATAGCTGTCGGACGTCTGCCCGGCATCGGTGTTGGGATAAAACAGAAGCTGCGCTGCCGGCGGATTTTTGTCCCCTCGCGTGAGCAGGCCGAGCACCGTGGCGAGATTGCCGCCGGCGCTGTCGCCGGCAACCGCGATGCGGGCAGCGTCGATGCCGAGTTCGTCCGCGGCGCTTTGCATGAAGGCAAGTGCCGCTCGGCAATCCTCTATTGCCGCCGGGAATTTGTGTTCCGGCGCCAGCCGGTAGTCGACGGAAACGACGACAGCGCCCGCCTCGTTGGCGAACCAGCGGCAGATCTCGTCATGCGAGTCGAGATTGCCGATCACCCAGCCGCCGCCATGGAGATAAAGCAGCGCCGGAGCGCCTGCCGAAGGCGCGCCCTGCCCGCGATAGATCCTGAGCCTCAGCGGACCGCTGGGTCCTGCAATGATGCGCTCGCTGATCGACGCGACCAGCTCGCGCTCGCCTTGCAGGGTCGGGAAGCCTTCATTGTAGGCACGGCGCGCCTGCTCAGGCGTTCCCGTTTCGAACGGCGGCGCGCCGGCCTGGCTGCCGAGCTCGAGCAAATGCCGGGCCTCCGAATCGAGTGTCGACAGGGACGGTGGCGATGTCACGGACGAATCTCCCGTCAGGCAAGCAGGCTTGCCGCTTCGTCTTCGCCAAGCAGCGGCGGCTGGTCGACCGTGCCGTTGACCGCGACGGAGCCGCGGCTTTCGCCCGAGGCCAGGATCGCCTCCATGATCTCAAGCACATGCAGCGCCAGCTCGCCCGAGGCGCGCGGTTTTCTGCCCGCGTCCAGCGCGCGCGCCAGATCGGCGACGCCGAGCATGCGGTAATTGGCACGGTCGGGCGCGGCATAGGGCCAGTTGCGGGCGCCGTAGAGTTCGTTCTTGCTGGCGAAATCGGCCCAATCGGCGCCACGTTCCGACAGCGAGACCGTGCCGCCGAACGTGTCGGGATCGGGTAGCCTGAGCGAGCCTTCGGTGCCGTGCAGTTCGATCGGATGGTTGGAGTGTTTGAACACGTCCCAGGAGGCGCCGAAGGTGACGGTGGCGCCGGAACGGAATTCGAGCAGCGACATTATGTTGGTCGGCGTGCCGACCTTGAATGTCGTGTTCTTGAACGGCCCGTCGGCCGTGATCAGCCTCTCCTCCTGGCCGCGCGTCGCCATCGCCATGACGCGCTCGACCGGCCCGAGCAGATTGACCAGCACGGTCAGGTAATAGGGACCCATGTCGAACACCGGACCGCCGCCGGGTTGATAATAGAATTGCGGATTGGGATGCCAATGCTCCATGCCGCGCCCCATCATGAAAGCGGTGCCGGTCACCGGCTTGCCGATGGCGCCGTCATCCATCAGCCGGCGCGCGCGGCGGCCGGCTGCACCCAGGAATGTGTCCGGCGCCGAGCCGATCAGCAGGCCGCGCTTCGCGGCCTCGGCGACAAGGCGGCGGCCGTCGGCGGCGGAGGTTGCCAGCGGCTTTTCGGTGAAGACATGCTTGCCCGCCGAGAGCGCTGACAACGAAATGTCGAAATGCGCCGCGGGGATTGTCAGGTTCAGCACGAGGTCGATATCGGGGTCGGCCAGCAGCGCGTCAACGCCCAGGGCGCGGATGCCGTATCCCCTGGCGCGCAGCTCAGCCATGTCAGCGGAAATGTCGGCGCAGGCGCGTAGCTCGACACCACCGAAGAGCGCTGCATTGCGCAGATAGGTCATCGAGATGTTGCCGCAGCCGATGACACCGATGCCGAGCTTTGTCTCTGATCCGTGCATTTCCAGCTTTCCTCTCAAGCCAAGGGCATGCTGCGCAACCGTTGCAGTTCCCACGACCCCCCGCAATCCGCTATACAGGACTTTAAATGTTGACGCGCGTAAAATTTTTATAGAGCATGTGAGAGTTCTGGCGCAGGATGGGAGGCCGCCAGCGTGAGGAGGAGAACATGACCGGCATGAAAAACGGCCGACGGCCGCTGCGAAGCCCGTGGGTCATGCGCGCTTTCCGTCGCGCATCAGAGACCGGGATGGGTTCAGGCATAGATCACCTTGGCCCCGATCCTATCAAGCTCGCTGCGTATTGGACCGGGCAGGCCATCGTCGGTGATCACCACATCGACGGCCGACAGCGAAAATGCCTTGGACGTCCCGCTGACGCCCCATTTGCTCGAATCGGCGAGCAGGACAACGCGCCGGGCCATGCGAACGAGGTTTCGCTTCGTTCGCGCCATGTCTTCGTTCACGTCGACCACATCCAGTGACGAGTCTATCGCATGCGCTCCAACAAAGACCTGATGCGCTACCAGGCCGCCGAGAGCCGTATCGGCATCGGTGATCAGCGTGCTCACCGTGTCGGGATAGACCCGGCCGCCGATCATATGAACGTCGAGCCCGGGACGATGCATAAGATGCTGCACGATATTCATGGCCGTGGCCGCGACCACGACATTGCTGAGCGGCGGTAACTGCATGGCAAGCTGCATCAAGGTCGAGCCACCGTCGAAGATGACTGACTGGTTGTGCTCGAAAAGGTCGAGCGCCGCCCGGGCGATGCGCTTCTTTGCGTCGAGGTTCGTTTGCATCCGCCGCGCGAACGCGGCCGTCGTCGAATCGGTGGTCCGGGTCACCGCCCCTCCACGGGTCTTGGTCAGCAGTCCCTTGCGGTCCAGTATTTCGAGGTCGGAGCGCACCGTGACCTCCGAGACGCCAAACCCGTCCGACAGGTCCTTGATGCGAACCTGTCCGCTGCGTTGCACCTCGCCCAGGATCGATTGGCGTCTCTGCTCCGACAACATTGCCCTGCCTTGCCTTCCCGGGCCAGGCAATCGCCCTGGCCTCGGCTCACCTTACCGGAAATATGCAGATTCGAAAGCTTTCGAAAGATTGTTTTTCTTTTTTCTTTCGGAAACACTGGATTTGGCATTTTTAAATCAACCGATCAGGGAATTTTGGACTCATGAGCCTAGGAACCAGGGTGCGCCTCGCGCGCCTCTTCTCGCATCCATCGGGGAACCTTTTTGGCGGCGCGGTCGACCACTTCGTCGGCTATGGCGACGTGCGCAAAGGCGGCCTTGCCGACCTGCCGGGTGCGCTCGCACGCGTCATGGCGGGCAAACCCGACTACGTCAGCATCCAGCCTGGCACCGCGCGCCATCTGTGGCCGCAATATGCGGGCAAAGCTTCCCTGGTGATTCAGGCGGGCTGCTTCACTGCGGACGATCGCATCAGCGAGTTGATCGCAACGCCCGAGGACGCGGTGCGCGCGGGGGCCGATGCGTTGGCCGTGGCCATTCCGGTGCGCGGCGCGACGGAGGGCAAATACATACGCTGGCTGACCGATTCGGTGAATGCGGCGGCCCGCTACGGCATGCCTGTGGTGGCGCATATCTACCCTCGCGATTTCACCGACGGAGCAAAGATCGTCTTCACCCCCGACGAGATCGCCTATGCGGCGCGCATCGGTTACGAGTCCGGCGTCGACGTGATCAAAATCGGCTACACCGGCGATTTCGAGTCGTTCCGGGAGACCGTCCGGACCTGCCCGGTGCCGGTTGTCATCGCGGGCGGTCCAAAGACCGATACGCTGCTCGGCGCGCTTCAGCAGACGGCGGATGCCATCCGTGCCGGCGCGCGCGGCGCCGTGGTCGGCCGCAATCTCTGGGGGCACGGCGATCCGGAGAAGGCAGCGCTTGCCTTTCGCGGCGTCATCCATGACGGCCTTTCGGCGCAAGACGCCCTGGCGAAGGCGGGTGCCTGAACGATGCCCACCATCCCCTCGATCCTCGGCTTCGGCGCTATTGCGATCGACGACATCGTCTACGTCGATCAGCCATTGTCGGCGGGCAAGGGTAAGGTTCTGCAAAGTACCCGCGCCTTCGGGGGAAATGTCGCGACGGCGCTGGCCGCCGTCGCGCGGCTCGGCGGAACCGCCGGGTTCGTCGGATGGCTGGCCAGTGCCGCGGACGACGCGGTGCAGTTCGATCTCGTGGCGAGCGGTATCGAAACCGCATTCGCGCCGCGCCATCCCGACGCGCGCCCGGTGCACTCGCGGATCACCGTCGGCTCGGACGGGGAAAGGTTCATCGCGTATGACGACGATGCGATGCTGGGCACCGCTCCGGACTTTCCGGACGATATCCTCAGCCGCGCAACCGTCCTGATCGTAGATAGCTATGCGACCGGGTCGCTGGATGTCGTGGCTCGGGCTCGCGATCTCGGCCTTGCGATCCTCGGCGATATCGAATGGAGCAGCGGCCCCGCCACGGAGCGGCTGATCGCGCTCTGCGACCATCTCATTCTTCCACTTAGCTTTGCACGGACTGCCACGGGGCGCCGATCGCCTGCCGAGATGCTCGATGCCTTGTGGTTGCCATCCCGATCCGCCGTGGTTCTGACCGATGGAGGCAGGGGTGTGTACTATCGCGGCCGTGAAGAGACAGGTCTCTGGCACCTGCCCCCGCACCGGGTTGCGGTCGTCGACTCCACAGGCGCGGGTGACTGCTTTCATGGCGCCTATGCCCATGCGTTGACGCGCGGAGCCGACACTGCGGGCCGGGTGGCATTCGCGGCCGCGGCGGCGGCCGTTTCGATAACGGGGCGTGGCGGGCGCGAGGCGCTTCCGACCGAGGACCAGGTCACGCAACTCCTGGCATCGGCGAACGCGCCGTCAGTAGTCCAACTGAAAAATGCGCATGTCGATGCTGGAGCATGAACTGAAACGATCCGAGGAAACATTTCGCAGGCGAACACAAGCCCAGGAGAATCATAAAAATCGGGGCTTATACTTGTGGAGGGAGGAATATGGCAGAAGTCATTCTTGAGAATATCTGCAAAACTTACGGGAACAGTTTTCGCGCAATCGATCAGTTGAACCTATCGGTCAAGGACGGCGAGTTCTTGATTCTCGTCGGGCCGTCGGGCTGCGGCAAATCCACGGCGTTGCGAATGATCGCGGGGTTGGAAGACATCACCAGCGGCAGCCTTCGGATCGGCGGCATCGACGTCGTCGACATGCCGCCCAAGGACCGCGACATCGCGATGGTCTTCCAGAGCTACGCGCTCTACCCGCATATGACGGTATCCGAAAACATCGCCTTTTCGATGCGGCTGGCAGGCAAGCCGAAGGCCGAGCGCAAGAAGCGCGTGGACGAGATCGCCAAAACTCTTCAGCTGACGTCTTTGCTGGACAGCAAACCCGCGAACCTGTCAGGCGGGCAGCGTCAACGGGTTGCCATGGGCCGCGCCATGGTGCGCGAGCCGGCCGCCTTTCTCATGGACGAGCCGCTTTCCAATCTGGATGCGAAACTGCGTGTGCAAATGCGCGCCGAAATCACCAGCCTGCAAAAGCAGCTCGGCGTCACGACCATTTACGTGACCCACGATCAGATCGAAGCGATGACGATGGGCGACAGAGTCGCGGTGTTGAAAGGCGGTGTGCTGCAGCAGGTCGACACACCCAAGAGGCTCTATGAATCGCCGGTTAACGCCTTCGTTGCCGGCTTCATCGGCTCTCCTTCGATGAACCTTTTCGAGGCGACCCTGAAGGGCGGCGAGCTCGCTTTTCGCGACTTCGCCGTCCGGCTGCAGGATGCAGCCTTCGTGCGCAGGCCGGCCTTGAGGTCGTATGCGGGGCGCAAGGTCGTGTTCGGGATCAGACCGGAGGATCTTTATGACAGCAGCCTTGAATCCGGTCGCAAGTATCAGACGATACCGGCCAGGGTGACCTCGATCGAGGAACTCGGCTCCGAACAGATCGTCCACATGAACATCGACGCGGTCCGGGTGGACTCCGGCGATCCGGATGCGGTGGACGATTTCGGCCTGGCGTCGAACGCGGTGGCGAGGTTCGAGCCGATCAGCGCCGTCCGCTCCGGCTCGGAAATCCGGTTGGCCGTGGATGATGCCAAGTTCCATTTCTTCGATCCCGAAACGCATCTGGCGATCTGAAGATCTGCGGAAGACCGCGGGCGGGAGCGAGGTGCCTGCGGAAGATACAAGAAGGCTTCTGAATGAACAGACGATCGTCCGCATTGTGCGGCCGACCTTGAAGAAGGAGGAGAAAATGATGTTTCGGATACGACCCGCGATGCTGAAAATAGCCGCGGCCGCATGGTTGCTTGGTGCAACCGGCGCCATGGCGGACACGACGCTGGAATTCACCCAATGGTGGGAGCCCGAATTGCCGGCGGGATCGCTCAGGGCAATCATGAACGACTTCGAGGCTGCAAACCCCGGCATCAAGGTGACGCTGGTCAGCGGTCCCTATGCGACTACGCGAGACCAGATCTCGGTCGGCGCCGCAACCGGAACGCTCAGCGACGTCGTCGGTCTCGACGGCGCCTGGGTGAACAATCTGAACGCGCAGGGTGCGCTGGCCGACATGAACCCGATGATGGATGCGAGCGGGTTTGACAAGACCCAGGTCGCGGATATCATCAAGGTGGACGGCAAGGCGGTGATGTTTCCCGTGGCTTCGTTCGTCTATCCGGTCTTCGTCAATCTGGACCTCGCCGCCCAGGCAGGCGTCACCAAGCTGCCGTCGACCCGCGCGGAGTTTCTCGAAGCCGCCAAGAAGATGACCCATGCCGACAAGAACCAGTATGGCTGGGTGCTGCCCCTGTCGCTGCAAACGCCGTCCGGTGTCCAGAACGACCTGATGTCGTGGGTCTGGGCCTCGGGTCAATCGATGATGGTTGAAGGCAAGCCGGCTCTCGAGGGCAAGCCGGTCGTCGATATGCTCACTTTCGTCAAATCGCTGAACGACGCCGGCGTCATCTCGCCCGGCATTGCCACCAAGACCGAGCAGGAAAAGGTCGAGGAATTCGTCAACGATCGGGTCGGAATGATGATCGACTCGCTCGCGCATGTGAATCTCATCCGCAAACGCAATCCCAAGCTGAACTTCGACCTCATCCCGGTCCCGGTCGTGGCGGACTACAACGGCAAGCGCGGCCTTCCCTATGCCTCCTGGGGCATCGGCATCTCCGCCGCCTCGAAACATCAGGATGAAGCCTGGAAGCTCGTCCAATATCTGATGAGTGAAAAGGTGAATGCCAAGCTCGTGTCGCTTGCAAACGCTTTCCCGGGCAACGTCAACGCCAAGCCCGATTTCGTGACCTCGGACAAGGCTTTCGCCAAGGCTTTCGAAATCTTCAAGACCGGCTATCTCGCCAACGAGTTCACGGGGCTGCCGGTGGCCGAAGACCTGATGACCAAGTTCGATGTGGAAGCCCAGAAGATGCTCGCCGGCGAGCAGTCTCCGGAACAAGCCGCAGCCAACGCTCAAAAGGGCTGGGTGGAGAAATTCTGAGCTGCCTGTTCCCGTTTGCTATCTTCCGCCGGGGGGCCCGGCCTCGGCCAGGCCACCCGTCAACAACGGATCGGCAATTTGAGATGGACCTGTTTGCGAAGCGCACCTTCCTCTTGAAGGCATACCCCAGGGGTGGCACATGACCGGGCAGAAGCGCTCCCACGATCGACTGAAACGAGCGGTCGCACCCTATCTCTATCTGTCACCCTCGCTCCTCATAATCGGCCTTCTGATGCTGCTGCCGATGGTGACGGTGATTGGCTATTCGTTCCAGAACAGCGCGGTGCTGCGTCGCGACCCGTCCTTTGCCGGATTGAAACACTACCAGGCGATCTTTGCCGATCCGGTGTTCTGGGCCTCGCTGTGGCACACGCTCTACTTCACCTGCATGAGTGTCGTCTTCCATATGACCATCGGCATGCTCTTCGCACTCATGCTGAACAGCGACCGCATCAATCCGACGCTGCGCAACATCCTGCGCGTGCTGTACATACTGCCCTGGCTGTTCACCGCGGTGATTATCGCGGTGATCTGGCGCCTTCTGCTTGAGCCGAATGGTGTCGTGAACAGTGTTCTCATGCAGATCGGCATCATCGGTTCCAAGGTCGAGTGGTTTTCCTCGCCCGCGACCGCGCTGCACGCCGTCACCTTCGCCAATATCTGGGCGGGCTACCCGCTTTTCATGGTCAGCCTGCTCGCAGGCTTGCAGGGCATTCCCAAGGATTTCTACGAGGCCGCCGATATCGACGGCGCGAAGGCCTACCAGAAGCTGATCTTCATCACCATTCCGCAGCTGATGCCGATCATCATCAGCATCTCGCTGCTCGACTTCATCTGGACCATGCAGGTCTTTCCATTGATCTGGATAACGACGGGTGGCGGTCCGATCTACTCGACCGAGGTCCTCAGCACCTACACGTACAAGCTGGCGTTTTCGAGCTACAACCTGTCGCAGGCCTCGGCGAGCGCCGTGGTCATCCTGCTGATCTCTCTCGGCCTGACGCTGTTCTACATCCGCTATCAAAAGGCTCGGTAGTCACATGAGGAAAAGACACACACCGAAAGACAGGCTGATCACCGCCGCGCTCCATGTCGCGCTTGCCGCAGGCCTCTTGTTCGCGGCCTTCCCGATCTACTGGATGCTGAGCAGCTCGTTCAAGTCGAATACCGAAATCTTCGCCCTGCCGCCAACCGTCCTGCCGAAGGCCTTCACGCTGGAAGCGTATGCGGCCATCCTTGGTGATCCGGTAAAGCTGCGCTTCTTCTTCAACAGCTACTTCGTCGCCGGAGCGGTGACCGTGCTGACGGTGCTGATCGCCTTGGTGGCGGCCTATGGGTTCAGCCGTTTCAATTTCCGCGGCAAGGGCAGCCTCAACACTCTCATCATCAGCACGCAGACGATCCCGCCGATCACGCTTTTGATCCCCTTTTTCGGGCTTGTCGTCTCGTATGGCATCTTCGACACCTATGTCGCGCTGATTCTGACCTATCTGGTGTTTACGCTGCCCTATGCGATCCTGCTGATGACGGGATATCTGAACACCTTGCCCCGCGACCTCGATGAAGCGGTGGCTGTCGACGGCGGCACCAGTTGGACCGCGCTGTGGCGGGTGATCGTGCCGATTTCACTGCCCGGTATCGTGGCGACGTCGGTCTACACCTTCCTGTTGTGCTGGAACGAATTTCTCTTTGCGCTGACGCTGACGAAGTCAACGTCCATGCGCACCGTCCCGATCGGCATCCAGCTGTTGATGGGACAACACGCCTTCGAATGGAACCAGATGATGGCGATGAGCGTGCTCGGCTCGCTGCCGCTCCTGGTCATCTACCTCGTTGCCCAGAGGTTCTTCCTCGCCGGCATGACCGCAGGGTCGGTCAAATAGGATGTTCCTCCAACGGAGAGTGGAATCAAGAAACGAAAGGATGACCGTGAAAGACCTGAAAGTCGGTTGCCAGACCTTTACCTGGGAAATGCTCGGCGACCGTTTTGCCGGCAGCCCGGACGATCTGCTCAAGGCGATCGCCGATGGCGGCTATGCCGGCATCGAGATCACCGACACGATGATCGGCCGCTATGCCGGCAAGCCAACGGAGTTCGCCGCCGCGCTGAAGTCATCCGGGCTGACGCTCGTCTCCTTCGCCTTCGGCTCCAAGAGCGGTTTCACGCTTAGGGATGAGATCGGCGCCGATCTGGAGACCGCCAAACGCTGGATCGACTTCGCCGCCGCCTTTCCCGGCGCGCTGGTGTCGATGGGCTCGGCCACGATCGTTTCCGACGGGCCGCGCGACGACAAGTTTGCCATCGCCGCCGAGGTCTACAACAAAGCCGGCGAGCTCGGGCGCGAGGCCGGCGTCCAGGTCGCGGTGCATCCAAGCTCGCATCACAACACGCTGCTGTTCGACCGCGCCGACTATGATCGCATCTTCGGGCTGGTCGACGCCTCGCTGGTCGGCTGGGTGCCGGACACCGGCCACATCTTGCGCGGCGGCCAGGACATGGCGGATACGCTCACCACTTATCGCGACCGCATCCGCTATGTGCATCTGAAGGATGTCGACGCGAATGGAACCTGGGCGATGCTCGGCAAGGGCGTCTGTGACACGGCGAAGGTGATCGAGATCGCTGGTGCTGCACCCAATTTCAACGGCTGGCTGGTGCTGGAGGAAGAGTCCGAAACGGCCGCCGCCGACCCTGCCGGCGCCGTCAAAACCAACCGCCAGACAATGCGCGGCTACGGAGCCTGAGACGATGACGACGAACAAGCCCCTGTCCGGCCCCGCCGCGATCGCTGCCCTGCCGCGCTACCGGCTGATCGGCGAGTTTTCGCTGTGGTCGGCCGACCTCGCCAATATGGAGCGCGATTTGAAGCGCATCGAGACCCATGTCGATGTTCATCATATCGACGTCGCCGACGCCCGCTTCACCCCTGGCTTCCTGTTCTTCCCGGACCTGGTGGCGCACATCGCCAAGCTCACCGCAAAGCCTATCCATGTCCATTTGATGGTCGAAGCCGAGATCGTCGAGGAACAGACGCGCCAGTTCATCGAGGCCGGCGCCGACCTGATCAGTGTGCACGCCGAAAACGGCGAGACCGGTCTGCGCGCCGTGAAACTGGCGCGTGAACTCGGGGCCGAGGCCGGCGTGGTGCTGCGGCTGGAAACACCGGTCGCGGCCGTCACGCCCTTCCTGCCGGAAGTGGCGTTCGTGACGCTGCTCGGCACTTCCATCGGCGTCAAGGGCCAAAGCCTGTCGGAGCAGGCGTGTCCGCGCCTGATCGAGGCGCGCGTGCTGATGCGCAAAGCCGGCCGCGAGGCCGACATCGTGCTCGCCGCCGATGGCGGCATCCGCCACGAGACCGTGCCCTTACTGCGCGCCGCAGGTGCGGAGACCGTGGTGCTGGGCTCGCTGGCCTTCGGCGATCCCGACCTTGCCCGGCGCATGGCCTGGCTGCACGGGCTGGAGGTCGCCGCCTGATGACCAAGCTTGCGCTGGCCTTCGATCTCGGCGGCACGGCGCTGCGCGGTGCGCTGGTCGAAAGCGATGGCCGCATCGTCGCTCATGCTTCAGCGCCGACGCTTGCCGGTGCGGGATCCGAGGCGGTGATCAGCCAGATCGTCGCTCTGGCAGGCACGCTCCTCAAGGAACACCCGCAGGCAAACGTCGCCGGCATCGGCGTCGGTGCGCCGGGACCGCTCGACCCCAAGGCGGGCATCGTGATCGCGCCGCCAACGCTGGCCGGCTGGCATGATGTGCCGCTGATCGACATTCTGGGGCGGCATTTCGGCCTGCCGGTGCGGCTGGAAAACGACGCCAATGCGGCGGCGCTCGGCGAATGGCGTTTTGGCGCCGGACGCGGCAGCGGATCGCTGGTGTTCGTGACCGTATCGACCGGCATTGGCGGCGGCGTCGTCGCCGATGGCCACATCTATCACGGCAGGCGCGGACTGGCGGCCGAGATCGGCCACATGACCATCACCGGTGAAGGCGACCGCTGCTTTTGCGGCGCCATCGGCTGCTTCGAGGCCGTTGCCTCCGGAACCGCGCTCGGCCGCCGCGCCACGCGACTGACCGCGCCGGGCGACGGCTCGCTCTTACGACGGCTGTCAAATGACGGCGAGGTCTCGGCCAGGCATGTCGTAGAGGCTGCCAAGGCCGGCGACGCCAACGCTCTCGACCTGATCGAGGCGGAAGCACAATGGCTGGGCATCGGCTTCACCAACCTGCTTCATCTCTATTCGCCCGATCTGATTGTCATGGGAGGCGGCCTTTCCAACGGGTTCGACCTTCTGGCACCGTCGATCAGAGCGGTCATCCAGCAGCGGGCGATGCCGGCCTATCGCGACGTGCCGATCGTGCAGGCTGAACTCGGCGACCGCGCCGGGCTGATCGGCGCCGCCAGCCTGATCCTGTGGGAAGGCGGTGCGCCGCTGGCGATGGCGCAGGACGACAAGGACAGAGGCGCGACCCCCGATGCCACGGAGGCACGCCATGGCTGAACTCGAGCTGCGCGGCGCGCGCGAAGATGGTGAATGGTCCAGTTTGAATGCAGCGCCAAGGTCCCCGAAGAGGACCCCTACCCTTCGCGATTCCACCTGGCGTATTTTCGGATCGTTTGCCGCTTGTCTTCCGACAAGCCAACAAGGAGATTCTCCTCGAGATAGCCTTGCCGGATGAGATTGGCGAAGACCTGTATTAGCTGTGAATAGCGATAGTCGAACATCTGGTCGATCTTCCGTCGCTGCTGCAGCAGAAGTCTTCGACATCCCACATTTCGTAAGGCGTTGCCGCAACGTGGGCCCTGCTCTTGAGTTCAGCCAGCGTCTTGTCGAGCGCCACCTTCAGCGCTGCGTCATAGGCAGTGCGGGCGACTTTCTTTTCGGACGGAGACCATTTCTCACCAGCGGTCATCGACTGTCTCTATCGTGTTCGCGGCGGCCGTCATCCGGTAACCCTGGGACGCAGGACCCCGCCTTTGGGACCAATCTACTTTCCGCAATGGTGATCGTTGACCTTGTTCAGCGCATTCGCGTCCGGCCCGACCCGGTCGTAAGAGCACGGGCCGGCCGCCGTGGTGATCAGCATTTTGTCATAGTAGCGCGGGCCGCCGAACAGGGCGTAGATGAGGTCGCGATGGGCGGGGACGTAGCGTTCGGGTTCTGGCTGACGATGGCGATGCTTGTCCTTGGCGACACCCGCTGTGGACAGGCTGCAGCCGACAGCGAGAGCGAGCATGCAGGTCGCAAAGATCTTGGTGGTCATCGGCAGTACCCCTTCTGACGGTTCGGAATCGCAGCATATCCAAAAGCGCCTGCCGAACAAAGGTTCCCTCGCCGGCATTGCCGGCCGGTGCCGAAATCAGCCCGCACTGCGCGCGCGCCGCCGTTCGGCTGCAACCAGGAGGTCGACGAAAGCGCGCACCTTGGCCGGCCTGAAGCGCGCCGGCGGGAAGACGGCATGGATGCCACCGGACGGCAAGGTCCAGTCCGCGAACACCCGAACCAGCCGGCCGCGCGCAATGTCGTCGGCGACACTGTAATCCGGAAAGATGCCGAGGCCGATGCCGGCCAGCACGCAGGACAGCACGCCTGGTGTCTTGTCGCAGCTGACGACGGGGTTGAGTTCGGCCAGCACCGTTTCCGTGCCCCTCGAGAACAGCCATTGGCCGACCCCGCGCAACTGGGCGTTGCCGACCCAGGGCAGCGACTTCGCCTGCCTGGGGCTGGCTTCCCCAGGCAGCCTGGCGGCCAGTTCCGGGCTGGCGACGACGAATTGCTGCAGGCTGCCCAGCCGCCGCGCCAGATTGCTGGAATCGGCAAGCCAGCCGACGCGGATGCCAAGATCGATCTGCTCGTCGACCAGGTTGCTGACCGCATCGTCGAAGATCGTCTCGACCCGCATTTTCGGGTATTTTCTGATGTAGGCGGCGATGGTCGGCGCCACGACCTTCTCGCCATAATCGAGCGGCGCCGTCAGCCGCAGCGTCCCCGTCGGCTGCGCCGCTCGCTGCGAAATGTCGCCATAGGCTGCCTCCGCCTCGCGCAGGATGATCGCGGTCCGGTCATAGAACAGACGACCCTCTTCGGTCGCCGTCACGCGCCGGGTCGTGCGCCGCAACAGCGTGGCGCCAAGCTCTTCTTCGAGCTTGCCGACCTGATGGCTGACCACAGCCTTGGCAACATCGAGACGGTCGGCAGCGGCCGTGAACGAGCCGGTCTCCACCACGGTGGCGAAGTAGACGAGCCGATTGAGATTGAGGAGTTCGGTCACAGGCCACTCATTGTCTGATTTTATCAGACAGTTTGTATGATTGATCGCTATTTTTCGCAAGCGGTCCAGCTGTCATCTATCGGGCAACAGAATGAGGCCGCCATGACCAATGCAACCCTAACCTATCTTTTCGACCCGCTCTGCGGTTGGTGCTATGGCGCCACGCCGATGCTTGATCGACTGGCCGCCGGCGGGACCGCGCTCCAACTGCTGCCGGTGGGGCTTTTCTCCGGTGCCGGCGCGCGGCCGCTGGATACAGGTTTTGCCGCCCACGCCTGGGACAATGACCAGCGCATCGCGCGGCTGAGCGGACAGCGCTTCAGCCAGGCCTATCTCGACAATGTGCTCAATGTCAGCGGCACCTTGCTCGATTCTTCCGCTGCCACCATGGGCATCAACGCCGCCGGGCTGGACGACTGGCGCCAGGAACTTGCGGCACTGAAGGCGATCCAGCATGCGCGCTATGTCGACGGCCGCGATATTGTGACGGTTGACGGCGTCGCCGCGGTACTGACCGACGCCGGCATGAGCGACGCGGCAAAGCTCTTGAAAGCGCCGACGCAGCCGTTTCTGGCGAAGCATCACGACCTGGTCAGCCGCGGGCGGATGTTGTTCCAACGGCTGCATGCCAATGGCGTTCCCGCGCTGGCGGTGATCGGCCAAACGGCGCCGCGCCTGATCGGCGCCAACGCGCTGTTCGGCAGCTACGACAATCTCGTCGCTCACATCGAGGCGGCGTAATCCCAGAAATTCTCCCCAGATGAAATTCTCCCCAGACGAAAGGAAAATCCCCATGAAAATCGCACTTATCGGCGCGTCCGGCCAGGTCGGCTCCCGCCTGCTTAAGGAACTCTCCGATCGCGGGCACAGCATCACCGCCATTGCCCGGCATCCAGACAAGATCGCGGCACTTCCGGGCGTGACTGCCAAGAAGGGCGACGTCTTCGACAAGGATGGCCTTGCCGCCCTGATCAAGGGTCATGACGCGGTGATCTCCTCGGTTCATTTCCTCGACAGCGATCCCGATACGCTTATCGCAGCCGTGCGTGCTTCCGGCGTCAAACGCTACCTCGTCGTCGGCGGCGCCGGCAGCCTTGAGGTTGCGCCCGGCAAGCGCCTGGTCGACACGCCGACCTTCCCTGATATCTACAAGGCCGAGGCACAGAAGGGCGCCGACTTCCTCGACACGCTGCGGACGGTCGACGATCTCGACTGGACCTTGCTGTCGCCTTCGGCGCTGTTCGTCGCCGGCGAGCGGACCGGCAAATACCGCATCGGCAAGGACACGCTGCTGACGTCCGACAAGGGCAGCAGCATTTCCTTCGAGGACTATGCCATCGTCATGGCCGACGAGATCGAAAAGCCGGCGCATATCAAGCAGCGCTTCACGGTCGGCTACTGAGCGCACTTCATTGACAGGCGGGCACTCGACGGAGCGGCCCGCGTCCGTTGCTATCGACGATAGTGCCATCGGAGCCTCCGATGGCACTATCGCTTTCTTCCGTTTCCACTCCTGCCGCCGGTCTGCGACTCTCGCCGGAGCGGTTCAGGACAGGAACGGAAACATGGCAGACATCGCAAAATCGAAAATCGCTATCATTGGCGGCAGCTCCGGAATGGGGCTGGCGTTGGCAAGGCGGTGCCTGGACTCAGACGCCGAAGTCATCATCGTCGGCCGCAGTGAAGCCAGGCTCAAGCGTGCCGGCGAGGCGCTGCAGAACCCTTCCGCTTTGAGCGCCGTCGCGGCCGATATCGCCAGGGAGGATCAGGTCGCTGACCTGTTCAAGCGAATTGGCCGGCTCGACCATATCGTCAGCACCGCCGCCGACATCGAAGGCGCCTATGAGCTATTGCCTTCAGTCGACCTGAAGGCGGCGCAGCGGGTCGTCGAAAGCAAATTTTACGGGCCGCTGCTGCTCGCCAAATATGGCGCGCCGCAGCTTTCGGCTAACGGTTCCATCACCTTCACCTCAGGCATCGCCGCCTATCGACCTGCCGCGCGCGGCTCCGTCGTCGCTGCCGTCAACGCTGCGCTGGAAGGGTTGGTGCGGGCGCTGGCGGTCGAACTGGCGCCGATCCGCGTCAACGCCGTCTCGCCGGGCTGGGTCGACACGCCGATCTGGAGTTTTGTGGCCGGCGACAAGAAGCACGAGACGCTCGATGCAATGGCCAGGCGCCTGCCGGTCGGCCGCGTCGGGCAACCGGACGACATTGCCGATGCCATCGCCTTCCTGATGAGCAACGGTTTTACGACAGGGACGGTTCTGCATGTCGAGGGCGGTCACCGGCTGATCTGAGCGCAGCGAAATTCCTGGCCGCGGCAGCCAGCAGCAGTTTCAGCGCCGGCGGTTGCACCCGCCGGCGGCGCCAGATCATGACCAGCGACGCCGTGCGGGCCGAACCCGGCCATGGCAATTCGACGATCTCGCCGCGATCGAGCGCGTCGGCAACGGCCAGCCGCGGCACCAGGCCCATGCCGACACCAGTCGCCACCAGGCCCGCAATGGCGCCGATGCTGCCGACTTCGGCGGCAAGTTCTGGCGCTGCAATCTCGGCAAAGGCAGTGTCGAACAGATGCCGGTAGACGCATCCGGTTTCCGTCACCACGAAACGCATCGCGGCGAGCGTGGCCAGGTCGCTCTGCCCCGATGCGGGCGCATGTTCGGGTGAGGCGACAAGGACCAGCGGCTCGGCCGATATCGTGCGCCGGGCCAGACGTTCGTCCAGACCGCCCTTGTCGAAACAGAAGGCGACGTCGATCTCGCTCTCTTCGAGCTGCCGCAGCAGGGCATCGCTGCCGGCGATTTTCAGCCGCAGACCGATCTCCGGGTGGTCGCCTCGAAAGGCCGCCAGCCATTGCGGAAGTCTGACCGTGGCAATCGTCTCCAGCGCGCCGACCGTAACCGTTCCGGCGGTCATTCCCGTCGTTGCCTCGACGGCAATACGCGCCTCCTCCGCCAGTTGCAGAATCTCTTCCGCATAGGGTTTCAGCGCGTCGCCGGCCGTCGTCAGGTCGAGGCCGTGGCGCGAGCGGATGAAGAGGACGACACCAAGTTCGCTTTCCAGCGACTGGATCTGGTCGCTGACGCTCGACTGCGCCAGATGAACCTCCCGCGCTGCGCGGGTGATGTTGCGGTGCCGCGCCACGGCGAGGAAGGTCTTGAGCAATCGTGGGTGCATGCCGTTTCCGGATCTGTCTCTGTTCGACATTTCGGGCTTGGCTGGTCCACTTGCAACCCTGGTCCATTTGCAACCCCGGTCCATTTGCAACCCATTGACGCCGGCGTCATCTGGTTGCGGCAGACCGAAGGGCCAGAATTTCGCGGCAATGACCCGCAAGTTTTCCCACGGCCGGCGCGGTGGCCCAAGAGATCGCCTCTGGCAGATCGCATCGCACGTATGCTCTATGCCAAGCTGATTTCCAGCACCGATGGAAGGACCGACATGCCCCGCCCGCAAGGAACCATCGCCCCGATCCTGACGCCGTTCGAGAACGATGGCCGCATTGCCCGTGACCTGTGGATCTCACATGCCAAATGGGTGCTGGGCCAGGGCGCCCATTTGCTGTCGCCGTTCGGCACCACGGGCGAGGCACTGTCGCTCTCGCTCGACGAGCGCATGCAGGCGCTGGAATGGCTGGTTGCATCAGGCATTTCGCCGGGGCGCATGATGCCCGGCACCGGCGTCACCGCACTGCCCGAAACCGTCGAACTGTCGAAGCACGCGGTCGGCCTCGGCTGCGCCGCCGTGATGGTGCTGCCATCGTTCTTCTACACGGCCGCCGGGGACGATGGCCAGGCGCGCTACTACAGCGAGCTGATCGAAAGGGTGGCCAACCCGGCGCTGAAGATGATCCTCTACCACATCCCGCAGAACTCCGGCGTGCCGGTAAGCCCTGCCCTGACCGCCCGGTTGAGCGCGGCGTTTCCAGAGACGGTCGTCGCCTACAAGGATAGCGCCGGCGACTGGAACAACACGGCGGCGGTGATTGCCGCCGCACCCGACGTCGCGGTGTTCCCCAGCTCGGAGGCGCAACTGACCAAGGGGCTCGCCAGTGGTGCTGCGGGCTGTATCTCCGCGACCGTCAATCTCAACGCTGCGGCCATCCGCGCGCTCTACGACGCGACGATCGCTGGCCAAGACGTCACGGAAGCGGACGCCGCGATCAGGGCGTTCCGCAAGGTGATCCAGGATGCAGGCCTGATCCCGGCGATGAAGGCCGTGCTGGCGGTGCGCTTCGGCGACAAACGCTGGCTCAACCTGCGCGCGCCGCATGAGAATGCGACGCTGGAAAGCGGCAAGGCGCTGCTCACTGCGCTCGGTCCCGCAGCCGATCACATTGGCCGAGGTCACGCATGATGGCGGTTGGCGCAACCCACATGCTCGCATCTTTTCAATCGGCCTAAAGTGACGAGCCTGCCGCCTCTAACGCCGACACGGGCTTAAGCGGTCGCGGACGATCAGCCCCTTTCAGGCACAGTGCAATACCGCCATTGGCCCTTGAACGGTCAAAATCGAGGCGTACCATCGCGGTATCTGAAACTGAGTCTGTTTTCATTCGTCTGGGCTAATGTCCGGATCGGATTGGGTATTTTCCTTGGCAATGGATGCAACCCGCGGCGCAGCGATGCGCGGCAAATCGTTTGCCCATGTGGGCCCGTTGCGTTATAGGCTTTGGGCGTGGAGAGAGACGGCAAGGGCAAATGCGAGGTGGTTTTCCGGCGCTGGTTTGTGGCCA